>NZ_JBWPXC010000001.1:0-440822 GCF_056590915.1 Limosilactobacillus sp. C0001E2 | reverse complement strand
GTAGCGAAGTCTGGTTAAACGCGACGGTCTGTAAAACCGTTCCTTCGGGTTCGGCGGTTCGAATCCACCCTCCTCCACTTTATAGGGATATAGTTAAACGGTATAACTACGGTCTCCAAAACCGTCATTGTGGGTTCGATTCCTACTATCCCTGCTCAATTGAATATTTTGGCGGTATTGGTGAAGTTTGGTTAACACATCGGTTTGTGGGTCCGACACGCGTGGGTTCGAATCCCACATACCGCCCTTCTGGTTAGACGGTGCCCGATCGCAGCGTCTAATTGTTTGAATAACATTCAAACTCTATTTGGTGGTATAGCCAAGTGGTAAGGCAGAGGTCTGCAAAACCTTTATCATCGGTTCAAATCCGATTACCACCTTTTAGTTAAGATTTTTATGCCTCTGTGGCGGAATTGGCAGACGCGCTGGACTCAAAATCCAGTTCCCGTTGAGGGAGTGTGGGTTCGACCCCCACCGGAGGCATTTTAATAAGTTTTTGTAAGTGTTTTATCTTAACTAGAAAACACCGTAACCCTAGATGTGATAGGGTTACGGTGTTTTTGTTTCGAAATCTGTGGATAACTTAGCTAAATCATGTTAAATAATAAAGTTGGTACACAAAAACGACCACTAATCATCATTTTCCATCATCGACTGTAATTCAGTTAACTTTTCCATAATTTGGTCATTCTCTTCATGTAAGGATCGAATTTCTTTTCTCATATTAATTTGATCCTGATTGGTAAAGAAATTTGTGATGCTGCTGGTGAGCATACCAACGAAACCAATTCCAACCAACATTAAAATAATTGCTGCAACTCGACCTAAGCCAGTTTGTGGAGTCATATCGCCATAGCCAACGGTAGTGGCTGTTGTGATGGACCACCAAAGTGCATTTTCTAAATTAGTATGCTCAGCAAAACTGTAAAGGCAAGCACTAATGATTAATAGGGCACAACTGACGTACAGATAATAAATCAGTCCATTTACTTTGAGAAAATGCTTTAGTCGCCCCGTCATTCCCACTAACCGAATGATTCTCAACAAGCGAAGTAAACGTGTAATTCGGTTTATTCGGAAGACGGTAAATAATCCACTGACCGGAACAATTGATAGTAGATCAAAAATATTGGTTTTTAGGAATGCTCTTTTATCATTAGCAAAAAGAAGACGAATACAATAATCACCAACAAAGATTACCCAGATGCCATTGTCAATTAATGAATATGGCTGGTCAGTAAGGCTAATCATTTTGGCGTAATCTAAAATAATTAAGCAGATCGAAATTAGGGCTAAAATAACCATTACCCAGGCATAACAAAGTGAGAAGGTCAATTTTTTATTAGAACTTTTCATTACTTATTCTCCAGTTATTTATTAACATTTTCATTATACGCAGATTATTTGATTATAATTATACAATTTAAGCTTATATATTCACGTAAGAAGCTTATTTTAAGATTGATTCGAATTTTTTTACATTTTTCATTGCATTACGTGAATAAATCATGTATTATACTGGTTGTATTCAAAAGTTATGCAATTATTATTCATTGAGTTACTAAGTAATGGAGGATTAATTATGAAGTTTAAATTAGGGAAAAAGATCCTTGCTTTAAGCGCCGTTGCCTTAATGGTTGCTGGTGGTTTAGCAGGATGTGGAACCAAAGAAAACACTGCTTACAATAAGATTAAGAGTGAAAAAACATTGACCATGGGGACTTCAGCGGACTTCGCACCATTTGAATTTCCAGTTGTTAAGAACGGCAAAAAAACTTACAACGGATTTGACATTATGGTTGCTAACCAAATCGCTAAAGACATGGGTGTTAAGCTCAAGGTACAAAACATGCAGTTCTCATCATTAATTGGTGAATTGCAAAATAATAAGGTGCAGATGGTCATGGCTGGAATGACCGCTACTAAAGAACGGCGGAAAGCAGTTGACTTCTCCAAACCATATTACACTGAATCTGAATCTCTGCTGGTAAGAAAGAGCGATGCTAATAAGTACACCACGCAGGCAAGTACCAAGGGAGCTTCATTTGGTGCTCAGCAAGGTTCCATTCAGGAAAACGTTGGTAAGAGCCAAACTAAGGCCCACATCGTCAGTGAAGGGTTAGTTACCAGCCTGACGACTGAATTAAAGGGTGGCAAACTAGACGGTGTTGTCCTAGCCCAAAAGGTTGCGGAAGAGTATGTTAAGAAGTACCCGAACGACTACGCCATTGCGCCAGTCAAGTTACCAGTGCCAAAGTCACAACGGGAAATTTGCATTGCCTTACCAAAGAATGAACCAAAGTTGAAGAAGAAGGTTAATGCGGAAATTACTAAGATGCAAAAGAATGGTCAATTAGATCAAATGTTCCAAAAGGCCCAAGACCTGCAGGAACAAACAGGGAAGTAATCAATCAAAGAGAGTAGAGGATGATGTTAAATGATGGAATTTAGTTTTCTCGGTAAATACTGGCCAATGTTTTTACAAGGGTCAGAATTAACGTTAGTTATTTCAGTAATTGGGGTCGTTATCGGGTTCTTAATTGGGCTTTTGCTGGTCCTAATGCGGATGTCAAAAATCAAAGTTTTGAATTGGATCGCTGGCATTTATGTGTCAATCGTCCGGGGAACTCCTTCAATGATCCAAGTTCTGCTGGTTTACTATATCTTGTCTAAAACGCTACCGATTCCTCAAGTCCAGGTACTTGGTTCGGGCTTAGACCGGATTATTCCTGGTGCGTTAGCCTTAGGATTAAATTCTGGGGCGTACACTTCAGAAATCTTCCGTTCTGGAATTATTTCAATTCCAGCCGGCCAAACTGAAGCGGGGCTCTCACTCGGGCTAAGTCGTCGTGATACCCTGTTTGAAATTGTTTTACCACAAGCATTGCGGAACACTCTCCCGGCAATGGGCAACGAATTCATTACTTTGATTAAGGAATCGTCAGTACTGTTCTATATTGGAGTACAAGAAGTTACTGCCGAAGCCTTAGGGGTTGGTGGGACCCTCTACAACTTTATTCCACCGCTGATTGTTGCGGCCGTGATTTACTTTGTTATTACTCAAGCGCTGGCCTTACTACTAAATTGGTTGGAAAAGCGGATGAGTCAAAAGTATACGGTAAGTAATTAGTTAACAATTCATCCTTTACTAAAACCGCGTCGTTATTGTAACGGCGCGGTTTTTATGATTGATTATTGCGATGATATGATGTAAAAATCATGCAACACAATCTTTTAAATTGTATTTTACAAATATCAATTGATTAATAAAAAACGGAACTTACCAAATTGTTCTTAGACAATTATCGGGAACCGGATATGGCTAATTGCTATCCTACCTGCTTGTTAACCAAATTAAGCATGTGATCATAGGAAATGATCTAAATAAAAAAATATCAATCTGACGTTTATCGCCACTACATATTGTGTTTTGAATGTCAATAGTTTCAAGATGTTGTGTTCAATCTTTTTTCATTTAAGATAGATAATGTTAACTCCAAAGGGGATATTATCTATGAAAATCAAAACCACAACTCAGCATCCATTAGCAGTATTACAGGATGTTAATGTTATTAAGCGTGATGGGACCATCACACCGTTTTATTCCTATAAATTAGATTTAATTATGCGTGAACTTCATGTAGACTGGGCAACTCAAGCCAAAGTGTACGAAGAATTAGTAAAGGCCTTAGCGGGGAAGGATCGTGTCATGACAATCGAAATTGCCCAAGCCATGATCGATGGTTTTCGTGCCGCTGGTCATAACGAATTCGCAATGGCTTTCATTAACTATCGGAAGCAGGATGATCGGGCCTTTGCTGAAGCAACTAACCCGATGTATAAGTTGGATCAGCTGTCTGACCGTAATTCGCGAGTAGTTCACGAAAACGCTAATAAGGATTCCAAGGTCTTTAATACGCAACGTGATTTAGAGGCCGGTATGGTTAGTCGGGCACTTGGCTTACGGATGTTACCGCAAATAGTTGCCAAGGCCCACCTGCGTGGTGATATTCACTGGCATGACCTTGATTACTCTCCAGTCACACCAGAAACCAATTGTTGTCTAATCGACTTTGATGAGATGTTCAAGAATGGGTTCAAGATTGGGAACGCTTGGGTGTCCTCACCACGGTCAATTCAGACCGCAACGGCTCAAATGTCGCAAATTATTGCTAACGTTGCTTCATTACAATATGGTGGTTGTTCTGCTAACCGGATCGATCAACTTCTCGAACCATATGCCAAGATTAATTATGAAAAGCATTTACGAGATGCTGAACAATGGGTTGCACCAGAAAAGCGTGAAGAATACGCTAAAACTAAGACCAAGAAGGATATTTATGATGCGATGCAGGCGCTAGAGTATGAAATTAACACTTTGTACTCTTCGCAAGGACAGACACCATTTACGACGATTAATTTTGGCCTGGGGACTTCCTGGATTGCTCGGGAAATCCAAAAATCTATTCTGAAGATTCGGATTAAGGGTCTTGGTAAAGAACACCGGACTGCCATTTTCCCTAAATTGATTTTTACGTTAAAACGGGGACTTAACTTAAATCCCGGGGATCCAAATTATGATATTAAACAACTAGCTTTGGAATGTTCAACTAAGCGGATGTACCCTGATTTGTTAATGTATGACAAGATTAAGGAAATTACTGGTTCATTTAAGACCCCGATGGGATGCCGTTCATTTCTTCAAGGTTGGCAAGATCCAGAAACCGGTAAAGAAGTTAATTCTGGACGAATGAACTTAGGGGTAGTAACCGTTAATTTGCCACGAATTGCGTTGGAAGCCCATGGTGATAAAAAACTCTTTTGGCAAATTTTCCAAGAAAAGATGCGGATCTGTAAGATTGCCTTAGATTATCGAATTAAACGAACCAAGCAAGCTAAGCCAGAAAACGCGCCATTATTGTATATGTATGGAGCTTTTGGCAAACGTCTCAAGAAAACGGATAGTGTTGACGAAGTATTCAAGAACAGCCGGGCAACTGTATCATTAGGCTACATTGGGTTATATGAAGTTTGCACGACGTTCTATGGGCCAAAGTGGGAACACAATAAAGAGGCCCATGACTTTGCTGTTTCAATTGTCAAACAAATGCATGACCTTTGTGCAAAGTGGGAAGATGAAGAAGGTTATCATTTTAGCCTGTATTCCACACCAGCTGAATCGTTGACTGATACATTCTGTCAGGATGATTTAAAGAAATTTGGTCGTGTAGAGGACGTCACAGATAAGGAATATTACACGAATAGTTTCCACTATGATGTGCGGAAGCATCCAACCCCATTTGAAAAACTAGAGTTTGAGGAAGCATTTCCTAAATACGCTGCTGGTGGTTTTATTCACTACTGTGAATATCCAAACTTACGGCAAAATCCAAAAGCCCTCGAAGCAGTTTGGGATTGGGCTTACGATCACGTTGGTTATTTAGGTACGAATACGTCGATTGACCAATGTTTCAAGTGTGGCTTCAAGGGTGAATTTGAGGCAACTGCCCGCGGCTTTAAGTGTCCACAATGTGGTAACCACGACCCGGCAACCTGTGATGTTGTTAAGCGGACCTGTGGTTATTTAGGGAACCCTCAACAACGTCCAATGGTGCATGGCCGGCATGAGGAAATCATTCATCGTGTTAAGCATATGGATCCACGGATGATCAAATCTGCGGCGCAATTTGAAACCCAACGGCAAATGGATACCAAAGAACACCGAGCCAAATTTAATGGTGACCAAATCTAAGGAGGGATCGATATGGGGGAACGGCATCAACATCGTCTACCCAAAAATCCACGTCCTAAGGAATGGTTAGCAGCGGATCATTCTCTGCAGTATGTTGCTGATTATAAGCCATTCAACTTTGTTGATGGTGAAGGTGTCCGGTGCAGTATCTACGTCAGTGGCTGTCTATTTAATTGCCCTGGATGTTATAACAAAGCCGCTCAAAATTTTCATTATGGACAACCGTATACTCAGGAACTTGAAGACAAAATCATGACGGATTTAGGTCATGACTACGTGCAAGGGTTAACCTTGTTAGGTGGTGAACCATTCTTGAATACGCAGGTTTGTTTAAAACTAATTAAACGCTTGCGTAAAGAGTACGGACATACCAAAGATATTTGGTCCTGGTCCGGGTATACTTGGGAAGAACTCCAGCAAGAATCCTATGATAAACTAGAAATGCTGAGCAATATTGATATTTTAGTTGACGGGCGGTTCTTGGAAGATCAAAAAGACTTGACGTTACAATTCCGGGGCAGCGCTAATCAACGCATTATCGACGTGCAAAAATCATTACGAGCCAACAAAGTCATTATTTGGGATAAGCTCGTTCATTAGTTAAGGGTGAAAAAATGACGTTAGTAGTAAAAAACTTACATGCAATTGTGAAGGAAACCGGTGAAGAAATTCTAAAGGGCGTTGATTTAACCGTTCCCACTGGTGAAGTGCATGCCATTATGGGGCCAAACGGGAATGGTAAGTCAACACTGGTCTCCACGATTATGGGTTATCCTGCTTATGAAGTTACTGCAGGGACCGTTACTTTTGACGGTGAAGATGTTTTAAGTAAATCCGTCACGGAACGGGCACAACTTGGTCTCTTTTTAGGAATGCAGTATCCGGCTGAAATTCCTGGAGTAAAGAATATTGACTTTATTCGTCAAGCAATGAATGCTACACAACCAGAAGGACAAACGGTACCGGTGTTAGAGTTTCTCCAACAACTGAATGAAGCAAAACAATTACTCAAGATGCCGGATGATATTACCGACCGTTATTTAAATGTCGGGTTTTCTGGTGGTGAAAAAAAGCGGAATGAGGTCTTACAAATGATGATGCTCAAGCCGAAATTAGCCATTTTAGATGAAATTGATTCTGGACTTGATATTGACGCATTACGGATAGTTGCGAACGGCATTAACCATATGCGAACTCCACAATTTAGTGCGCTCCTGATTACGCACTATGAGCGTTTGCTTGAATATGTTAAACCTGACCGCATTCATGTGATGGTTGATGGGCGGGTCGTGCAAAGCGGCGGTCCGGAATTAGCGGATGAACTTGAAAAGGGCGGTTATGCTAAGTTTGAACAAATGAGTAAGGATGGCGTTCACGAATGAAACCAGAGTTATTAGATCAAGTTCAAGCAGCCACCCATGGTCAACCAGATTGGTTACGGAAAAAACGTCAATTAGCGCTGATGATGGCTCAAAAACTCCCGGTGACCGATTCCCAACAAATGGTTTTAAAGAAGTGGCTCCAAAATCCGCAACTAGAGATTGATGATGAGCAGGTAACGACCACGCCTGATGGGTACGTTAACTTGCCCATTTTTATTGCAGCCCAACAATATCCAGAGCTAGTACAGGAAAATTTAATGGAGAAGGCGATTAATTGGCAAGCCGACCAATTAAATGCTTTCCATCTAGCGTTTTTAAATGGTGGTCGGTTCATTTATGTGCCGAATAACACGGTTGTTGATCAGCCAATTGAATTGCATACAACTGTTTCAGGATGCAATTACCACAACCTCATCATTGTGGGGGCTAATTCGCAAGTGACAATTATTGAAAATGAAGTTGCTAGTGATCAACAACCAAGCTATTTAGGAACCGAATTATTACTTGGTGACAGTGCGCAAGTCAATTACTATCAATCAAACACGTTTACTGCAGACCATAATTGGGAAAGTGTCCGTGCCTATCAGGCAGGGGATAGTTTACTCAATATTTACAGTGCCTTTTTTGATCGTCACCATCTTGATGCTGATTATCACGCAAACTTGGATGGCGACGGGAGTCATGCTAATTTTAAAATGGTTGGAATTGCGACCCACGATCAGGTGCAGGATATTCATACCAGGATTGATAATCATGGCCTACATACTGATGGTGAAATCTTACAAAACGGGGTGGTTAAAGATCAGGCAATCCTGAACTTCCATGCTGTAGGTAAGATTTATCAAGGGGCGCACCAGTCTGCTTCTAACCAAGAGAGTCGCCTATTAACGCTAACGGCAGCGAGTCATGGTGAAGCTGATCCGGTCTTATTGATTGAAGATAATGATGTTAATGCTGGTCATGCGGCAAGTATCGGCCAAGTTAACCCAGATCAGTTATATTATTTACAATCCCGCGGTTTAACTTTAATGGAAGCAGAAATTTTGTTGACAAAGGGCTTTTTATTACCGGTAATTGAAAAGTTTCCAGATCAGCAACTTCGTGACCAAACCATTAATGAATTGCTGGAACGATTGGAGGTTCAGTAATGAGTCAAGAAGATGATAAAAAAGCAATTCAGCAATTTTCAAAAGAACATTATGAATACGGCTTTCATGATGATATTAAGCCGATCTTTTCCACGGGGGTTGGTTTAACAGAAGAGACGGTTCGTGAAATTTCACGGCGTAAACATGAGCCAGAATGGATGTTAAATATTCGATTAAATGCCTATCATCAGTATTTAAAGATGAAGCTGCCGAACTTTGGACCAGATTTAACAAAATTAGATTTATCACAGCTTAGGTATTTTCAACGACCAACTGATCATGTGGCTCGTTCCTGGTCAGACGTGCCAGAGGAAATGAAAACCACCTTTGAAAAGATGGGAGTTCCGGAGGCCGAACGCCAATACCTAGCAGGAGCTACCGCTCAGTACGAGTCGGAGGTTGTTTACGCTAATTTAAAACGGGACTTAGCGAGTCATGGGATCCTCTTTATGGACACTGATACCGCAGTCCAAAAGTATCCAGAAATTGTTAAAAAGTATTTTGCCCAGTTGGTACATCCTGATGACAATATTTTTGCGGCGCTCAACACCGCAGTCTGGTCTGGTGGAACCTTTATTTACGTTCCAAAGGGTGTTCATGCTGATAAACCGCTGCAGAGTTTCTTTAGGATCAACGCGGAAAATACGGGACAGTTTGAACGGACGCTGATTGTAGTTGATGAAGACGCGAGTGTGAACTATGTTGAAGGCTGCACGGCTCCAGTTTATTCTGAAGATAGCCTTCATGCGGCCGTTGTCGAAGTCTTTGTAAAACCACGAGGCTTTTGCCGTTATACAACCATTCAAAACTGGTCGCCTAACGTTTATTCGCTGGAAACCAAGCGGGCAGTGGCGGATGAAAATGCTGTTATGGAATGGGTCGATGGAAATCTTGGTTCTAAAGTAACAATGAAGTATCCAAGTGTTTACTTACGTGGTCGTGGAGCGAAGGGGACGATGTTATCGATTGCCTTTGCCAACGGTAAAGTAGTGGATCAAGATACTGGTGCCAGAATGATTCACCAAGCTCCAGAAACCAGCTCAACCATTATTTCAAAGTCCTTGTGTCGGGCTGGTGGTGTTTGTGATTACCGTGGTGAAGTCAAAATGGATGAAAATGCTCATGGATCTAGTTCACATGTTGAGTGTGACACCATCATCATGGATGATGATTCCTCAAGCGATACCATTCCGCTAAATAAAGTTGCGGTTGGTGACGTCGCAATGGAACACGAAGCCAAAGTCTCCAAGGTTTCAGAAGAAGAACTTTACTATTTAATGAGTCGTGGATTATCTGAAGAAGAAGCTACTAAGATGATTGTTATGGGATTCATTGAACCATTTACCAAACAATTACCGATGGAATATGCGGTCGAACTGAATCGACTGATTGATTTTCAAATGGAAGGTTCCGTTGGTTAAAAAGTAAAAAAATAACGCCCGGTCTCACAAGAGATTCGGGCGTTTTCCGAACAATAGGTAATTTACACTATATTCAGTTCGTGATAAACTCATCCTTGAAATTTATTTAAGGGAGAAAGTTAATAATGGATGAACAAGTACAACGGAATCTCGTAATCGGCCCGGAAGACCACATTCCAACTGGTGAGGCAACGCTGCTTGGTCTACAACACGTGATGGCAATGGACGTCTATGTGCCGCCGATTATTTTAGCCGGGATGTTAGCAATGGGAGCAGCTGATACATCTGGACTGCTCCAATCGACATTTCTTGCGGCTGGTGTTGGAACCATTTTACAAACCTCGATTTTTATGAAGATGCCAATGTCGCAGGGTCCATCATTTGTGCCATTATCAGCAGCAGCTGGGATTGTTCTGGCTAGTGGTGGTTTGAAGGGAAACGGGATGGCGACCTTAATCGGCTCACTAGTCGTTGGCGCGATTATCTTGGTTCTACTCGGGTTGAGTGGGATTTTCCAAAAAATTATCAACTGGTTAGTGCCAGCAGTAGTAGGCGGCACGATTATTACATGTGTGGGTCTGTCACTGATTCCAAGTGCCCTCAATAGCAATATTTTTGAAGCTAAGGGAAATGTTTACCAAAATATTGAACTTGCTAGTGTGACAGCCTTAGCGATGCTAATATGTGTTGGCATTAGTATTCGGTTCCCGCGAGTTCAAAAACTCTTTAGAACAGGTTCAATCGTCATTGCATTACTATGTGGGACGTTAATGAGTGCTTCCATGGGACGCTTTAACTGGCAATCGGTAGTTGATGCACCATGGTTTAGCTTACCGCAACGGACGGTTTTTCACTGGGGAATTAGTTTCAACTGGACTTCCATTCTGACGTTCTTAATTTTATATGCCATCATTACGACTGAAACGACCGGAACGTGGTTTGCAATGGGAGCCGTTACCAATCATAAAATTACTGATCGACAATGGAATCACGGAATTGTTGGTGAAGGTTTAAGCTGTTTGTTTGCTGGACTTTGTGGAACTACGCCTGTTACTGGCTACTCAACCAATGCTGGAGTTGTGTCCATCACTGGGGTTGCTTCGCGGAAAGTATTTGTTGCAGCGGGTGGCTGGTTTATCCTGCTCGGTTTCTTTTCTAAACTTTCGGCATTCTTAACCGCCATTCCTGATCCAGTAATCGGGGGTGTATTTGCTCTCATTACCGTCACAATCATGTTAAATGGGCTGAATGTCATTCGGGGTATCAAAACTTCAGATGCAGATCTCTACATTATCGGATTACCGATTGTTTTAACCTTGGCCATTATTTTACTGCCAGCGCATATTACTAAGGCAGCACCACAAATGCTGCAATACTTACTCGGTTCACCGATTGCAGTGGCAGCATTAACAGCCATTATCCTTAATTTACTGATGCCGCGTCGACACTAATTAATATTAATAACAACAAATGGCTCTAGCTTGGTAAAACCATGCTAGAGCCATTCTTTATTGTGGGTGGATGAAGCTGAGGGCCAAAAAGACTTCGTTAACGCCCGCTTTTTGCTGTTACATTGTTACAAACGTTAGTAATAAAAAGGTGTTTTGAGAATAAAATTGCTTAAATCAAGGTTAATTCAGAAAAAATTCAAAAAGTTTTCTTAGTTTTGTTACAAGTGACCAAGCTGCTTACTAGAAGAAAGTGGAATGTTGATAAATGCTGATTTAACGGGGCTAAGCGACGATTTAATGACATTGAGTTGATCAAAAAGCCCGGCTTTGTTACAAAATTTTACAGAAATGCGGAAGTTTGATAATTCGTGGTAATTGGTCCGTAACTGACAGCATGTATTATATAAACCGTTGATAAGTTATTGATTTGTAACTACAGATTTTAAAAGAAAAGGATGTTTTAATTTATATGAAGTTCAATAAGAAAGCTATCAAAGTTGCTGCTACTGTTACTGGTGCCCTTGCTTTGGGTACTGTTGCTACTGCTACTACTGCCAATGCTGACTCAGTTTACACTGTCCAAGCAGGGGACACGCTTTCTGGCATTTCCTACAAGTTAGGACACGACTTAACTTTTGTTGACACTTTAGCAAGTAACAATAACATCGCTAACAAGAATTTAATCTACGTTGGTCAAAAGTTGTTAATCAAGGATGATGGTGAAGTTACTACAGCCACTGCGCAACAAGCTGCTTCATTACCATCTGCTAATAACTCAGCTAACACTAACACTAATAATACTACTACCCAAAGCAGCCAAAGCACTAACACGGCCGCTACTGCTAACACTGGTGCATCTAACTACACTTCAAGTGTTGCCGGTAACGATGCCGCAGCCAAGGCTTGGATTGCCGCTCGTGAATCTGGTGGTAGCTACTCCGCACGGAATGGTCAATACATTGGTAAGTACCAATTATCTGCATCTTACTTAAATGGTGACTACTCCGCCGCTAACCAAGAACGGGTTGCTGATCAGTACGTATCCAGCCGTTACGGTTCTTGGAGTGCTGCTCAATCATTCTGGCAATCACATGGTTGGTACTAAAATTAAATTTTAATTACCAAGAACGGGAGACTCCCGTTCTTTTTTTGCCCTACATATGACAATTAATTCATATATAGAAATTTAATTTAAAATTATGGAGATATAATAGAACTCTCAAACGCCTTTATGTCAACATTGGTCAAGCTTGGTTAAACTTTTTAGCACTCTAAACGATAGAGTGCTAAAAAGTGCTTGTATTCACCAAAATTTAGGTTAGGATAATAAGTGTAAAGAGAAATAAGAAATAAAAAACGAAGAAAGGAAGCTTTATTATGGCTAATGATTTACAACGTCGTGATGGTTTGTTTGATAACTTGATGAACATGCGGAATTTCTTTGATGATGGCTTTTTCCCATCTACTAACTCTGACTATATGAAGAGTGATATTGCAGAAACTAACGATGGTTATCAAGTTAAGATTGACATGCCGGGCTTTGATAAGAAGGATATCCATGTTAACTATGCGGATGGTATTTTAACGGTTAGTGGCCATCGAGATACCTTTGATGATCACACTAACAAGAATGGTGACATTGTTCAAAGTGAACGGCGGTATGGACAAATGAGTCGGTCATACCGGTTACCAGATGTTGATTTGGATAAGGTTAGTGCAAAGTACAATGATGGTGTTCTGGCACTTGATTTGCCAAAGCTAACGGTTGAAAACCAAAATGGGACGCACATTGATATTGAGTAATTTAGAGAAATAGAAAAAGGATCGTGTTAGAAATCATTACGACTTCTAACACGATCCTTTTTTAATCAACTAGCGTCCTGGATGTTCAGCAATGCCATCTGGAAAATCTTTATCAAATTCCTTGAGGATGGGTAATAACACGTTAATGTACTCATGATAAGCATCAACTGGACTATTAAATTCTTTCTTACTCAATAAAGCAATGGCAATTTCATGTGCACGCTGTTCATTACTAATCATTAATTAAGCTCCTCTTTATTTCCGTTAAGTCCTAACTTGTATTGACAATCGGGACAGATTCCGTGGACCTCGACATCACTACGGGTAACTAAATAATTTGTATTTTTTCTAGTTACTCGCGCTAATTCTTTAGCAATATCATAGAATTCATCATCCATCACATCAGTAATCTTACCACAGTTATCACACACAACGTGATAGTGGGGGTGACCAAAGTAATCATAATGGGTTGAACCATCGCCATTTTTTAACTCAATCACAAGATTATAATTTACCAATAGTTTAACGGTATTGTACACTGTCGCTAAGCTGATGCTATCATCATGTTTTTGCAAATCATCTAGAATCATCTCAACCGTTGGATGGGTGTGATGGGTGATTAGATAGTTTAGAATTATTTTGCGTTGAGGGGTTAACCGAACACGATTTTCCTTTAAACGGTTTAGTGCACGATCAAATTCTGCTTCAGCCATCTTAATCACTCCTTCATCTCAAATTAACTAATGTCTAGTATACCATTTACAAATGAATCTGGACTAACTATAATACTAATTGTTTATTTAATAATCATTCTAAACAAGGGGAGAGAAGAATGCAAGAGAGTATTGATCAAAATGGTAAGGTTTATAGTCGATTTTGGTTTATTTTAACCTTACTGTTGGGGACTTTTACAATGTCCATTAGTCAGTCTTCACTATCAACGGCTTACCCAACTTTAATGCAGAATTTTGGTATTTCAGCGGATACGGTCCAATGGCTGACAACCGGATTTATGTTGGTAATGTGTGTTAGCATGCCAATTAGCCCGTGGATGCTTAATAATCTAAGTTTCCGTCAAATGTTTATTGGTGCGCTTGCCCTTTTTGATGTTGGTTCCTTGATGATCGTTTTTACCCCGGCTTCATGGGGAGTCAACGGTTTTTGGTTTATGATGATCGGTCGGGTCATGGAAGCCTTTGCGGTCGGGGTTCTTTTTCCATCCTATCAGACGGTTCTGCTGGAAATCACGCCGAAAGATGAGCGGGGAACCACAATGGGAATTGCCGGATTAGTAATGGGCTCAGCCCTTGCGTGTGGCCCGATTATTTCGGGAATTGTTTTAAAATTCTTTGACTGGAAGAGTTTATTCATCCTGTTTATGATCATTATTACAGCTGTGATTATTATGGCAGGTAGTGGCTTAATTAGAAATGTAATGGATCGTCACGAAACTTCCTTGGATTGGCTGTCAGTCTTTCTATCAATTGGTTTAATTGGAATTATGTACGTGGTTAATCAGATCGGCAAACACCACGTTAAATGGGCGTTCAATTGGGGATTACTCATCATTAGTTTAATTGCGGTTGTTCTTTTTTGCGTTCGCCAATTTAAACTGAAAACACCACTGTTGGAATTACGGGTCATGAAGACCTTTAATTACGATATGGCAATTTTACTGACGGGGATTTCGTATGTTGCTCTAATTGTTGTTACGATTATTTTTCCTTTGTACTACCAAGGAGTTTTGCATGTTAGCCCGTTTATTTCGGGAATGTCTTTAGTTCCTGGCGCGGTCTTTTTGAGTATTTTGAATCCATTTACTGGTAAGTTGGCGGATATGATTGGTTTCAAGCCAACCATGATTATAGGAATGCTGATGATTGATGCTGGTTGGTTCTTGACGTTAGCAATGGCTGATGTGCAAAATCTCTTGGGAATGATTCTTTGTGCCATGGTTATCGAAGGCGGAAACGCCTTCGTTATGATGCCGGCGGTGACCCTCGGTGCAAATTCCCTGCCTAATGATTTAGTTTCACATGGGACTGCGGTAATCACAACGGTACGGCAAATTCTTGGTTCGGCTGGGGTGGCAATGGCAACCATGATTTTAACTACGGCAACTGCTAATCGGTTGAGTACGGGAGCTAATAAACTAGCCGCTTCACTTCATGGTTACCATGTTGTTTTCATTACAATGATTGTAATTGAAGTCATTGGTTTAGGATTAGCGCTAATTCTTCGTGATACTAAAAAGAAAACGAATTAAAATACGTATCTTAATAGTGAGCAAACTATTAAGAGGAGTGGATAGTAATGACTAGTAAATACCCGAAATGGTCGAATTCTGCTGTGATGCGTGATTATTATGATCATCATTGGGGGCTTCCAGTGCATGATGAACGTGAACTGTTTAAAATGTTAACTTTAGAAACATTTCAAGCAGGTTTGAGTTAGACGATAATTTGGCAACGACGCGCAGCTTTTGCAGCAGCGTTTGCTGAATTTGATGTGGATAAAATCGCTAAGTTTGATCAGCACCAGGTGGATCGATTAATGGAAAACTCCCAAATTATCCGTAACCGGCGTAAAATTATGGCGACTATTAATAATGCTCAACGATTGCAGCAAATCCATCAGGATGGTAAAACACTTGATCATTTTCTCTGGTCGTTTGTAAATGGCCAACCACTACGAATGCATGTTGATGATGATCAGTTATTGCCAAGGGCAACGCCATTATCAACGGAAATTTCGCGGCAGTTAAAACACGCCGGTTTTCAATTTGTTGGACCAACAACCGTTTTTTCGTTAATGTGTGCTGTTGGCATTATTAACGCTCGTCTCTAAAACGATAAAATAACTCCCCCACGTTTGGTTTAGATTAAACGTGGGGGAGTTTTTTATGACCAATAAATCAATACAATAACGACCATTTGCGCTAAGCAATAAAGAATCAACGATTGTTGTTGCCGTGCTTTAGCAATCATCACAAACCAAGTGGCAATAATGGTTGCAATCGCAAGATAGATTGTCAAATGAAGGGGCCGGCTGAGAATAAAGATTAACAAGATTAGGGCGAGGATGGTTACTTTTAATTTATATTGCCGGACGTTTTCTAAAAAGAATGGTGCTAAATAAAACCAGGTGCTGGCCATTACCGGTAGCAAATAACTAATAATCTCCCATGAAATAAAGTGAAGACTGGCATAGGCACAAGCAACGGAAACGGTAAACATTAACAACAAGCCGAAGGTGATTAAGCCGAACGTGTTTTGAAAGTCCATGGAAGGCATTTGAATAATTAGTAAAAAGAGTGGTAATAACAATAATAAGGCTAATAAAATTAAATTATTACTAAAACCCATGATGGCAAAACACACGCTTGCTGCGAGTGGAATCAGAGAAAGGGTTGAACCAAAGCGATGGTAAATCAGCATTGGTACCACCAGGCCGATACAAACTTCATACATCAGTAGCATTCCCATATTAGTTGTAAAGTGCGAGCCTTGAACCCCGATGGCATAGGTAAACGGGGCGTCTGACCAACTAATCAGGAGAATAAAAGTTGTTGGTACCAAATCTTTCCAGTTAATTTCGTGAAATTGTCGCTTAATTAAACCCCACATGCTAAACCGTCCTTCTTTTTGTTCATAATGTTAATAAGTATAACAGAGTTTCCGATCTTTTGATTGAATGCGAAGCAGAAAATATGCTAAGATGGTTTTCGTTATGAAGCAAATTCCCGATGGGAGGAGACGGTCGTCTTCGCTGCCTTGTAACCGCAAAAGACACTTTTAAGTTTATGGGGGAATTAAAACAATGGGAGAACGCCATTTATTTACATCTGAATCCGTTTCAGAAGGACATCCAGATAAAATTGCTGATCAAATTAGTGACGCAATTTTAGACGCAATGCTTGAACAAGACCCAGATGCACGGGTCGCTGTTGAAACCTCAGTTACGACTGGTTTGGTACTAGTATTTGGGGAAGTTTCGACATCAGCTTACGTCAATATTCAGAAAGTGGTCCGCCACACAATTAAGGAAATTGGCTATACTGATGGTCAATACGGCTTTGATGCTGACAATTGCGCCGTGATTACTGCAATTGACGAACAATCACCGGATATTGCTCAGGGGGTTGATGACTCGCTGGAAACTCGTGAAGGTGAAGGTGATCCACTCGACCAAATTGGTGCGGGTGATCAAGGGTTAATGTTTGGTTATGCTACTGACGAGACGCCAGAATATATGCCATTGACGTTAATGCTTAGCCACAAGTTAATGCAACGGATCGCAAAGTTGCGTAAAGAAGGCACGATTGAATACTTACGGCCAGATGCGAAGGCTGAAGTAACGGTTGAATACGATGAAAACGATCAGCCATTGCGAGTTGATACGGTTGTGCTTAGTACCCAACATGATCCTGACGTTTCATTAGATCAAATTCGTCAAGATGTTAAGGAACAAGTTATTAAAGCCGTCATTCCAGCCAATTTATTGGATGACCAGACTAAATACTTTATTAACCCGACTGGACGCTTTGTAATTGGTGGCCCTCAAGGGGATGCTGGTTTGACTGGTCGGAAGATCATTGTTGACACGTATGGTGGAGCAGCTCACCATGGTGGTGGGGCCTTCTCTGGTAAGGACGCTACGAAGGTTGACCGATCAGCTTCCTATGCTGCCCGTTACATTGCGAAAAACTTAGTTGCGGCTGGTTATGCTAAGAAAGCAGAAATCCAAGTGGCCTATGCAATTGGGGTTGCTAAACCAGTTTCCATCGCAATTGATACTTTTGGTACTGGTACCAAGTCTGAAGAAGAATTGATTGCTGCTGTCCGGAAGGTCTTTGATCTTCGGCCAGCCGGAATCATCAAGATGCTGGACTTAAAGCGGCCAATTTATAAGCAAACTGCAGCTTATGGTCACTTTGGACGGACCGATGTTGACTTGCCTTGGGAACACCTTGACAAGGTTGATGAATTAAAGCAGATTTTAGGTTAGGATAAAAGATCCAGCAGATGGTTTGCCCTCTGCTGGATCTTTCACTTTAAACTTTGAAATGATTAAATAATAACTGAAAGCCGGTTACCACGACTGTTCCTAAACACCAGCCAGCGAGGACGTCACTGGGGTAATGAGCACCAACGTAGACACGGGAAAAGCCAATTGCAAGCACTAATGTTACTAGGATAGTGGTAATTGTAACTTTAACCCAGTTCCGGCGGACTACTTGCCAAGTCAGGAGAATTAAACAGCCCAGAATAAGTGCAGCCGCACTAGAATGTCCACTGGGAAAACTGTAACTACTGTAATGCATTAAAAGATTGGTATTGGGACGCGGTCGTTGAATCAGCAATTTGATAATCCGATTGAGCAGCACGCCTGAACCAATGGTGAGGAGAACTTGCCAAACAAAACGCCGATTGACCATGATCCCACTAAGAATGACGGTAATAACGATCCAGATAATGGTCTCCTTGGAATTAAACAATTGGGTAAAGTTCACAAAAAAGATATTCCAGACAACTGACCGATGGGCATTAATAATCTGCCGAAGCGCATCATCAATGCTTTGAACTGGGGCAGGATTAAAGAGCATCATGAGAAGTAAGCCAATAAAAATAATTAAACAAATACTAAATAAAATTTTTATTTTTTTCATAGGGCCCTCGCTTTCTAAACAATGAATATTCTAACAAAGTATTTGCTTAAGTGCCTTGCTAAATTTGGTGGAATTTGCTACCATCAATAACAATATCTAATCGCAAGCGGATTAGTAATTATGATTAATTATTCAGAGACCACATGGGGCTGTAAATGTGGAATTAATCATAATGAACTCACCGCATGAATGCTCAATGCTGAAATTAAGTAGGCAGCGACGTTTTCCGCGTTAAGGAATTGAAGTGCTACGTTAATGTAGAATACGGGTGGTACCGCGGAAAAGTTCGTCCTGTAGATACTGAGAAGTATCTGCGGGATTTTTTTGTGATTAGCAAACTGGTTAGTTAAAGGAGTATGAGATTATGGGATATGATCATTCCGCCATTGAAAAGAAATGGCAACGTTATTGGAAACAACATGAAACGTTTAAATCCACACTGGATAATAACAAAAAGAAATATTATGCACTGGATATGTTCCCGTACCCGTCTGGTCAGGGCTTGCACGTTGGTCACCCTGAAGGTTACACGGCTACGGACGTGATGTCCCGGATGAAGCGGATGCAAGGATTTAACGTTTTGCACCCAATGGGCTTTGATGCTTTCGGTTTACCGGCGGAACAATACGCGCTAAAGACTGGTCATAATCCGAAGGGGTTTACCAATAAGAACATTGACCACTTCCGTGATCAAATTCAGTCACTCGGTTTTTCTTATGACTGGGATCGTGAAGTTAACACCACGGATCCAAAGTATTATAAGTGGACCCAATGGATTTTTGAGCAGTTGTATAAAAAGGGCTTGGCCTACGAAGACGAAATCATGGTTAACTGGGCACCTGATTTTATGGGTGGCACAGTGGTGGCCAACGAAGAAGTTGAAGACGGTAAGACAAAACGGGGTGGCTACCCAGTTTATCGTAAGCCAATGAAACAATGGGTTTTGAAAATTACCGCTTATGCTGACCGTTTGATCGACGATTTAGACTTGGTTGATTGGCCAGAAAGTGTAAAGGAAATGCAGCGGAACTGGATTGGCCGTTCTGAAGGGGCTGCTGTTGACTTTGAAATTGCTGGTCATGCTGATCAAAAGATTGAAGTATTTACGACCCGTTGCGACACGTTATTTGGGGCTTCTTATGTGGTACTTGCTCCTGAGCATGAATTAGTTAACCAAATTACCACTGCTGATCAAAAGGCGGCGGTTAAGGAATACAAAGAAGAAGCATCCCGGCGTTCAGACCTTGAACGAACAGACCTGAGTAAAGAAAAGACAGGGGTTTTCACAGGTGCGTATGCCATCAATCCGGTTAATGGTGAAAAACTGCCAATTTGGATTTCTGACTATGTTTTGGCATCATATGGTACTGGTGCAGTTATGGCAGTTCCCGCTCATGATGATCGTGATTATGCGTTTGCCCATAAATTTAATTTGCCAATTAAGCAGGTCATCGAAGGTGGCAATTTAGAGAAAGCTGCCTATACTGGTGACGGCAAGCATATTAATTCAGGCTTCTTGGACGGATTAAATATTGATGACGCCAAGCAAAAGATGGTTGATTGGCTGACTGAACATCATGCCGGACAAAAGAAGGTTAATTATAAACTGCGTGATTGGATCTTTAGTCGGCAACGTTACTGGGGTGAACCAATCCCAGTTATCCATTGGGATGATGGGACAACATCTTTAGTACCAGAAGATGAACTTCCATTAGAATTGCCAGACACCGACAACATTGAACCTTCAGGGACCGGTGAATCACCATTAGCTAAAATTAAAGATTGGGTTAATGTTTATGATGAAAACGGGCGCCATGGTCTGCGGGAAACTAATACAATGCCGCAATGGGCTGGTTCATCCTGGTACTGGCTTCGTTATACTGACCCGCACAATGATCAAGCATTGGCCTCCAAGGAAGCCTTAGATTACTGGTCACCCGTTGATTTGTACGTTGGTGGTGCAGAACACGCAGTTCTCCACCTCCTATATGCTCGTTTCTGGCATAAGTTCCTATATGATTTGGGAGTTGTACCAACGCCAGAACCATTCATGAAATTGGTTAACCAAGGAATGATTCTTGGTAGTAACCACGAAAAGATGTCTAAATCTAAAGGCAACGTTGTTAACCCTGATGAAATTGTCGATCAATATGGGGCGGACACTTTACGACTCTATGAAATGTTCATGGGACCGTTGACGGAATCCGTTCCTTGGGATCCAAAGGGTCTCCATGGGGCTAATAAATGGGTTCATCGGGTTTGGCGCTTAATTATGGATGATAACAATCACTTACGTGACCGGATTTCAACGATTAACGATGGTAAACTTGATAAAGTCTACAACCAAACCGTTAAGAAAGTTACCGAAGATTATGAACGGATGCACTTTAATACGGCAATTTCACAATTAATGGTCTTCGTCAATGAAGCTTACAAAGTTGACGACCTGCCAGTTGAATATATTAAAGGGTTCATCAAGATGATTGCGCCAGTTATGCCGCACATGGCAGAAGAATTATGGAGCCAATTCAACGAAAGTGATACAATCACTTACCAACCTTGGCCAACTTATGATCCAAGTAAGATTGTTGAAGATGAAGTTGAAATGATTGTACAGGTTAACGGTAAGGTACGGGCTAAGTTGAAATTAGCCAAGGATACTGATAAGGACAGTGCTGAAAAGGCAGCCTTAGCGGATGACAATGTGCAAAAGTTTGTGGAAGGCAAGGACATTAAGAAAGTCATCGTCGTGCCAAATAAGATTGTTAACATTGTTGCTAAGTAATGAGTGACAAAAGGGCTTTTGAGACAAGGGTTTCAGGAGCCTTTTTCGTTGCGCAGAATGGAGGATCAAATGGATTATCATATTGTTTCATACCCAGCAGTAATTAGTGAAGAAGCAGGAAAAACGAAGGTACATTTTCCGGATTTACCAGCTGCTGATGTCTTGGACGATAATAAGTGGAATGCTTTAATGCGGGCGGAAATTGGTTTAGCGCTGACGGTGATTGATTTGGAGAGTCATCATGAAGAAGTACCAAAGCCGACGGATTTAGAAAAAGTCATTGAAGAATTTCAGACGGATGAAGTCAGTGTTCAAGCAATTACAACAGACTTAGATGAATATTAAGAATTGGCCAATTTGATTGCTTAACGTTTTAAATCAAGCTAGAATGATAAAGATTGTTTAAAAAATATAATGAAAAAGGTGAAAATATGAGATCAGGAGAAAGTGCAACTGATCATCAAGCTGCAACGAAGTCCCAGGATGCCCAAGCTAAAATGGTCACGGGTTCAGCGTGGATGACGGCTGGTAGTATTACTTCCCGCTTGTTAGGTGCCTTGTATGTGATTCCGTGGGTAACATGGATGGGTGCTTATAGTACTCAGGCTAACGCACTTTTTGCGAAAGGGTATAACATCTATAGTATGTTCTTAACGGTCGCCACGGCCGGAATTCCTTCCGCAATTTCAAAATTAGTCGCACATTATAATGGATTAGATCAGTATGGAGTAAGCCGACGTCTTTATCATTCAGGAATGTATGTGTCAATTGCCATGGGGGTCATCTGCTCTATTGTGATGTTCTTGGCAGCGGGTATTTTAGCAGCTGGTGATCCGAACGTGGTTCCAGTCATTCAGTCATTGACCTGGGCGGTGCTCGTCATTCCACCAATGAGTATCACGCGGGGCTTTCTACAAGGTTACAATTGGATGGCCCCTTCGGCAATGTCGCAATTTATTGAGCAAGTCTTTCGGGTTGCGTATATCCTCGCAGCGACGTTTTTGGTAATGAAAATTCAACGGGGGAGTTGGGTGATTGCGGTCACTCAGTCGACGTTTGCGGCCTTCATTGGGGCATTGGGCGCCATTGCAATTTTAGCATTGGCCTACTTTAAACACTTGCGGGAAATGAATGAGCTGGTTAAAAATGGTGAACGTAATCCCCATGTTTCAACCTTGGAATTAATTTTTAAAATTATTTACCAAGCAATTCCATTTATTGTGATTGAATCTGGGATCATCATCTTCCAATTGATTGATCAATATACTTTTCCACCGTTAATGCGGATGCTTGGACACTATACTACCTACGAAATCAATGCAGTTTACGCATTATTCTCATTTAATGCGAATAAGTTGTACATGATCATTATTTCGTTTGCTTCGGGTATGGCGGCCACAGCGATTCCACTATTATCGGAAGCGCGGGCCCAAAATGATACGGAGAGTATTCGTAAGCAGATTGAAAATGCTTTAACGTTATTTTATTTTGTCATGATTCCAGCCTCGATGGGCATGGCGGCTGTTGCTCAACAGATCTACACCGTCTTTTACCGTTATGATGCGGCGGGGGTGACAGTCCTTGAATTTGCGGCCTTTATGTCCATCCCCTTAGGAATGTACTCAGTGGCTGCAGCCATGATGCAAGGGATTTCAGAAAACAAACGGATGATGAGCTATCTGGGAATTGGTGTCATTGTTAAGTTTATCCTGCAGTTGCCATGTATGATGTTAGTTCGTGGTTTAGGACCACTTTTAGCTACTGGTCTGGCAATGATGGTGATTAACTACCTTATCTTACATTCATTTAATATGGAATTTGGCTTACACTTTAACGACATGGCCAAGTCCACGAACCAAATTCTTGGTTTTTCCCTGATTATGTTTGTGGCAGTTAAGGTCGTAATGTCGTTGATTAACATGGTAGTAAGTCCATATGGACGGTATACTGCGTTCTTCTCACTAATTCCTGGTGTTTTGGTTGGGATGGCCGTCTTTATTTACTTAGCCCTGCGGTATCGGTTAGCAGATAATTTGCTTGGCGCCAGAATGGCTGCTTTGCGAACCCGATTGCATATTAAATAGTGAAGATAAATAAATAAGCTCCGGTTGCGATTGTTGCGACTGGAGCTTATTTTGTATGGATGGATTCTTCTAAAAACGGATATTTTTGACAGGTCATCGTTAGATTAAACGGGTGACAACCTAATTCTTCACCGTCAATTTGGCCATGTTGAGCTGGACTAATAGAATATTTTAACTGGGACCCACGAAAGACGTAAGCGTGGCGAGATTTAGTTACTTTACCAGCCGCGAACATGATAATCGAACCTAGCAAGGTTAAGAAATGTTTCTTTTCGAGAACTACCAATTCTAGTTCAGAACGATCAATTGATTCATCTGGTGCGACCTGGATTCCACCACCGATGAACGGGTGATTACTAGTAACCACTAAATAAGCGTGCCGAAATATTTCCGTTTGACCAGAAGTCGTGACTGTAACGGTAAATGACTGTTGACGGATGAGAACTCCAATTGCTTTAGCGACGTAGGATAGTGTTCCTAAATGGTGCTGATTGAGAAACTTTTTGACTCGTGATGCATTGGTCCGGTGAACGATTGCTGCGTCAAATCCGGTACCGAAGTTATTCAAGAAGATACCAGATTGGTGATGTGAGTTTAAAAAGTGGCCGACATTAATCCAGTGAGGATGGTGGGCGTCCAAAATTTGCTGCAAGGCAATTAACGGTTTGCGAGAAATCCCATAACCACGTGCAAAATCATTTCCAGTGCCAGCGGGGATGTAAGCAACGGGAAGTGGTGATTTTTGCTGAGTATTTAGTAATCCATCAACGACCTCGTGGAGGGTACCATCGCCACCAATCACGATGATACAGGTATTCGTTAGTGATCGGCGAGCAAATTGCTGAGCTATTTGCCGTGGTTGCCCGGCCCGCTGACTAACGTTAATGTGAAAGGATACTCCTTGTTGGTGAAGGGATTGCTGAATCATGCGACTAACCTGGTGCCCCTTACCACTTCCGGAAACTGGATTCGTAATTATTTCATAATGCACTGGAAAGATTCCTCCTACCAAACTGAACTAAAGTAATTGAGTTTGGATTGTTTTTAAAACGCCGTCGTGTTTATTATCGGCAACCGCCTCTTTCGTAGCTACCGCGTGGACGGCCTCACCACCATTTGGCATGGCGTAGCTAAGTTCCGCGAGTTGAAGCATGGTCACGTCATTACCACCATCGCCGAAAGCGACCAAGTTTTTCTGAGATTGTCCCCAGCGATTTAGGAGTTGCGTTAGCGCCCATCCCTTATTGATTCCGGGATTAGTTAAATCCATGGATCCATTTCCACTTGGGGTCACCACGAGTGGATTACCGAATTGTGCAGTTAGTTTCTGAACAGCATTTTTAATTTGATCGTCACTTACTAGAAAGGAAATTTGAAAGAATTGATCGTCAGGAAGTTGATCAAAATTATCCACCAGTTGGTGAGTTGGGTAGTAAAAAGCAAGATGATTGATGGTAGCAGTTGAAGCATCCTTCGGGAAGTATCCTTGGCGGTGCCCAGAAATCACAGGTTCAATGTGCATGGTATGAACAAGGTAATTAATGACCTTGTGTGCAAGTTGTGGATCAAGGGTTTTGGTAAGAATTTCTTGACCATTTTCCACGATTTGCGCGCCGTTTTCCGCGATGATGGTTAGTTGGTCTTGTTCATTTGGAAAATAACGCTGTAAGCATTCTAAAGGATCACCGGATGCGACAACAAGACGTCGCCCTTGTCGTTGAAATGTTTGTAGAATTTTCTCAAAGAGGGGACGGTTAAATTTTTTGTCATCTGTCAGAAACGTACCGTCCATGTCAAAAGCAACAATTTGATAAGATGTAGTGTTCATTAATTACTCCTTAATTATGAAATCCAATGGTATGATCTTGGTCCATTAAAGAAATTTTCTTCATAAAACCAGGCAGGGCATGACTAATCTGATGTGGTAAGACAACGTATTGCTGTTCGGCAATTTCATCGGCAATAGCACTATGCGCATAGGTTGCAGCTAGTGCAGCATTGGTAATGTTTTTTCTGAATTGAGCTGTAAAGCCACCCACCATTCCGGCTAAGGTGTCACCCATTCCACCAACCGCTTGGGCCGCAGACCCAATGGGGAGCTGGTAAACCTTGGTGTCTGTATAAATTTCGGTATGGTGTTTTTTCAGAATTACGGTAGCATTTAGCTCATCTCGAACTTTTCGATTGACGGTTTCAGTTTGATCAGCAATTTGAATTCCAGATAATCGTTGCCACTCCATTTGGTGAGGAGTATAGATAATTTGGCCCTTCGGTTGAGCAATTTGGTCTCGCGCCATTAACGTAATGGCTGAACCATCAATGACAACCACTTGATGTTCATTGGTATGCTGAAAAACGTTCTCAAGAATTGTTTTACTTTCCGCTTCTTCACCGAGACCAGGGCCAATAACGATGGTATCTACTTTTGTCGTCAGCTGAGCAACTGCTTTGGAATCATTAAAATCAATGACCATTGCCTCGGGTAACTGTGAATGAATGGCGCTGGAATTAATGGGATCTGTCGCAACTGTAACTAGGCCGGTACCGCTATAAACACTGGCAGTACTGGCCATGATAATGGCACCACCGAATTGGTGATTACCACCTACCAAGAGAATTTTGCCGAAAGTCCGTTTAAAACTCTCCTGAGGACGGGGTGTAATAACGGTCTTTAAAATTGAACTATCTAATTTTTGCATATAAATTGACACTTCCTCGTGTTAATGAATGAAAACGATTTAATCGACTACAAACCTATGGTATCATAATCAATGTAGAAAGAATAATAGGAGGCAGAATCATGGCTGATTGGATGGCAAAAGCAAATGCGCAAAAAGATGATTACTTGCGTGATTTGACAACGTTAGTGAAGATTCCTAGTGTTCGTGATGATTCACAAGCAACCCCAGATGCACCGTTGGGACCAGGACCTACTCAAGCGTTGCATACTTTCTTAGCGATGGCCGCCAAGGATGGTTTTCGAACGAAAAACATTGACAATGTGGTTGGCTATGCTGACTGGGGTGAAGGTGATGAGGCCATTGCTATTTTAGCCCATCTCGACGTGATGCCGGCAGGTAAGGGCTGGGATAGTGACCCATTTGACCCAGTAATTAAAGATGGTAATTTTATTGGTCGTGGAGCCTCTGATGATAAGGGTCCCGGTTTGGCAGCTTACTATGCATTAAAGACCTTAAAAGAGATGGGAGTTAAGTTTCATAAAAAGGTTCGGTTTGTGGCTGGCACGGATGAAGAGAACGATTGGACTGGCATGACTAAATACTTTGCGACCGAACCAATGCCTGACTTAGGCTTCTCCCCAGATGCAGAATTTCCAGTTTATAACGGAGAAAAGGGAATGTTTTCAATTAAGATCGATATTGCTGGTGGCAATGAAGGGCAAGACATTCTGAAATCATTTAAGTCTGGTTTACGTTTTAACATGGTACCGCGTGAAGCAGAAGTTGTTATGGAAACAGCCGATAAGCACGCAGTGATGGAACGGTATGGTGAATTTCTCAAGCAAAATCCAGTGACTGGTGATGCGAAGGCAACTGAGAATGGACTTCATTTAGAAATGATCGGTAAAGCTGCTCACGGCATGGAACCAGAAAAGGGGATTAATGCCGGAACGTACATGGCCAAATTCTTGCAATCCTTACACTTTGGTGGAAATGCTAAGAACTTTATTGATTATGTAGCTGACTACTTACACTTGGATGATCGAATGGCTGGCTTTAAGACTGCATTTACCGATCCCGTCATGGGTGATTTAACGATGAATGCTGGCATCATGAATTTCGATGGTCAAAAGGGTGGTCACTTGGATATGAACTTCCGCTTCCCTAAGGGAATTACTCCTGATGAGATTCTTGCAAAGGTTAAGCCGATTGCTGCCGAGTTTGCAATTGATGCTCATTATGACTCTTTCCATGCACCGCACTTTGTTGATCCGGAAGATCCACTTGTTAAAACATTAATGAAATCATACATTGATGTTACTGGTGACCAAGATGCCAAGCCGGAGTGTATTGGTGGCCGAACGTATGGCCAATTAATTGATAATGGAGTTGCCTTTGGCGCACTGATGCCAGATACGCCAAACACAATGCACCAAGCAAATGAGTATCAGCCGGTTGATGATTTAATTAAATCAATGGCAATTTATATGCAGGCAATTCATGATTTGGTAACGGACTAAAAGGAGTGATTAAAATGGCAAATTACAAAAACATTTTAGTAGGTATTGATGGTTCCAAGCAATCAATGATGGCCTTTCATAAGGCAATTGACTTGGCAAAGCGGAATGAGGCGCATTTGCACTTATTAAGTGTTGTCAATGGTGAACACTATCCAACTGCAGCGGGATATGGAATTATTGATCGTGATATGTATGATGCAGCAGTTGAACGAATGAAGAATACTCTTACGAAGTTGGTTGAAGACGCTAAACAAGCGGGCTTAACGGACGTGGATTCTTCAGTCATGGTTGGAAACGCCAAAATTGCTATTACTGATCAATATCCTAAGAAGCATGATGTCGACATGATTGTTGTGGGGGCCACCGGACTGAATGTCATCGGACGGATTATTGTCGGATCAACTGCTGCTTACGTAATTCGCCATGCACCATGTGACGTCACCGTGGTTAAGACGGATGAAAATAATCAACCAGTTAAGGTTGAAGATGTGACCTATCCAGAAATTTAAATTCCGTTTAATCGTTATGATAAATCCCCACTAGTAATTAGTACTGGTGGGGATTATTTTATAAAAATAAAAATTGCTTTTTCGTTTCTTATTAAAAGTAATTAGTGTTATGATTATGAGTGTTTCTTGTTACAGAATTGTAATAAAAATAAGATATTGGGAGATTTTTAGATGAATACAAAAGGCAAGGTTGCTTCTGGAATTGTGGCTGCTCTAGTCATAATTATTGGAGGATCGTATTGGCACCAAAGTACTCATTTTAATAAAAATACAAAGATTAATGGGATTAACGTTGGTGGATTAACAAAAGCGCAGGCCTATGATAAAGTTTCACAAACTAAATTGACTAACCGGGTTTATTTAGATGGTCAGCTAATTTATCAAGGCAGTCGGACTTCGGCTGGTTATCGCAAAGCTGATCAAGGTAAGTTTAAAACTGCACTGCAGAAGCAATTCACACTATTTCCAAGCAGTAAGCAGCGTAACTTAAAGATCACCCCGAGCGAAAGCGATTCTTCGCGGGTTAAAGAGATTAAGCAGAGCGTTGAACGGAAACTGAAAACTTTAAATGAAAATCGTCAAGCCCCTGTAAATGCAAAAGTCGTTTGGCAAAATAATCAAGTTACCACAACGAAGCCCCAAAAGGGTAATCAATATGATGTCAAACGATTAATGCGCCGTTTGGATCAAAATGCTTATGATCCATCGATTCGGTTACCAAAGTTATATACACAGCCTTTGGGAGCAAGTAGCTCAGAGATAAAAAAGCAAAAGAATAAGCTGCAAAAGTTAAGTCACCGTTCCGTTGATTATCAAGTGGAACAAAAACGCTATCGACTTAGTAGTAAGGACGTTTTAACTAAGGTTACTTATGAGGACGGTAAATATACTTTTGATACAGCAGCGTTAAAACCGACCGTTAAAAAGATTAATCGAGAAAAGGCGACTTTAGGAAAGTCATTTAAATTCAAGACGCATTCTGGAAAGGTGATTAACACTGCTAAGGGCGGTAGTTATGGCTGGAAGATTAGTGAAACCAAAGCCGGTAAAACCCTTGGCAAGGCATTAGTTGATGGTAAGAAGTCGGTTAATGCCAAAGCAGATATCTTTGGGGAAGGTTATTATACTGGTGGCCTTGGCTATGGAGTAACTAAGAATCACGGCCTTGGTGACACCTATGCAGAAGTTTCAATTGCTGATCAGCACGCTTGGTTCTACAAAGACGGTAAAGAGGTCTTTAGTGCGGATGTTGTGACTGGAAAGCAGAGTAGCGGTGACGCGACGCCAAAAGGTGTTTGGCACATTATGTATCAACAAAGTCCATCAGTTCTACGTGGAACGGGCGATAGCGGTAAGTCATATACTCAACCAGTATCATACTGGTCAGCCTTTACTAATAGTGGGGTTGGCTTCCATGATGCTAGTTGGCGGTCCAATTGGTCTAAATCGGCTTATCTAAGTGATGGTTCCAATGGATGTGTAAATATGCACCCGAGTGATGCCGGAACAGCATATCATGCCATTGTGGTTCATGAACCAGTAATTGTTTATTAAAAAATAAAGATTGGAAGATTTTGATATTTTCCAATCTTTTTTTGTGTTTTTGCCGTCTATATAATACAGGAGGTAAAAATATGAAAAATTATATTTTGCGAATGATTGTCACGAGTAATTTGTTATTAATCAGTAGCAATCCAGCGCTTGCCAGCGTTAACTACTCACCAAATGAATGTGAACAACTAGCAGCAGCAATTTCTACGGGAGCACGACCACCATTATCGAATGATGAAATGAGCCAACTAGATTCTGAAACGGTGAATCGATTAGCGGGATGCCTGAAGGCCCAACACAGTAATTTACCCGCAGTGGTGTCATCTACAGATTCTAGTGAACAGCCCCAAACGAGGGAACCAAGTTCAATAAAACAAAAGGAAGAACATCAAGAGGAGAATACAAATAGACCGGTTGCTCGACAGTCGTTATCGGAAAGCGAGCAAGATTTCATTAATTTAATTGCCACGGATGCGCAAAAGATTGCTCAGGAACATGACCTTTATGCTTCAGTAATGATTGCCCAGGCAATTTTGGAGAGTGACTGGGGACGAAGTGATTTGGCACGAACGCATTATAATTTATTTGGAATTAAGGGATCGTACCATGGACAGAGTACGACAATGCCAACTCAGGAACATCGGATGGGACGTGACCTAACAGAGCAACATCCTTTTCGAAAATATCCTTCAGTAAGGGAATCGCTGCAGGATTACGCAATGGTATTAGATCAAGAAATATATGAACAGGTTCATAAGCAGCATTGCGTAGACTATCAAGCAGCAACGCGAGCACTTAATCAAAAATACGCAACTGATCCACAGTATCATTTAAAATTAAATCATTTGATTCAAGCCTATGATTTGACCAAGTATGATTTAATTCCAGAAAAAAGGAGCAGCCCGAGAATTCTCGGGCAATGAAGGAGAAGCATAAGGTGATCGAAAAACAACCAGTTCGGCGGTCGAAAACTACAAAACGTAAGGGGATTATTATTCCCTTAATTGGTGGAATTAGCTCGGTTGGGTTGGTGGAGTTATTCAAGCGTTGCATAAAATAAAACCCAGAGGAGGTAAGGACCATCCCCTGAGTTTTAAGTAATGTTGTGTTGATGAATTAACGAAGCGATGCTAGTTTATCATCAATCATTTGTAAAACGATATCCACGTTACGTGGATCTTCCAAATTGTATTTTTCCAAATCAATTTTCATTTTAGGACTAGCATCGTAATCACGGTACCACTTTTTATAAGCATTCCACATGTTATAATAATAGTCCTTTAATTCTGGTTTATTATCAATCTGCTCATAATCACGGCCCCGTTTTTTAATCCGATATAGGATGGTTTCAAAGTCCGTTTCTGAGTAAACCATTAGATCGGGGGCGCGTTTTGGCAGTTGTTTGAGATCTGCCATCATATTGTCTAGTAACTTAAGATAGACCTCTAATTCAGTATCAGAGATATTACCCTCCGCGTTGTTCTCGCGCGTAAATAGGGCATCTTCATAGATAGAACGGTCTAAAACATTGTTATCATCGCTCAAGGCCTTTTTGATCATCGAGAATCGTTTGTTTAAAAAGTAAATTTGCAGTAAAAAACCATATTGCTTAGGGTTCTTGTAGTATAGTGGTAATACTGGATTTTCACCAACGGGTTCGAAAAACGCTTGTGTGTGTAAATGGTCAGCAATTTTACCTGTAAGGGTCGTTTTACCAACACCAATCATGCCTGCTGTAATAATCACCATAGTGGCTCCTCTTTTAAATAGTTTTACAATGTAAACTATCTTACTACAAAAAACTGGTGTTGCCTATTATGATCTGGATATTATCGAGCGTTAAAACGACGGTGCTAATGAACAGGCTAGTACAGTTTTATCGAAATAATGATATAAATTAAATTATTTTATCTTTTTGTGGAGGAATACAAATGTCACCAAACGAGATTAAAGAACAGTTAGTAATGGCAAACCAGCAGGGATATTTGGTCGAAGTTTATAACTTTGCCGATGATGATATTTTTAATGTTGGCTTTGTGATTGCAATCGATCCATTATTTGTTTTGTTATTAGGAATTGATTGGGATGGTAAAATTAACGGGTTAACCGCAATCCGGCTAGCAAGTATTCATAAGGTTCAAGCGCATACTGACTATTTAACGACGGTCTCTTTAAAATGCAAAGTGGCCGAAGACCATCATTATTTCGATATTTGGAAATTACAAGAATTTTTGCGGCACCATGACTATCAAAATACCAATATCCTAAGGACCCTACTGGAGGATTCTTATCAAAATCAACTGCCGGTAGTAATCGGAACAGATCGTTATAAGGGTGAAGATGATTTTACGGGCTTAATTCATAGTTTGTCAGCCATTAAATTGAATTTACATTATCTAAACGAACATGACCTTTCTTCTCTATGGGAATATGAAATTTTGTTGGCCAAGATTGATTATCTGCGGGTTCGAGGAACCCAATGTGCGCAAGCAAAAGAAATTATGCAGAATGTCTTTGGTGTCCATTTTGAAAACAATTGAAATCCCTTTCAATTCGTAGTAAACTGTTTTAGTAAATCGTTTAACGCAGAATGAGGGAAATTGATGACGAATAAAATAACAATCAAGGATGTAGCGGAAAAAGCCGGGGTTTCGGTGACGACAGTTTCACAAATCTTGAATGGTAAGGGAGCCCGTTTTAGTAAGAAAACTCAGGAGCGGGTTTTAAAGTTGAAGGACGAAATGCATTATGTTCCGGATTTTAACGCTCGAAATTTGATTCTCCATTCATCCAAAACAATTGGGGTATTGGTACCGAATATTGGGAATCCGTTTTTTAGTACTTTTTTTCGTGGCATTCAAACTGTTTGCCGCAATGCGCACTATTTACCATTGGTTTTCAGTGCTAGTAATGATGAAACAACCGAAAAATATTACCTGGGAAATTTAGTTGAGCGGTCTGTCGACGGCTTGATTATTGCAAGTTCAAGTGTCACGGCAGACACGATTGATAATATTTTGAAGCCCAACCAGATCCCGTACCTACTTTTTGATCGAAATCAAATTAATGATGATGGTGACCGTTTGCAGGTTGACGACTATCAAGGCGGTTCGATTGCTGCTGAACATTTGGCAAAATTAGGTCACAAACGGATTGTGGTAATGATGCCAAAGCAGTTAACGAGAAATTTGCGTAAACGGTTAGATGGGTTTATTAATGGACTACTGCAGAGGGGAATTCACTTTAACGAAGAGCAGGATTTGGTTGCTGCCCCTTTAACCAAATTAGGTGGTTATAAACAGACGGATGCAGTGTTAAAACGGGAGCCCACAGCAGTTTTTTGTGGAAATGATGAGTTGGCGATTGGCCTTTATCGTGGCCTTCATGAACGGGGAATTCAGATTCCGGAAGACCTTTCGGTGATGGGTTATGACAATATTGACTTAGCCGAGTATGTTACGCCAAAGTTAACAACCATTGAACAACCAATTTTAGAACTAGGAGAAACAAGCGCTCGCCTAATCCTAAATCGGATTAACGATCTGAGAATGTCCAGACAATTAGTAGATGTTCCAGTCAAGTTGATTGAGCGTTCCAGTACAGGACGTCCTGTTAAATAAAAAAAGAAAACCTCTGTCGGTGTGACAGAGGTTTTGTGATATTATGGATAAAACTTTTAAGGGAAGTGAATTTATGAATGCAACAAAACGACCGCTTTGGATATTGCGGGTTTTAATTGTTGGACTATTGGCATTATTAATTCAGGTACCACCAGTCATTTTACTTTTTATTCGCAAGTATTCAACGGCACCAGCTATGTTAGCACTCTTGATTGTGATCTATGGAATTGTATTTGGCGGAATAATTTTATGGGCACGCCATCTTTTCATAAAGTATCGACATTGGCAACCAAGTACCCAGGGTCTAGGGCAGCATCTTAAGTGGATCATTGGCGGATGGCTCGCGGTCATTCTTGGTGAACAAGTATTAAATTTACTGAATTACCTAATTTATCATCAAACGGAAACGGCGAATAATCAATTAATTGGTCGTTTGTTAAGTAGTAATCAGGTAGTTTTTATTATTATGTCATTTGCCGCGGTCGTGCTGAATCCGATTGCTGAAGAATTAATTTTTCGTGGCGTGTTAATGAATTTCTTCTTTAAACGGGAAGCGTTCTGGTTACCGATTTTATTGTCAGGGCTTTTGTTTACATTGGAACATTCTAGTACGACCCTTATTAGCTATTTAATTTATTTCTATTTAGGGGCAGTTTTTGCCTTCATTTATCGTAAAACTGGTAATATCACGAATACAATTTGGTTACACGCAATTAACAACTTCGTTGCTCTACTTGCATTATTAGGAACGATTAGTTAATTTAAAAGTAGCTATTGAAATCGCTTACATTTAATGTTATATTAAAAGCGTGGAAGGAAATAGGTAGATGCGACAAGAAATCTACACGTATCTAGCGGCTGAAGATTTAGTAGGTCAGAAGCAGCATAAGAATAACCTGTAATATTATTTGAAGTGTGTGGTTATCGGCGTGCACTAGGTAATAAATAGTTGCTTTGCGGAAGATGAATTAAAATTGATGAGTTAAGTTTAGATAATGGCTTTCTCGCAAAGGACTGAAAATGATTCCTTCCCAAAGATGGGTGTGACAAAAGTTTTAAACGACTTTAAGCCACTCCCAATATCAAGAGAACCCAACGCTATCTTTTGATTTAGCGCTGGGTTCTTTTTTGCAATTGCTGATGGTACATGATTGGTACATGGTAAAAATAAAAAGCGTTGATATATCAACGCTTTTATAAACATTCAATGCGCTCCCAGGGACTCGAACCCTGATAATGAGGACCGAAATCTCATGTGCTATCCAGTTACACTAAGAGCGCCGATTAATTTCTATTATAAACCGGTCTTTAAAAAATACAAATAAGACTAACTACAAAAGTTGTAGCTTCTAAAATAAAAGCAAGCCATGGAACTCCGAAAGTTAATAACTTTCGGTGAAAGATCATTTCAACCATCACAAATAGGATGATTAAAGCAACAGTCTGAATGAGCAGACGCCAACTAATAATCGGTAAAGTCAATAAGAAGAGAACAATTTTACCCACGAGCATTGCAAGAATAATGATTCTGGTAATTACGAGCCATCTACTAGTGCGTTTATCAATCGTAGAATGCATTCCACAAGTAACACTGATAAATAATAAAATTCCGCAACAAATAAACAGATAGATGTTTTTCATAGTAATTTCCTTTATAACTGTTTAGCAACATTCTATCATTATTTTACTGAGAAAGCAGACGACTTGAAAAATGATATAAAAATTAGTAAAATAGTCTTCATTACTGATTTTATAATTGATGGGGTGAATTGAATGACATACTTTAAGGTTGGCGATGTTGTTAAGGCTGAGAAGTTTGGCCAGTTGGAACATGACTTTACTGGAACCGTTGAGAAAGTTTATGATAATTCAATTATGATGTCCATCGAGGATTTTGACCCCGAGGATAAGACAAGCATTAATGAACTAAATAAGCGGTCCGTTGTTCGTAAGACGTCTGCCAAAATTCTGAAAGCAGTTCCGCGGACTGATGAAGACCGTGAAGAAGCGGCTAAGGAAGAAAAAGAAGCTGCCGAAAAGGCGGCAAAGGCCAATAAGACCACCCGAAAGCGGAAAACAACAAAAAAAGCCAAAAAAGATACTGACAAGTAGTAAAAATGTGTTATTATCAAATAGGTACTTTTTTACCGATTTGATTATGCGGGTATAGTTCAGTGGTAAAACACAACCTTCCCAAGGTTGAGTCGCGAGTTCGATTCTCGTTACCCGCTTACCACAGGGCACCGTCGTTATGATGATGCTTTTTTAATTACCGTGGTAATGACTTTTGAGAAGTAAAAGGGTAGTCAATAGCAAGCGAGTTCAGGATGGTGAGAGCTGGGCAGCGATCCCTTTGAAGCGTGCAAAGGTTAACATGATAATACTTTGAATGAGTGGAATTACATTTCAAATAGAGTGGTACCGCGGGTAATCTCGTCTCTAGTAAGCTGGATTGGCTTATTAGAGACTTTTTTATTATTGAAAGGGGAATACAGATGAACGAACGAGAACAAGTAATTAAAGCATTGCAACCAGCATTAAATGATTTATCAATGAATGAAATTGCCGATAAGATTGAGCGGCCTAAGGATTCTAAAAATGGTGATTACGCCTTTCCAACCTTCTTTTTAGCCAAAACACTCCATAAAGCACCACAGATGATTGCCCAGGAGCTCTTGGCTAAAATTGATCAGACTGGATTTGAAAAAGTTGTGGTTGCGGGACCGTACATTAATTTCTTCTTAGACAAGCAGGTGGTTGGTGCAAACATTCTCAAAACCATTTTGGCTGATCCAGAAAATTATGGTTCACAAGACCTTGGTCATTTAGCTAACGTTGCGATTGATCTGTCTTCTCCGAATATTGCTAAGCCAATGGGGATGGGTCACTTGCGTTCAACTGTAATTGGTAATGCGATTGCTAATATTTTAGCTAAAGTGGGCTATAACCCAATTCGGATTAACCACCTTGGAGATTGGGGGACCCAGTTTGGTAAATTAATGGCTGCTTATGAGATGTGGGGAAATGAAGAAGAGGTCCAACAAGATCCAATCAATACTCTGCAGAAATATTACGTTAAAATTAACACTGAAGCAGATACGCACCCTGAATATAATGATTTAGGCCGTGAGTGGTTTAAAAAGCTTGAAAATGGTGATCCAGAAGCCTACCGTCTTTGGAAGTGGTTCCGGGCGGAATCTTTAAAACGATTTATGAAGATTTACCGGTTGCTAGACATTGATTTTGACTCCTATAATGGTGAGGCATTCTACAATTATAAGATGGCAGAGATTGATCAACTATTGCAGGATAAACATTTACTTCAAGAAAGTAAGGGGGCTCAGATTGTTGATTTAGAAAAATACAATCTCAATCCAGCACTGATTAAGAAATCAGATGGTTCGTCACTCTACATTACTCGTGACTTGTCTGCCGCTTTATTTAGGAAACGAATGTATGGCTTTGCGCAAGCTCTGTATGTAGTAGGTGCAGAACAACGCAACCACTTTGATCAATTAAAAGCGGTACTTAGTGAAATGGGCTTCACCTGGTCCAAACAAATTCACTACATTCCATTTGGATTGATGAGCCTAAATGGTAAAAAAATGTCCACCCGGAAAGGGAATATTGTTCAACTGGAAGATGTTTTGAATGATTCCATTAAATTAGCTCGTCAGCAAATTGCGGAAAAGAATCCTGACTTACAAAATGCGGATGAAGTGGCTCGTCAAGTTGGGGTGGGAGCTGTTATTTTCCATGATTTAAAGAATGAACGGACAAACTCCATTGACTTCAAACTAGCAGATGTTGTTAAGTTTGAAGGGGAAACGGGTCCGTATGTTCAATATGCTCATGCACGGGCAGAGAGTATTTTACGAAAGGCAGGGTCACCTGACTTTACGCAAGCTAAATCTTTGACGTTATCTGGTGATGAAGCTTGGGGAATTTTGACCCGGCTTGGTCAATATAGTGAGGTTATTGAACGAGCAGCTAACGAATATGATCCATCATTAATTGGAAAGTATGCTCTCGCATTAGCAAAGGACTTTAACCAATACTACGCTCACACCCGAATCTTAGTTGACGATGATGAAAAAATGGCCCGTCTTGCTTTGGTCAAGGCAGTTAGTGAAGTTCTAAAGTCATCCTTAGCTTTACTCGGGGTTAAGGCACCAGATGAAATGTAATAATTGTAGTTAAATTAACGTGGTTCTACCAGAAAGAGGGACGAAGCTATCAAGGCTTTGTCCCTCTTCTTTTGAATAAGTTTTACTAAAGGTCTGCGAAAAAATGCTGGAAAATGTTGCTTTGTGATAGAATTATTTGGATTGGTAAATAATGGAGGATTAAATGAAGTCGTTCAAACTAGACAATTTAGGTCAGCGAATCCAAGAATGGGTTAAAGAACATTGGCAGAAGTTTCTCGCGTGGCTAAAAAGATTTTGGCATCGTTACCAATTAACGAGATGGCTAATTGTCATTTGTCTGACCCTTTTTTTATTTATGAGTATTTATCTCACGATTGTTGCTAAAACAGCTGGGGTTGGTAAACTTGCCTCACGTCTTGAGCGGAATACAATCATTTATGATCGTCATAATCAACAAGCTGGTAGCCTTTATTCCCAAAAGGGGACGTATGTTAAATTAGACCGGATTTCCCAAAATGTACCCGATGCGGTCCTTTCAACTGAAGATCGGGGATTTTATCATGAACATGGTTTTTCTTTCCGTGGACTTGGACGTGCCGGATTCTTGCTCTTAAAAAACAAACTTCTTCATCGTGATTATATTTCTGGTGGGGGAAGTACGTTAACCCAGCAGTTAGTCAAGAATGCATTTTTAACTCAGCAGCAAACTTTTTCGCGGAAAGCTAAGGAAATATTTATTGCCATTGAAGTGGAAAATAAATATTCAAAAAAAGAAATTTTGACCATGTATTTAAACAATGCCTACTTTGGTCATGGAGTGTGGGGAGTTCAAGATGCAGCGAAGCGATATTTTAATCGCAACGCGAGTGAACTAACGGTGCCGCAAGCTGCCACTTTGGCTGGAATGTTAACTTCTCCAGGGATTTATGATCCAGTGGATCATCCACAGACGGCTAAGGAACGACGCAACGTTGTTTTACAATTGATGGTTGAAAATAAAAAACTGAGTCAGTCAGCTGCTAATTCATATAAGCAGACACCATTAACGATTAGTAACGGTTACCATTACGAGGATACGTATAAGTACCCATACTATTTTGATGCTGTTATCAATGAAGCCATTAGTCGTTACCACCTGTCCGAAAAAGAGGTTATGAATAATGGTTATAAAATTTACACGACTTTAGATCAAGGTCAGCAGCGAGCAATGCAGGATGTCTATGATGATGACGATAACTTTCCAACCAGTAATGGCGCAACCGTACAATCTGCATCAATTGCGATGAATCCGAAGACCGGTGGTGTTATGGCCATTGTGGGTGGTCGGGGCAAGCACGTTTTTCGCGGCTATAATCGAGCAACCCAGATGACCCGCCAACCAGGATCAACGATGAAGCCAATTGCGGTTTACACTCCCGCCTTGGAACATGGTTATTTTTATGATTCCAGTTTGGCAGACAAAAAGCAATCATATGGTAGCAATCATTACACTCCGCAGAACTATAATCACCAATACAGCGGTAGTGTTCCAATGTATAAAGCGGTTTACGAAAGTTTGAATGCACCAGCAGTTTGGCTATTAAATAAAATCGGGGTTAATACCGGTTATCGAATGGCCCAACAATTTGGCATTCCGGTTACGAAGGGTGATCGCAATTTAGCACTGGCCCTTGGTGGGATGACTAAAGGGGTTTCGCCAACTCAAATGGCACGGGCGTATGCAGTCTTCGCTTCAGGCGGTCAATTACCGACTACCCATTTTATTACAAAGATTGAAGATTCATCAGGAAAGGTCATCAAGCGTGACCGCCGTTTGAAAACAAAACGGGTGATTTCACAAAAAATTGCTAACCAAATGACGAGCATGTTAATAGGTGTTTACAAACACGGTACTGGGAAAACAGCGCGGCCAAGTGGCTATACCCTAGCAGGGAAAACCGGCACCACCGACACTGGTAAGGACGATAATAACGATCGTGACCAGTGGATAATTGGTTATACTCCTGACGTCGTGGTGGCAACTTGGGAAGGGTACGATAACGCTAAGAAGAATCAATACCTTTCTAGCGTTGAAAGTACGGATATTAATTCACTTTTTAAGACTGAAATGGGTAGCTTGTTACCAAATACTAAGGGCACCCAATTTACGGTTAAAGATGCTCAGGAACGCGCTCAGGCAGGAACTAAATCAGAAAGTAACTGGACTGGCCAAATTGCTGATGAATTTAAGCGGGGAGCTAGTGAGCTTGGTGATCGGGCGAGTCAGTTATGGAATGGAATTCGTTCGATGTTTTAGACAATTGCTGAAAGCATGATACAATAAAAAAGATGAAATTTTAGGAGGACTCTATCATGGTAAATATTTATGACACCGCCAATGATTTAGCAAAGCAAATGCGCGAAACGCAGGAATATACGGCGCTTGAAGCAGCCTTCAATGAAATGATGGCAGATAAGGATGCGTTTGATCTTTTTAAGAACTTCCAAAAGGCTCAAGCAGCTGCCCAACAAAAGCAAATGCAAGGGCAAAAGCTAACCGAGGATGAAATTAAAAATGTCCAAAATTTGGCTAGCGAAGTTAGCAAGAAGGATGTTGTGAAGAAGTTAATGGAAAAGGAACGGCAGATGGATTCAATGATGCAACAATTGAACCAAACCATTACCGCGCCAATTCAAGAATTATATAAGAAAGCAATGGACTAATTTTAATTAGACGGACACTCTTTAGGTGGCCGTCTTTTACTATCAGAGGGGTAATAGGTGTGGCAAAACGAATTAACGATTTTCAAGATGGCGATCATTTCACGATCTTTGCACTCGTGAAGGATGTTCAAGTGCGGACAACTAAAAAAGGAGATAATTATCTGGCACTAACTTTTGGTGATCAATCTGGGGAGCTCTCCGGTAATTTGTGGGATGTAACGGATCAGCAAATTCAAGATTTTCAGCCTGGGGTAGTTGTGCAGGTTGAAGGGCAACGTACTAGTTATCAAGGACGTCCCCAAATCAGTATTACAGCAGTGCGGTTAGCGACTGCGGATGAACCGCATCAACCAGAATTATATGTTGAACGATCGCCAGAGACGGAAGATCAAATTAAGGGTGCCTTGCGACCATTTGTAATGGCAATTAAAGAAACAACCTGGCGACAAATTGTTAATCATTTATTAGCTAAGCATGGCGAAACCTTTTTTCAATCACCGGCAGCCAAAACCAACCATCATGCTTTTGTCGGGGGACTTTCATACCATACCCTTTCGATTTTGCGTTTAGCCCAGAGTGTCATTCAACAATATCCGGGGATTAATGAATCGCTATTGTACGCAGGAGCGTTACTCCATGACTTAGGAAAGACAGTGGAACTTTCGGGAGCGGTTGGTACCCAATACACCACTACAGGTAAACTAGTGGGACATATTTCTTTGATTGATGGTGAAATCTGTGCTACTTGTCAAGAATTAGGGATTGATTATGAAAGTGAAACGGTGGTGTTACTTCGCCACATGGTCTTAGCTCACCATGGTTTACTGGAATACGGGTCCCCAGTTCGACCAGAATTATTAGAAGCAGAAATTCTTCATCATTTAGACGAATTGGATGCTTCCATTATGATGATGCAATCAGCTTTGTCCAAAGTTTCCCCTGGCGAATTTACGGAACGCCTTTTTGCGCTTGATAACCGCTCTTTTTACCAACCTGCTGAAAATAAGAAAAAATAATGAAATTTTCATAAACAATTGTCTTCAGGCGTAAAACTATTTCAGATTATGTTATATTAGACTGGTGATTAATTATTTAAGGGATGTGAAATTGATTTGAAATCAAAAAAATTATTAGCAATTTTAGCTGGTGTCGCTGTGATGATGCCATTAGCAGCTTGTGGTAATAAAGCAGTTGCAACTACTAGTGGTGGCAAGATCACCCAAGACGAATACTACAGTAGTATGAAGAATACTTCCCAAGGGAAGGCTGTCCTGCAACAAATGATTTTGGATAAGGTCTTACAAAAGCAATACGGTAAGGAAGTTTCCAAAGCTGATGTTAATAAGGAATACAATTCTTATAAGTCACAATACGGGTCATCATTTAGTGCAGTTTTACAACAACAAAACTTAACTGAAAAGACTTTTAAGGATCAAATTAAGTCCCGCTTGCTTCTTGAAGCAGCGGTTCGGCATTATTCCACTTTCTCAAACAAGGCGATTAATAAGCAGTGGAAGAAGTATGAACCAAAGGTTGAAACCGCAGAAATTCTGGTTGGCTCAGAGGACGATGCTAAGGACATTATCAGTCAATTAGATAGTACAAGTGGTAATAAATACAAGAAGTTTAAGAAGTTAGCAAAGTCCAAGTCGACTGATACTTCCAATAAGAGTACGGGTGGAATAGTTCCAGCGTTTGATAACACGAGTACTTCAGTGGATTCTGCATACAAGAAAGCTGCCTTTGCATTGAAGACTGGCGAATACACGAAGGAACCCGTGAAAACTGATAATGGTTACCAAGTTATTTACATGGTTAAGCATCCTGCTAAGGGTGCCAAGAGTGCTCACATTGCCGATTTGAAGACCCAAATTGTTCAACAAAACATGAATAACCAATCATTTATGGAAAAGGTTATTTCTAAGGATCTGAAGAAGGGGAACGTTTCAATTAAGGATAAGGATCTGCAAAACATCCTGTCACAATACTTAAACCCAAGTGCTAATACTGGTACCACCTCTGGAAATAGTTCATCAACTTCTAACTCCAGTTCGACAAGTTCAAGTAGCAGTTCCAATTAATTAATAAAATATTAAAGGCGCGATTATCTCAGACCGCTGATACAGCAGAATGATAATCACGCCATTTTTTTATTCATTTTTAGCTAAAATTTGCTCGATCTTCTTGAGCGCTGGTTGAATTTTAAATTGGTACCGTTGCGTGGCCCGTTGTAATTCATGAATTGTTTTAGTTGCTTTAGCAAAACTAGATGGTAATTTAGCCACATTCTGCTGGAGCTGTTGGTAATTACGGATGACCTTTTTGAGGGATTGCCAATCCATTGACAATTTTTTCATGCTATTTCTCCATTTGGTCAATAATTGATTTTTGAATTGCTTGATATTTAGCATCGTTATATTGATCAGAGTTATCAGTGAAGTTAATGCTAAACGTGTCCTGAGTAGAATAACGGGGAATTAAATGAATATGAGAGTGGAAAACCGATTGGTATGCAACCGCACCATTGTTATTTAAAATATTCATTCCAACAATATCAGGGTTGGAATGCTTAATTGCGCGTGCAATTTTAGGCAACCGTGCAAAAACTTCACCAGCTAACTCATCATCATAAGCGAAAATATCTTGGACATGCTTTTTAGGAACCACGAGGGTGTGACCAGGAGTACCTTGCGAAATATCCAAGAATGCTTTGACAACATCATCCTCATAAACAGTGTAGCTTGGGATTTCACCATTGATAATTTTACAAAAAATACAGTCAGTCATATTGCGTTCCTCGTTTCTTGGTTGATATATACTAGTATACCGCATTCCTTTTTAATTGGGCAAAGTCCTAGATTACGGTATGCTATAATCAAGAATAAATAATAAGAAAAGAAGGAATACCGCATGACATTACAAGTCCAGAATTTGGTAGGGGGCTATTCTCAAATTCCGGTTTTGCATCAAGTTAGTTTTGAGGTCCATCCGGGAGAATTAGTTGGCTTGATTGGGTTAAACGGTGCCGGAAAATCTACCACTATTAACCACTTAATCGGTTTATTGCATCCTTTTTCTGGTTCGATTGTGCTCAACGACCACGATATTGCAACGGATCCGATTGGCTATCAGCAGCAAATTGCCTATGTTCCAGAAACCCCGATTTTATATGATGAGTTGACCCTGCGCGAACACATTGCGCTAACCATCAAAGCTTATCAGTTAGACCATGATGAAGCCTGGCAACGGGCCACTAATTTATTAAAGAAGTTTCGGCTTGATAATAAACTTGATTGGTTTCCAGCGGATTTTTCTAAGGGAATGAAGCAGAAGGAAATGATTGTGTGTGCCTTTATTACCAATGCTCAACTATTCATTGTCGATGAGCCATTCTATGGGTTGGATCCGTTAGCAGTTCGAGATTTACTAGATTTAATTGAAGATCGTAAACAAGCTGGAGCGGCGGTCTTAATGTCCACTCACGTGTTGGACACCGCGGAAAAGTATTGTGACCGGTTTGTTTTACTAAACAATGGTCGGGTTAAATTTCGGGGAACGCTAGCGGAAATGCGCCAGAAAGCTGACGATCCGCAAGCATCACTAAATGACATTTATCTAAATATGGCAAAGGGTGAGCAGGATGGATAGGTTATTTTATGAACGTCGGCAAAAGCATTTCCTGCTGCTTTTGAAATACTGGCGATTGGTATTTAATGATCATTTTGTAATTGCATTGTTTTTCTTGTTTGGTGCTCTAGCGTATGGTTATGCCCAATTGTTGCCGAATATTCCGCCGCAAAATTTATGGATTAGATTACTGTTGGTGCTAATTATGGTGATTGTGACACAATTAGGGAGATTCGCGACGCTAGTTAAAAATGCTGATCCGGTATTCTTACTACCGCAGTCATTTCAGATGAGGCGGTATTTCCGTCAAGCTTTTTGGTATAGTTGTCTCCCTGCCGAACTCATTACACTGGCCGGGTTGGTGGTAATTTTACCATTGGCGATGGTTACCGATCGAATGACCACTATTTTAATTAGTGAAGTAGCCTTCACAGCAATGCTAACTAAATGGAGTTGGCTGAAGCTGGATAATTTGAAAATTACGTTGCGGTTTAGTGATGCTGATTGGCTGCGTTACCTTCAGTGGGGTGGCCCGTTCATAATTTGGGGCGGTACCTGGATTATCAATCCACTCATAGGATTAGGACTCAGTATTCTGAGTAGCATAATTTCTACTTGGTTAGTTATACGTTGGTCAGCAATTGACTGGCGGCGGGCAGTGTTAGTGGAGCGCAATCGGATGGCAACGGTGTACCGCTTTTTCAATCTCTTTACAGATGTTCCTAATTTACAAGGTCACGTAAAAAAACGCGCCTATTTAAACCCATTGATGAGGTGGTTACGAGAAGATTCGGTATGGCACTTTTTGTATGGCCGTGGCTTAGTACGTAATACCGATATTAGTGATCTCGTCCTGCGTCTGACATTGGTAATGGCAATTATTTTGGCGTTTGTGCCCATAATATGGTTAAATAGTGCCATTATGGTACTTGCTCTGTATTTGATTGCGGCTCAACTAATGCCGCTATATGATCAATATGCCAATAATGCTTTTACTTATGTTTATCCGGTTAGTGCCGAATCAAAAATCCACGATTTTAAAGATGTTATTTGCAAAGTAATGATTATTGTTGCGGTGATAATGGTCCTTGCTTCGTTTGGTACGCAACGAAGTTTTGAACAATTAATCATTAATGCGATCATTGCCTTAATCGAAGTACCGATTTTATCAACTCGATATGTTCAATCACGAACGAAAAAAATGAAGAAGTGAGGAATTTTGAATGCGTGTGAAACATAAAAAGTGGGCAGAGCCACTCCTGGTTGCCCACCCAGAAAAAATGGTTTTAACCCCTAGTGAAGTCAAGGGCCAGTGGGCTGAGCGCTTTCCTAAAGATCAACCGATTCAACTAGAAGTGGGGATGGGAAAAGGTCAGTTCATTATCGGAATGGCAAAAAAATATCCGAATATTAACTTTATTGGCTTAGAAATTGAAAAGACCATTGCAGCAATTGCTTTAAAAAAGGCTTTGCCTGAAAATCTACCAAATTTACAATTGATTTGTGCTGATGGGGCGGAACTAACTGACTTTTTTGCTGACCATCAAATTGATAAGTTATTTCTAAACTTTTCGGATCCGTGGCCGAAAAAGCGGCACACTAAGCGACGACTTACCTACCATACTTTTCTGGAAGGTTATGAGCAGGTGGTCAAGCAAAGGGGAAGCCTAGAGTTAAAGACTGATAATATGGGATTTTTCGAATTCTCCTTACAGAGCTTGAATAATTATGGCATGAAATTTGATGGGGTTTGGTTAGACTTGCACCACAGTGATGAAAATGCAATGAATGTTGAGACTGAATATGAGCATAAATTTAGTGAGTTGGGACAACCAATTTATAAATTAGCTGCTCATTTCGATAATTAATTGGCAAGCAGAAGAATTCTTTTATTAAGTAAAACCGTGTTCTAGTTCGGCATAGTTACCGGATATTAGAACACGGTTTTTGTTTGCTGTTTGTGAAAAAATATTAAAATTAAAAATTGGTATACCTTATATTTAGAAATTCTTTAAAAGTTTTTGGAAAAAATTCAATAGAGAACTGATAAACGATTATCATAAAATTGTAAGCTTACGTTAACTATGTAGCACACGGTTGCACAACGACGAAACTGATAAAGGATTATAATTTAGCTTTGCTTAAAATGGTCTACTTATTGCTTGACGAGGATCATGCTTAATGGCAATATAGGCATCGTGGATTGAAAAATATTAATTGGTATAGTTTTGATTTGTGAAAGGAAATAAAAATGCAAAATCAATATGCAATTAAAATTTACTCAGACGGTGCAGATATTAAAGCCATGCGCCAAATGGTAAAAAATGATTATTTAAGTGGTTTTACAACCAACCCCTCATTAATGAAGAAAGCTGGAGTAACTAATTATTTGGCATTTGCTAAACAAGTGGTTACGGAATTTCCAGATTACTGTGTTTCATTTGAGGTGTTTGGACAAACTGCAGATGAAATGAAGCGTGAAGCGGAAATCTTGTCCGGCCTTAGTGAAAATGTATATGTAAAAATTCCAATTATTAATCTAAAGGGCAATTATAATACGGAACTCATTCATACATTATCGGCCAATGGGATCAAAGTTAACGTAACAGCAATTACGACCGAATTACAGGTTCAAGCAGCATTGGCAGCCCTCTGTTCAAGATCACCTGCATTTGTCTCATTATTTGTTGGTAGGGTTGCTGATACAGGAGCAGATCCGATTGATTTTGTTAAGAATTCTGTTGAGATGGCGGATGATTTTGACAATGTTCAAACACTCTGGGCTTCGACCCGAGAAGTCTATAACATCACGCAAGCTGAACAACTTGGCGTAGATATTATCACAGTGCCACCGGTAATCCTGCAAAAGTATAATGAACGCCGGTCATTTACGCCTGATGATGTGGCGTTAGATACCGTGCATGGTTTTGACAAAGATATTAAAACCCTTGGCTTCAGTATCTTAGATGATGCCGTACTGGTCTAAATTAGTTATTAGCATTCCTTAATAAAAAAGTAACGCAAACGGGTTCGAAGACTAGTTACTTATCAGTCTTCGAACCCGTTTAGACGTAAAATATTAGTTTGCACGTGTTATTTTTAAAATCGAACCAGTATCAGCATCGGCAATGAATCGATAATCTACTAATTGGTCATCTTCACGCCGCTGGATACCACCACGGTAAACGGTAGCTTTAGTTGCAAACCGTTGGTAAGAATGTGGTTGGTGGTCAATCCAACTTCCTTCGACGGTCCCTTCTTTCTTAAAGGCATCAATGGTTTCATGTAATATTGTTACAGGGGAAATTTGTCCTTTACCCAATAGTTTACCTAATAAAAATCCGGCAACACTGGAAATTCCTAACGTTGCGGAAAGGAATAATGGCCGATATGTGCTATTGCTGTTATTCATTCTAATCACTTTCTTTATGTCGTTAAATTAAATTGTATTTTAACAATTTTAGACGTACTCAGCAAGAAAATCGATTAGTGGTTAAGCGAAGTTGCCGAAACATCGACGGATGTGGTAAAATCTACTTACATAAAATAAGAGAAACGGAGATGGAATCATGGAACGTTTACCTAAGATGACCCAAGATGAATTAAATCAGCGAGTTGCTGATGGCAACTATGTTCTATTTTTTACAGCTGATTGGTGTCCTGATTGTAATTTCATTAAACCAGCAATGCCGGAAATTGAAAAAGATTTTAATGACTATACTTTCCTACTAGTAGATCGTGACGAAAATATTGACTTGGCGGCTGACTTAGGGATTATGGGAATTCCAAGTTTTGTGGTTTATAAGGCCGGCCAAGAAGTTGGCAGATTTGTTAATAAGGATCGTAAAACGAAGGAACAGGTTGAAGACTTTTTAAAGGGTTTAGCATAAAAATGAGGGACTGGGTAATCGTGATGATGCCGGGTCCCTTATTTTGTAATTAGTGCTTACTGATTACGGCGGTTATGGTACAATCTAATCTGTGAATATTAAAAGAAGAATGAAACTTAGAGGGATGATTAAAAGAGATGCTAATCGCAAGTTATAATTCCCATGAAATGGGCGATATTTTAGTGTTAATGGTTGCACCTGGCAATGGTGACCAAAGTGAACAAACCAAAAATGGTGTTGTTGAAATTAGCAATCACGAGGACGGTAAATTATTAGGTTACAATATTTTACAGGCTAGTGAATTATTACCAGAACTAAAGTCAGTGAATGGTAATGTTGACTTAGATGCTGATCAGATTGACAAGATTAATGCTCATTTGACGGCAGCTGGTTTTAAGCAGCTGATTGAACCAGCTACGCAGCCCCATTTTCAAGTTGGTTACGTAGAAAAAATGATTGATCATCCGAAGTCAGATCACTTGCACATTGCAACGGTCGACTTTGGGAGTGAAAAACGCCAAATTGTTTGTGGATCAGTTAATTTGCGAGAAAATATCAAAGTCGTTGCTGCAACGGTTGGTACAATGATGCCTAATGGTAAATTGATTTGGCCTGGTAAATTGCTGGGAGTAGAAAGTGATGGAATGATTTGTACCCCACGTGAATTGGGATTGAAAAATGCTCCTGACAAGCCGGGATGTTTAATTCTTGATGATGATTTCGCTGCAAATGGTGCACCGTTTGATTTTAATCGTGGTAATCAACTATTCGCCTAACAGAAAGGAACACTAATATGAATAATCAAAAAAGTTACTATTTTGTTGGGATTAAAGGGACAGGAATGGCCGCTCTAGCACGGGTGTTAAATGATCTTGGCAGCCATGTTGAAGGTTCAGATATTACTAAAGAGACTTTCACGCAGGATCCTCTAGAAAAGGCGGGAATTCAGATTCATGAATTTGATCCGGCTAATTTGAAGAAGGGGATGATCGTTGTTCAAGGGAATGCCTTTGGTGATGATCATCCAGAAATTGTTCGCGCCAAGGAACTGGGGCTAACGATTCAAACATACCCACAAACGGTTGAACAAGTCATTGAGAGTAACACATCTGTTGGTATTGCCGGGGCACATGGTAAGACTAGTACCACCGGATTACTATCACATGTGCTTTCAAATGTTGAACCAACAAGTTACTTAATTGGTGATGGAGTCGGTCACGGAAACCCAGATTCACGGTTCTTTGTGTTTGAAGCAGATGAATATCGTGACCACTTTTTAGCTTATCATCCCGACTATGCGCTTATGACGAATATTGATTTTGATCATCCTGATTACTTTAAGGATATTGATGATGTTCGTGCTTCATTTGAGCAGTATGGCCAGCAGGTCAAAAAAGGGATTTTTGCTTGGGGTGACGATCCGAACCTGCGTCAACTTAAAGTTGATGTTCCAGTTTATTATTATGGAACCAATTCGCAGGATGATTTTCGGGCTGAAAATATCGTGCGGACACCAGCAGGATCGACCTACGATGCTTACTATCGTGATCAAAAATTAGGAACGTTTACAATTCATCTTTACGGAGAACACAGTGTCCTTAATAGTTTAGCGGTTGTTGCAGTGGCTTACATGGAACATGTTGATTTAACCGCAATTCAAAAAGAGTTAGCAAACTTTAATGGGGTTAAGCGGCGTTTTAGTGAAAGTAAGCTGGGTGACATGACGATTATTGATGATTATGCTCACCATCCATCAGAAATTAATGCTACGATCGATGCTGCTCGGCAGAAGTATCCAGACAAGGAATTAGTGGTGGTTTTCCAGCCCCATACTTATTCACGGCTTCAGGCGTACTTAAAAGGGTTTGGGCAAGCCTTAAGTAAGGCGGATCAAACATTCGTTACCCCAATTTTTGGTTCAATTCGGGAAAATGCGGGGCATGTTTCTAGCGCGGACCTTGAACAGCTGATTCCTGGTAGTGAAGATATTGACATGCAAACTATGAATAAACTTTTAAATTACCATCATGCAGTGGTAGTCTTCATGGGCGCTGGTGATATTGAAAAGTATGAAGATGAATATGCGCGTTTATTGAAAAAGTAGTTTATAAAAGAGTAAAAATCCTTGATTGAAATGGTGGCGTTTGCTACCATTTCTTTATAAATTTACTGATTTAAGGAGGAGTTATCGTGGATAATTTTTCACAAGAACCGCGTCGTGAAGTGAACGCTGCGGGATTAAATAGTTTTTTAACCCGGATGTATGGGTTAATGTCAGTTGCGGTCATCGTTTCTGCATTTGTAGCATATTTAACGATGGTTCCATTTCGGGCATCGTCATTAGCATTTGCGACGCAGCACAGTGGAATGGTTTGGTTAATTCTACTTTTGCCTATTGCACTCTCGATGGGGATTAGTTTTAGTGCTACGCGGAATCCAGCAGGAAGCCTGCTAATGCTAATGGTAATTGCAGTAATTTATGGATTTGAGTTCTCGCTCATCTCGATTGCATATACCACTGCTAATATTGCTGCTGCTTTCCTATCATCATCTGCAGTTTTCATTACGATGACAATTTATGGAACAGTAACGAAACGTGATCTTAGTCGTGCAGGAAGTCATGCTTTAGCTGCCCTGGTGGCATTAATTATCGCTAGTCTGATTAACATGTTCTTACGAAGCGCTGCAATTTCTTACGTTTTTTCGTATATTGCGGTAATCATCTTCGTAGTCTTAACTGGTTGGGATGCGCAAAAGATGAAGAACATTTATCTTAATTATGGATCACAAGTATCAGTTGGTGGGTTAGCCGTTTTAGGTGCTTTGCAATTATACCTGGACTTCATTAACCTCTTCCTATCCTTATTACAAATCTTTGGGATGAGCGATCGGAATTAACGTTTCCTAGGGGACGGACAATGAGCTAGTGTGCTAGTTCTAGTCCGGCCTCTTTTTATTTTGGGTTAAAGATTGGTACAATGGTACCAGAAAGAGAGCGAGGTTGAATTATGGCAGAAAAGCAACTTTTATTAATTGACGGAAATAGTATAGTTTTCCGGGCATTTTATGCAATGCACACGCAAATCGACCGTTTTACTAATCAAGATGGTTTACATACAGCAGCCATTTATGGTTTCAAACTAATGTTGGATCATGTCTTAGAAAATTTTAAACCGGATGCGGCTTTAGTTGCCTTTGATGCTGGTAAAACTACTTTTCGGACTGCTAAATATCATGACTACAAAGCTGGCCGAGCAAAGACACCCGAGGAATTGACCGAGCAGTTCCCTTATGTACGGCAATTGGTAGAAGCTTCAGGACTGCATAGCTATGAGCTGCCAGATTATGAAGCCGATGATATTATCGGAACACTAGCAAAACAGGCAGATCAGGCGGGCTTTCGAACCTTAATTGTTTCTGGGGACCGTGATTTAACCCAATTGGCAACTGACCATACTACCGTCGCGGTAACTAAGAAGGGAGTCACCCAAACCGAACACTTTACGCCAGAATATATGAAGGAGAAACTCGGGGTAACTCCAACTCAATTCATTGATGTTAAAGCCTTGATGGGTGATAGTTCAGATAATTACCCGGGAGTAACCAAAATCGGTGAAAAAACTGCATTGAATTTAATTCGTAAGTATGGTTCTTTAGATGGGATTTATGAAAATATTGACCAGATGAAGAAGAGCAAACGGAAGGATAATTTAATCAATGAAGAAGCTATCGCTCGGCAGTGTCAAGATTTGGCACGGATTCGACGTGATGCGCCAGTTAAAATTGGACTAGCAGACCTAACTTACCAAGGACCTCAACAGGAAAAGTTAATTGCTTTATTTAAAAAGCTAAATTTCAAATCATTTTTAGCCAAAATGCAAGTAGCTCCAGATACTCATCAACCAGTGGTCAATGAACAGATCCAGTTTACTGAACTCACTGCTGACAATCTTGCAGAACTTAAGCAAATTAAAGATCAGATGGTCTTCCTTTTGGAATTACCTGATTCTAATTACCATGTCTCACCAGTGGCGGGGTTTGTGATTGGCTCGCAGGGTCACTGGTGGGTTAGTCGGGATCCAGAACTTTTATCGGCACCAGAAATCAAGGAGTTATTAGAAGATCAACAAATTAAAAAGGATACGTTTAATGCAAAGGCACATTATGTTGTCCTTCATCGACAAGGGATTGAACTTCATGATGTTGGTTTTGATTTTTTGCTCGTCTCTTACTTATTAAATACGAATGATAACAGTAATGATCTGGGTCAATTAGCCCATGAACATGATTATTACCAAGTTCAATCTGATGAAGAAGTTTATGGGAAGGGGAAAAGTCGCCAACTCCCCGATGATCAGAATGTTTTCTTCACTCATCTGGTTCAAAAAGGAATGGCGATTGAGCAGTTAAAACGTCCTTTAATTGACCAGCTTCATGAAAATGAGCAGTGGCCGTTGTATACCGACATTGAACGTCCGCTTTCCCACGTGTTAGCCCAAATGGAAATTGCAGGAGTGCACGTTGATGCCACCACTTTGAAAGAGATGGGTAGCAAGTTAAAGGAACGACTAGCGGAATTAGAACAAGCCATTTACAACGAAGCTGGGGAAGAATTTAATATTAATTCGACCAAACAGTTGGGAACGATTCTTTTTGAGAAGATGAAGTTACCAGTTATTAAAAAAACAAAAACCGGTTATTCGACATCGGTTGAGGTTTTAGAAAAATTGCAGGGCCAAGCACCGATTATTGATAATATTTTGATTTATCGCCAAATTTCTAAAATTCAGTCAACGTATATCACTGGTTTGCTCAAGGTTATTCATTCATCAGATCAAAAGATCCATACTCGTTATTTGCAGACCTTAACACAAACGGGGCGGTTATCATCAGTTGATCCAAACCTCCAAAATATCCCCGTTCGATTAGAGGAAGGAAGAAAAATTCGGCGCGCGTTTAAGCCGAGCCAACCCGGATGGAAGATTTTCTCTAGTGATTACTCTCAAGTTGAATTGCGAGTTCTCGCTCACGTAACGGGGGACCGTAACCTTCAGCAAGACTTTATTGATGGCAAGGATATTCATGAAAGCACTGCTCGACGAATTTTCCACTTGTTACCTGGAGAAAAGGTAACTCCAAACATGCGACGGCAGGCTAAGGCGGTGAACTTTGGGATTGTCTATGGGATTAGTGACTATGGATTGTCACAAAACATCCATGTTACCCGAAAACAAGCTCACGAATTTATTCAAAGTTACTTCAAAGAATTTCCAGGAGTTCAGGAATATATTGAAAATATTGTCAAGCGCGCCAAGAAACAAGGGTATGTTGAGACTTTAACCCATCGTCGCAGGTACTTGCCAGAAATTAATTCCAAGAACTTCAGTCAGCGTTCATTTGCTGAGCGAACGGCAATGAATACACCGATTCAAGGGAGTGCCGCTGATATTATTAAAATTGCAATGATTAATATGAATGAGCAACTTCAAAAAGCTGGGTTAAAAGCTAAAATGTTGTTGCAAATTCATGACGAATTAATCTTTGAAGCTCCAGAAGAGGAAATTGATCAACTGCGAGAATTGGTGCCAAAGGTGATGGATTCCGCAGTTAAATTAGATGTACCGCTGAAAGTTGAAAGCAAAGTTGGCGACACCTGGTATGATTTGAAATAATGGAGCGGTAATTATAATCGTTATTTAAGATGGGATCGTGACAGAAGACACTAACGTTTTCATGCTCACAATCCCATTTTGTAGACTGGGCTAGATTGAGTAATTTGCAATATTTCCGTAACAGTTTATAATGGTTCTAAAAACTCGGGAGGCGGGATTATGCCTGAAATGCCGGAAGTAGAAACGGTTCGTCGTGGATTAAACCAAATTGCAGACGGTCAGCAAATTATTGGAATTGATGTTAATTATGGGAAAACAATTGAAAATGATGTGGAAGAATTCCGCGAAGCTTTAGTTGGTCAAACGATTGAACATGTTGATCGACGTGGAAAATACTTACTGTTTAGATTTTCTAACCACCTAACGATGATTTCTCATTTACGGATGGAAGGGAGTTATTTTAAACAACAGACGGGAACGCCGGTTGATAAGCATACTCACGTGATTTTTCATTTTAAGAATGGTACAGATTTGTGTTACCGTGATACCCGTAAATTTGGCCGGATGCGACTAGTAACGACTGGTGAAGAGATGAATTACGGTGGTCTACGAACAATTGGTCCTGAACCAACTGAACAAGACTTTAAGCTCGATTACTTTGAACGAATATTACATAAGAGTCGTGGAAAAATTAAGCCATTTTTATTGAATCAAAGTCACGTTGCTGGGCTTGGTAATATTTACTGTGATGAAGTATTGTGGATGAGCAAGATCAATCCGGAACAGGCCGCTAACACTCTTACACATGAACAAGCTAAGACGTTACGAGAAAATATTATTAAGGAAATTGCAACGGCCACAGAACATAAGGGGACGACTGTGCATACTTATAAAAATGCATTTGGCGATGCCGGTGGTTTTCAAGACTACTTAAAAGCTTATGATCATGGTGGCGAGAAGTGTCCCCGTTGTGGAACCAAGATGGTTAAGATTAAGGTTGCTCAACGCGGTACAACTTATTGTCCGCACTGTCAAGAATTGATTGAAAAATGATGATTATTGGTATTACTGGTGGGATTGCCTCTGGAAAGTCAACGGTCAGTAATTATTTAATCCGGTGTGGTTATTCAGTAGTGGATGCTGATCAGGTTGCTAGACAGGTGGTTGCACCAGGAACAAGTGGCTTGAAAAAAATTGTGCAGACCTTTGGCCCAAAGATTTTAACTGGTGATGGACGTTTAAATCGGCAGAAATTGGGTCAGATAGTTTTTGATTCACCAAATCAATTACAAAGATTAAACGAGATTTTGCAACCGCTGATTCGACAGGAAATTATCCGACAATTGACAGCATTGCAAAGGGCGGATCACCAATTAATCTTTTTAGATGCACCGTTATTATTTGAGCAACATTATGATGCACTGTGTGATTTAGTAATGGTTGTGGTCGTTTCACCAGCGATTCAATTAGAACGTTTAATGAAACGTAACCAGCTCACAGTGGAACAGGCTGAATCAAGAATTAAAAGTCAGATGCCATTAGTGGCTAAAGAAGCATTATCAGATCTAGTTATTGATAATAATTCGACCATTGCTAGAACCGAACGACAAGTCCAACAATGGTTGGATAATGTTCAGTAGTATGAATGTGGTATAATGATGCTTGTTTATTAAGCTAGTATAAGGAGGGCAGTAGTTTGATATGTCCACACTGCCATAAAAATGGTTCCCGAGTAATTGATAGTCGGCCGAGCGAAGACGGTACTTGTATTCGCCGACGGCGTGAATGTGCTAACTGTGGTTTTCGGTTCACTACTTTTGAACGATACGAAGAAACCCCGCTGTTAGTTGTTAAAAAGGATGGGACCAGACAGGAATTTAATCGCCAAAAGATTTTAAATGGTTTGGTCCGTTCAGCCGAAAAGCGTCCAGTCAGCATGGAACAACTTACAAAAATTGCGGATAAGGTTGAAAGTCAAGTCCGTCGTTTAGGTGAGACCGAGGTTTCTAGTCAGCTAATTGGTAAGTATGTAATGACCGAATTAAAAGCGGTGGACGAAGTTTCCTATATTCGTTTTGCAAGTGTTTATCGGCAATTTAAGGATGTGGATGCCTTTATGAGTGAATTACAAACTATGATTGGTAACAACAAACGAAGTGATCATAATGACTAACTTTCAGTTAACCCCTAAAACCGGCTATGTTGTTAGTGCTGCCCCCGATTTTGCCAATAATAATGAACAAACTTTTGTTGATTATTATTTACCGTTAATGAGTCCCAATGCTTTGGGGCTTTTTTCAGCATTGCAGTATCAACTAAAGGAACGCCCAATGATTTCAGATCGCCAACCAGTTACCAAATTATTATCCCAATTAAACGTTGGTATCCGGGTGATTACAGAAGCACTTTCGCAATTGGAAGCCGTTGGGTTAATCAAGACGTTTACCAGGACTGACGAATTAGGGGCGGTAGCCGTCTTTGAATTACATCCCACGTTAACTCCAGCTGCGTTCATGAGAGATGAATTACTAAGTGTCCAATTATTAGAAATGGTGGGCCCAGAACGTTTTGAGCAGTTAGGAACTGCGGCATTGGGTTATTATTTAGATGTCGATGAATTAACAAATGTCAGCCATTCCTTCTTTACAGTGTTTCATCCAGATCGAGACCATCTGGCAGATGATGTCGCACTTAAACGCACGCAAAAACAAATTAAAGACGCCACTAGTCATCGGGTAGCCACTAATCAGGTTCCCAAAGACGGTTTTGATTTACATTTTGTAGCGCAACAGTTATCGGGAGCTGGGATTGATCCTGAAATAGTTAATCAATACCAAAAACTAATTTTAGTTGAACACCGGGTATATGGATATGATGAGTTAGCCATTGCTCGTTTGATTGAGCAATCAATTGATATGGTTGATAATCAGTTCAGTGCTGAGGAGTTTAAAAAACGGGCGCGCAATGCTGGTCACGTTTCTACTCCAGATCAGCAAGAAAGTCACACTAGTGACAAACCAGTTAACGGACTAGAAATGACCGGGTTGCCAGAGAATGTACAGGAACTAATTCGGCAGTGTGAAAATCAAGCACCGATGGAGTTTTTAGCACAATTGAAACAGCAAACCAATGGTTACGTCAGTTCTGCCGAACGATACACAGTGGAACGGCTCGTCCAACAAAGTGGGTTATCCGATGGTGCGATTAATTTATTGCTATGGTATATTATTGGTGAGCAAGGTTTGGCAACGGTTAATGCTAACCTAGCAGATGCGATTGCTAATAACTGGGGACGGGCTGGAGTGCAAAATTCGGTGGATGCTTTCAATGAAATTAAACGGCATCAAGCCGCTCGACTACAACGGCAAAGGGCTGGACGTTCGTTCCATAGTAATGGACGAAAGGGATCAGTTAAAGAAAAATTACCTGAGTGGGCAAAGAAGGGCTACCAACCGAAGACCAAGTCAGCGTCTCCTGAACAATTGGCCGAGTCAAAACGCTTATTGGCTGAGTTACGAAAGAATCGTCAAAAGCGTCATCAAGGAAATGGGGGTGACCATTAATGGAACCACTACGTAAGTTATTAAAGAATCAAAATAGTGAAAAAACCACTGAGCAGATTTTTTCTGAAGTGTTTGCTGATCAAGATGTTAAAGCCTTTTTAGATACCAATCGAGAGCGGTTAACTGACGAAGATATTCAACGGGGACGATCAAAACTATATGAATATGTTCATGAAAAACATCTCGCTCAAAATGGTGCCCCAAGTGTCGCTCCAGGTTATACTCCACGACTGGTTATGTCGGCCGGGCAAATTGATGTAACCTATGTTCCAACCACTGAACTACTAGAACAGCAGGCAATCCAGGCAAAACGGCGACGGGTCAATAAGCGATATATGCCAAAATTTATTGAGCATGCCACCCTCGATGACTATTACACTAATAATGAAGGTCGAGCTGCAGCATTGAATGCAGCTGTAAAGTTTGTTAATAGTTACTCAAAGGATAACTTCGTTCCCGGAATCTATCTTTCCGGTAGTTTTGGTGTTGGGAAGACCTATTTACTAGGGGCAATTGCAAATGAACTTGCAGATCAGGGAGTTAATAGTATGCTAGTTCATTTTCCAACCTTTGCGGTGAATATGAAGGGGTCCATTGCCCGTCATACCACCGAGCAAGAACGCGATGAAGTTAAACAAGCCCCCATTTTAATGCTCGATGATATTGGAGCAGATGCATTATCACCATGGTTACGGGATGAAGTTTTGGGAGTGATTCTGGAATATCGGATGCAAGAAGAATTACCAACCTTTTTTAGCTCAAACTTTTCCATGGATGAATTAACTGACCATCTTGCACAAGATAATAACGGTAATAGTGAGCCGTTAAAAGCCCAACGAATTATGGAACGGATTCGCTTTTTGTCCCGTGAGGTTCGGATGGTGGGGCCAAATCTACGAGCCAAGGGATAAAATAAGATTTAGTCTTGACAAAGTTTAGCGAATTGATTAATCTAGTATTTGTTGAAAGAAAAGCAGAAGCACCCGCTTCTCGCCTTGGTGACTAGAGTTGCCGGGCTGACGAGTTGAATGAAGCTAGATTACGAATGTGATTTAGTATTTTCAGGCGGGGTGATATGCACCTCGCTTTTTTTGCTTGTTCTTTCGTTATCAAAATTGGAGGTGTATTGCCATAGCTCAAGGAATGAATGTCAATAACGGTATCCGTGCCATAGAAGTTCGCTTGATTGATCAAGATGGAAATCAATTAGGAATCAAATCCAAGCGTGAAGCTTTACAATTAGCAGAAGAAGCTGATTTAGACTTGGTTCTTGTTGCACCAAAGGCTCGTCCAGCGGTTGCACGAATTATGGATTACGGTAAGTATCGTTTTGAGATGCAAAAGAAGGAACGTGAAGCCCGTAAGAATCAAAAGACTCAAGCGGTAAAAGAAATCCGTTTGAGCCCAACGATTGATACCAACGATTTTAACGTTAAGTTAAACCGGGTTCGTAAGTTTATTGCCAAGGGTGATAAAGTACGAGTTTCATTACGTTTCCGTGGTCGGGCGATCACGCACAAGGATATCGGTCGTGACATGATTGAAAAGATGGCAGATGAGACTAAGGACATTGCCACCGTTGTTCAACGACCAAAGATGGAAGGACGGAGCATGTTTTTAACACTTGCCCCAATTACTGATAAGGCAAAAAAATAAAGAGAAGGTAGGAAATAGTTATGCCAAAGATGAAGACTAATCGCGCTGCTGCAAAGCGTTTTAAGCGGACTGCTAAAGGCGGTTTCAAGAGTGGTAACTCATTTACTAGTCACCGTTTCCACGGTAAGACCAAGAAGCAACGTCGTCAATTACGTGGTCTGAGCATGTTAGACAAGACTAACGTAAAGCGTTTCAAGAAGATGCTTCCTTCGAAGTAATGCATACTGCTAATTAATTTAACAATACAAATCAAACTAGGAGGTTACCACTATGCGAGTTAAAGGTGGAACAGTTACACGCGCTCGTCGTAAGCGCATCATGAAGTTAGCTAAGGGTTATACTGGTTCAAAGCATCGTCTTTTTAAGACTGCTAAGGACCAAGTGATGAAGAGTTACACTTACGCTTTCCGTGACCGGAAGGTAAACAAGCGTAAGTTCCGTGAATTATGGATTGCACGGATCAATGCTGGTGCTCGAATGAACGACATTAGTTACAGCAAGTTAATGCACGGTTTAAAGCTTGCTAACATTGACATCAACCGTAAGATGTTAGCTGACTTAGCCGTTAACGACCCAGAAGGTTTTAAAGCGGTTGTTGACGAAGCTAAGAAGGCTTTGAACTAGTTCATCAATTTATTGAGATTAGGGGAACCCAGCGAAGTGACCCTAATCTTTTTTTATTAATTGAACCACCCCTGTTCAATCGTTATAATTAGATTGATTAATGAAACATGAGGTAAGACATTGATAGCAAAATTCAAACCAACGTGGATGGTAAAAACAGTTTATAATATTTCACCTGATCAATTAAAACAATACGGGATTAAGGCGGTGTTATCGGACCTTGACAATACGCTGATTGCTTGGAATAATCCAAACGGTACTCCCGAGTTACGACAATGGATGAGCGAATTACGCCAGGCGGGGATTCCGTTGATCGTTGTTTCTAACAATAGTGCGCAACGAGTTGCTAAGGCGGTTAAACAACTTGATTTACCGTTTGTTTCTCGTTCCTTAAAACCATTGAGCTTTGGGATCACAACAGCACGGAAACGCCTTGGGCTTTCCCGGAATGAGGTGGTCATGGTTGGCGATCAACTGATGACAGATATGCTGTCCGCTAATATTGCTGGAGTACGGTCAATCTTGGTACAACCGTTAATTAATACTGATAAATGGGATACCCAGATTAACCGGTTCTTTGAAAAATTTGTGATGAAAGATCTACTGAAAAAATATCCAGAATTAAGATGGCAGGAGGATTTGGATGACTGAAGAAAGTAAAACTAATGAAGAATTACGGTGTATCGGCTGTGGAGCAATTATTCAGTCTAAGGACCCAAATGAGCCGGGGTATACTCCTGCGGCGGCCGTCAAAAATGGATTAGCAACCAACGAATTATATTGTCAACGGTGTTTTCGTCTCCGTCATTACAATGAAATTGCCCCGGTTTCATTAACGGATGATGATTTTTTGCAATTACTGAACCATATCCGTGAAGCTAATGCGCTGATTGTGTATGTTGTAGACATCTTTGATTTTAATGGGAGTCTCATTCCAGGTCTCCACCGTTTTGTCGGGGATAATCCGGTACTCTTAGTTGGTAACAAAGAGGATTTATTACCGCATTCTCTACGCCGGTCAAAGTTGCGTGATTGGATCAGACAACAAGCTAATATTGCAGGAATTCGGCCCATTGAAACACTCTTGGTATCGGCCAAAAAGAACCACCAAATTGAGGAACTATTAAATACGATTGAGAAATATCGACAACATCGTGACGTTTATGTGGTTGGGGTAACTAATGTTGGTAAATCGACACTAATTAACCAAATTATTAAACAACGAACGGGCGTCAAAGATTTGATCACAACTTCGCGTTTTCCGGGAACCACTTTAGATAAAATTGAAATTCCACTTGATGATGGACAAGAACTAATTGATACACCGGGGATTATTCATCAACACCAGATGGCGCATGTTCTACCGGATCAAGATTTAAAATTAGTAGCACCACAGAAAGAGATTAAGCCTCGCACCTATCAATTATCTGATGGTCAGACCATTTTTATGGGGGGCATTGCGCGTTTTGATTATTTAAAGGGTCCTAAGGTCGGTGTAGTAGCATACTTTGATAATAATTTGCAACTTCACCGGACTAAACTTAGTAATGCTGATAAATTCTATGAAAAACATCTTGGTGATTTACTAACTCCGCCTACAAAGACCACTAAAGACCAAATTCCATCATTAGAGCGTTTTGAATTTTCTACTGACGAAAAGACGGATCTGGTTTATGAAGGCCTAGGGTGGATTACGATTCCAGCTGGAATTGCGGTTGCGGGATGGGCTCCCCAAGGAGTGCGTGTTCTGACCCGGCGTGCAATGATTTAATAATAAGGAGTAAACAATTGAAATTACGAGGAAAACAAAAACGATACCTTCGTGCACAGGCGAACCATTTTCAAGCAATTTTTAGTGTGGGTAAAAATGGGTTAACTCCAGAATGGCTAGCACAGCTTGATGGTGCACTGAATCGTCGTGAATTAATTAAGGTTAATATTTTACAAAATGCTGATGTTACAACTGATGAGGTTCGTGATTATATCGAAGGCCACAGTGACATTGACGTTGTTCAGGTTATTGGGCGCGTTCTAGTCCTATTTAAGGAATCTGACCAACCAGAATTTCGCAATGTTTCGTTAAGAGTGAAGAAGATTTAAGGGGCGATAGTTTTGCGAGCGGCGGTTCAAACGGTACCAAAGGTTAAGTATCAACGCGTAGGTTTTAGGCGACGCAAACGAATTGGACTCTATGGTGGCACGTTTAATCCCGTGCATAATGCGCACCTTTTAGTTGCGGACCAAGTGGGGAAAGCTTTGGCATTAGATAAAGTGTTGATGATGCCGGATATGATTCCACCACATGTTGATAAAAAGGATGCTATTGCGGCAAAGTTGCGCGTCAAGATGCTTCAATTAGCCATTCAAGAGAACCCTTTTTTGGGGATTGAATTAGCTGAAATTCAACGTTGCGGTGTGAGTTACACTTACGATACCATTTGTGAATTAAAGCAACAGCATCCAGAAGTGGATTACTACTTTATTATTGGCGGAGATATGGTTGACTATTTACCAAAGTGGTACCGGATTCGGGATCTATTAAAGATAGTAAATTTTGTCGGTGTTCGTCGGACTGGAGCAGCAAACAAGAGCGATTATCCGGTCATTTGGGTGGATGTGCCTGAAGTTGATTTTTCGTCAAGTGATATTCGACAACGAATTCATGATGGTCGTTCGATTAAATATATGGTGCCAGAAAAAGTTGAGCAGTATATTAAGGAGCATCAGTTATACATTGACTAAGCAAATTACATATCAAGAAAATTTATTACCATTAACTAGGGAAGAGTTGGTTGAACGTTTACAACAGGCACTTTCAAAAGGGCGTTTTGAACATGTTTGTCGGGTTGAACAAACAGCGATTGAGCTGGCCCGGTTATACAATGTTGATGTCGAAAGGGCAAGTATTGCTGGGCTCTGTCATGACTATGCAAAAGAAAGCCCAGATGAGGACTTTGTTAAGTTGATCCATCAACGTAAAATGTCCCCGGAATTACTTCAGTATGGTAACGCGATTTGGCATGGCGTCGTTGGTGCTGAATTGGTTAAGGATGAGCTTGGTGTTCATGATGAAGATATCCTTAACGCAATCCGTCAACACACCACTGGTGGTCAGTATATGACCAAGTTAGCCCAGATTATTTATATGGCTGATTATATTGAACCGGGCCGTGATTTCCCGGGGGTCGAAGAAGCGCGACGAATAACGAAAAAAGATTTGGGGGCCGGGGTGGCCTATCAAACCAAGCATACGTTAAACTACTTGATTGCCGCAGGACAGCCTGTTTACCCCAAAACGATTGATACGTATAATTCTTGGGTACCAAAATATAGAAAGGAAATTAATTAATGAATAGTAAGGAATTATTGGAAAAAGTTGTGAAAGCCGCTGACGGTCGGCGTGCTGAAGATATTGTGGCACTCCAAGTGGACCAGATTAGCCCAATGGCCGATTACTTTGTTATTATGACTGGTGGCTCTGATCGTCAGGTACAGGCCATTGTTAATGCAATTGTTGAGATGGCACATAGCAACAAGTTGGAAATTGGTAGTGTGGAGGGAAAACATGCTGCTCAATGGGTTCTAGTGGATTTAGGAGATGTTGTTGTTCACGTTTTCCGCGAAGAAACTCGCCATTTCTATAATCTAGAAAAACTTTGGTCTGACGCACCATTGGTGAACGTTAGTGAATGGGTAAATGACTAAATGATTTACGGATCCTTTGCTCAATACTATGATGAGTTGTTTGATGAACAATTATATTCAAAATGGGCCCAATACGTTCAAGAAAATACTTCAACGGGAGGGCAGTTACTTGATTTGGCCGGTGGCGCTGGTCGGTTGGGTGTTTTGTTAGCCCAAGCAGGTTATCAAGTTACAGATGCTGATTTGTCCGATGAAATGCTTGCTCTTGCTTCTAACCATGCACAAGCGGCGAATATTAAACTACAACTAGTGCAGGCTAATATGCTGGATTTGACAGCGCTAGGATCATTTAACACCATTACTTGTTTTGCGGACTCGCTATGTTATCTGCGTGATTTAACGGAAGTACAGCAAGTTTTTCAACAAGTTCAGCAACATTTAGTTGATGGTGGGACCTTTTTATTTGATATGATTACACCATATCAAACGGATGTCGTGTATCCGGGCTTTATGTATAACTATCAATCTGAAGACCAGCAGCGCTATTTTTTATGGTCAAGTTATCAAAATGATGATGTTGAGCATGGTGTGATTCATGAATTATCATTTTTCAATCGGCTGAGTAATGGTAATTACCAGCGACTCGCTGAAACCCACTTTGAACGTTCGTATCCACGTCAACTAGTTGTAAAGGCACTTCAACAAACGGGCTTTAAGAGCATTGAAGTATCCAGTGACTTTGGCCATGGAAAGCTCAATGCACAAACAACTCGCTGGTTTTTCAAGTGTCAGAAGGGTGAATAAGATGAAAGCAGTTGGGTTAGTTGTTGAATACAATCCTTTTCACAACGGACATTGTTATCACCTGCAAAAAGCGCATGAATTGACTGGTGCGGATGTTGTAATAGCGGTAATGAGTGGTAATTTTACCCAGCGTGGCGAACCAACCATTGTTGATAAATGGCAACGAGCTGAAGCAGCATTGGTCAATGGGGTCGATTTAGTGGTTGAATTGCCCCTAGTCAATGCAGTCGAACCTGCCGATCGTTTTGCAGCAGGAGCCCTCCGCCTTTTGGCTGATCTCCAAGTTGACTCAGTTGTGTTTGGGGCCGAACATCCGCAATGGGATTTTGAACGGATGGTAGCGATGGAGGACCACTTTTCTACCGAACAATTTAAACAGTTTGACCAAACTTACGCAACGCAATTCAACAGTCAGTTACATGAACAGTTAGGAATTTCATTAATTGAGCCGAATGATATTTTGGCGTTTAGTTATACCAAAGCTAAACTCAAAAATGACCTGCACCTTAATTTGGTTCCGCTGGCCCGTCAAAACAGTCAGTATCATGATCAAACAATCACTGGGGAAATTGCCAGTGCTAGTGCCATTCGGCATGCAGTTCAGAAACAAAAATGGGATCTATTGAAAAAGGCGGTACCGAACAGGACCTTTAAGCAGTTACGAACTCAGTCAAGGGTACCCTCGTGGGAATTCCTATACCCGATATTGAGAAACGAGTTAATTCAGGCGCCCAGCTCACGATTAGCGAAGATCTACCAGATGTCAGAGGGACTGGAAAATCGTTTAAAACGAGCTGCTCAACACCACCTCACTTTTACAGAGTTTATTAAGGAAGCCAAGACAAAACGCTATACATACGCTCATTTAAGCCGTCTGTTGCTATACGTTGTTCTACAAGCTACTACCAGTCAAGTCAATACCGCCATTCAGAATCCATATCATCACGTGTTGGGGTTCACGGCACGAGGGCGGCAATATTTACACGAGGTTAAAAAGCAATTAGAATATCCATTAATTGTGAAAGTTGACCAAACTCTCGATGGCGGCCGACTTGATTTAGATTATCGGGCGGGAAAATTGTATCAAAACTTTACGCCAGTTGAGCAGGATTTGAAACACTCACCATTGCGGTTAGAAGTGTCAAGTAAAAGTCGTTGACATTCATTAGTGGTCAGCGTATAATTGGGCACGTTGCATTAGGAGGTTAGTACTATGAAATGGTCACTAAACGAATTACATCGCTATTCAGAAGAACCACTTCATTTCAAAAGTACTTTTGATCTGAAAGCATCATTAATGAAGCGCTTCCCGAATGAAATTTTGGATGCGCAAGCAATGGATGTTGAAGGTTACGTTAGCTATGACGATGGTGATGCCACAGTCACTGCTCACGTAGAGGGACAGATTACCGTACCTTCCACCCGTTCATTAACACCTGTGAAGTTGCCGTTGAATTTTGACTATTCAGAGACATACACGGCAGAGGAAAATCACTTGTCACGGTATGATGATCAAGAGGTCGTTTTTTTGTTACCGCATGACCATCAGACAATTGATTTTGATGAATCGTTATTAGAAAATATCTATGAGCAGATTCCGACACGGGTGTTAACCCCTGATGAACAATCCAAGGATCAGTTACCTTCAGGAAAGGGCTGGTCAGTAACTGAAGAGGTTACTGATGATCATCAGGAAACTAACCATGTTGATCCACGTTTCGCTAAGTTAAAAAATTTATTTCCTGATCAGGACACAGATGGTTAGCGGACGGTTAAAAACCAAGTGGATAAAATTTTTATAAGGAGGTGTCAAACATGGCTGTACCAGCACGAAAGACATCAAAGACTCGTAAGCGTAACCGTCGGGGACACATTAAGTTGACTGTTCCTGGTTTAGCACCTTGTCCAAACTGTGGTGAACTTCGTAAGTCACACATGGTTTGCCCAAACTGTGGTTACTACAATGGTAAGGAAGTTGTTGCTAAGAACAACTAAGCGACCAATTTTAATTAAAGGCTTTCCTCTAGGCGCCGGACCTGGGAAAGCCTTTTTTATTTTATAATTTTGGGACCGTTAATTAGAGAACTATGATAAACTTAATATTGATTTAGAAAAAATTGTGAAGGTGAAAAAATGAGTCGGATTTTAATCATTGAAGATGAAGAAAACCTTGCCAACTTTGTTAATTTGGAACTGAAACATGAAGGTTATGAAACAGATGTTGAGCTTGATGGTCGAGGTGGGTTGGAATCAGCTTTAAATGAAGATTTTGATGTAATTCTATTGGACTTAATGTTGCCAGAACTTAACGGAATTGAAGTAGCTCGCCGAGTTCGTGAAGAAAAGAATACGCCAATTATCATCATGACAGCACGTGATTCGGTTATTGATCGAGTATCGGGGTTGGACCATGGTGCTGATGACTATATCGTGAAGCCATTTGCGATTGAAGAGCTGTTAGCGCGGGTCCGTGCATTACTACGGCGGATTAGTATTGAAGATGGAAATAATAATAACCATCAAACTACGGTTAAGTATCAAGATTTAACCATTGAAAAGGAAAATCGGGTGGTCCGCCGCGGTGATGAAGTGATTAACTTAACTAAACGTGAATATGAATTATTACTCATTTTAATGGAAAACATCAATGTGGTTATGTCGCGTCAGGAGTTACTCAGTAAAGTATGGGGATATGATGCCAAGGTGGAAACCAATGTTGTTGATGTTTATATTCGGTATTTGCGGAATAAAATCGATCGCCCGGGAGAGAAGAGTTACATTCAGACTGTTCGGGGGACTGGCTACGTAATCCGTTCGTAAAACGGGAGGCAGCTTATGGATGATCATGAACAAAAGCCGCGCAAGTTTTTTTCTTTAAAACTAAAGTGGGCATTTGGGACGGCCATTGGCTCGCTGGTGATTAGTTTAATCGTCGTTTTAGCCATTTTTAGTGCGTTTACGAGTGATTTTTTGAATCAGGAGCGGACAGCACTTAAGCAAAGTTTAACGACGATTAGTCAGCAATTAGGCGAAAATGCTAATCAGCGAGAATTAACTCGTCAGATGGTAAGTGATACTTTACAAAAAAAGGTACTTGATTCGCAGCGGGCAACTCATGAAGATAAAATTTATCATCGTCCGGTACTTCAAGGACTGAGCGATGCTCACCAAAATGTGACAGTATTTAATTTAAATGGCAAGCCATTATTTCAAACTGGTGATGTTGTACAAAAGTTCCAGCGTACCGCGCATCAACGAGTTACGCTAAAAAAATGGCATGGCCATAAAATGATCGTTGGCCGTTCACCAATTTATGACAAACAGACCCATCAAATTATTGGATATTTGCAAATTGAAAATCCGCTGGTTAACTATTATCAGCACTATCACCGGATGTTGCTAATCGTCTTTTTGGCATTATGTTTAGTGGTGATTTTTAGTGGCTTATTAGGTTATGGACTTTCATATATCTTATTACGTCCCTTAACGGATATTGGAAAAACTTTGGCAGTGGTGACAAAAGATTCGACCAAAGATGTCCGGACTCCCGAAACCAATCGGAACGATGAACTGGGGGAATTAAGCCACTTATTAAACGAAATGCTTGATCGGACGCAGCGTTATATTGACCAACAGTCCCAATTTGTGGGCGACGTTTCTCATGAATTACGAACCCCAGTAGCAATCATTCAAGGGCATATGGAAATGCTAGAACGGTGGGGCAAGGATGATCCTAAGGTTCTGGCAGATTCAATTAAGGCGGCACTGGCGGAAACAAGTCGGATGAATAATCTAGTTCAAGAAATGTTGGATCTATCCAGAGCAGAGCAAGTTGAGATTAAGTTTCGTGATGCCACGACCAAGGTCGAAGAGGTTGTTGAACAAGTTTATAATAATTTCAAGATGATTCATCCAGATTTTCAATTTACCCTTGATGATGACTTACGCCAAGATGTGGAAGTGAATATTTATCGGGATCATCTGGAACAGATTTTAATTATCTTATGTGATAATGCTGTGAAGTATTCTGCAGAGCGGAAGGAAATTCATCTATCGTTGTCGCGTAATTATAATTCGGTCGAGATTGCTGTTCAAGATTTTGGTGAAGGAATCGCGCCAGAAGAAGTCGATAAGGTATTTGATCGCTTTTATCGAGTGGATAAAGCTCGTAGTCGTAAGAAAGGCGTTAATGGTTTAGGATTGTCCATTGCCCAACGGTTAATCAAGGGCTACCATGGGACAATTACTTTGGAAAGTCAGTTGGGAGCCGGATCCATTTTTCGGATTACACTACCAATTGTGAAGTATGATGACAATAATTAAGCATAAAGGGAGCGTCTATGGACGCTCCCTTTATGCTTGTTAGTGAAAGTTATATTAAAATACCATTGCAGTGGTCAATTTCATGTTGCGCAATTTGTGCGGGAAAGCCATTTAACATTATTTGTTGATGGTGTCCTTGGATATCCATAAATTGCACTGTGATGGTTTGATAACGAGTTGTCGTTCTTTGTCCATTTAGGCTCAAGCAACCTTCTTGAGCTTGGTATGGTTGTTGATGATCAATGATTTCTGGATTTAACATTGCAACTTGGGCTGGACCAATCGTTATTGCGATGATTCGTTTGTGAATGCCAATCATATTGGCAGCGAGCCCAACACAACTTATTTGATGAGCTTGCAGTGTATCTAGCAAATCTTGAGCGATCTTGACATCACTAAGCTGGGCTGGGGTACTGACCTTGGTTAAAATCTTTTGATCATGAATGATCGGTTTAATCATGTGAAAACTCCTTTATAAAAAAGACGTGGTGGAAGCTATCGATAACTTCGGCGTCACGTCCTGAGATGATCGACTCCAGTGTCACGTTTTAGACACTGGAGTCGATTTACATATTGGATTGAAAGACACAGTACCGTAAATTATTAATTATGGTGGTGCTGTTGCTTACCAGCGTTTCGTCGCTTAGGCTTAGCCGCTGGTTTATTTTGTAATTGTTGAATGGTATCTTGATGATCAGCTTTGGTATTAGTCGTTGGTTGAGAATGCACAACCGGCTTTGGAGCTGGCCGATTTTTTACTTCTTGAGCAATTTGTTTTTTCAAGTGCGGCCGGTAGGCATTGATTAACCAAGTTTGCAAGATGGCAAATAGACCACCAATAAAGAAATATAATCCTAAACCAGCTGATGAAGTCATTGAAATGAAGAAAATCATCACCGGACTCATTAACATCATCATCCGCATTTGGGCCTGCTGATTTTTTGGCATTCCGATCATTGAAAGCCACCCTTGGAAAAGGTAGGCCACAAAAGATAAAATTGCCAACAAAATGCTTGGCTTCCCCAGAGGAATATCAAGGAAGGTAGCATGATAAAGATCAGGAGAGTAACGAATGGCAGCGTATAATGCTGCAAAAACCGGTAGTTGAATTAGTAAAGGAAGACAGCCAATTCCACCAGTCATACTAATATTGTTGTCGCGGTACAGCGCCATCATGGCTTGGGTAGCAGCCGCTTGCTCTTCAGGCGTTTTGGCTGCCTTTTGTTGTCGCTGAATTTCTCGTAATTGCGGTTGAATCATTGACATTTTTTCTTGCATCAATGTCGACTTCTTCATTTGACTCATCATTACTGGCAGCAGGATTAGACGAACGACAATTACGATGACGATAATTGCCCAGCCATAATTATTGCCCATCAGACTTGCTAGCCATTCCATTAAGTGCTGCATTGGTTTAGCAAGGTATTCGTAAACCATTCCGTATGGTTTGCCGCTTTTGGTGGTTCGTACACAACCGGAAAGTATGAGCAATGTACTAAGCAGGCTTCCTGCTAATAACCAGCGTCGTTGTTTTTTCAATAAACTCAATCCTTTATTTTAAAATTATACAGAAGGTATCTTACCTTAAAAACGGGGGGAATTCCAGTCAGTTTACCATGATTCCTTAATCGAAAACGTTTGGGTATTGATCAAGTTTCCTGGCTTAATTTTGACGTTAGTTACGCGGGCGTATTGATTAACCCCAGCCTGAACTTGCTTGGTGAATTTACGGACCAAATTGTGTGGCCCTTGAACCACGATATGCACGGTGCCATCCATTTGATTTTGAACAAAACCGGTGAGCCCGAGTTTTTGTGCCAATTGATAGGTGCTCCAGCGAAAGCCGACTCCTTGCACTCGCCCGCTAACTGTTAAATGATAATTAATCATTGTAAAACGCCTCCGCTTGATTAATGGTATAATTGCGTTACTAAAATGAGGTGAAACTAAATGAGAGAACAAATAACGTCTGTTCATAATCAACACGTTAAAGATTGGCGCAAACTGCAAACCAGGAAGGGACGCAAAAAATTCGGCCAATACTTATTAGATGGCTGGCATCTTGTTCAAGAGGCCAGTCGAAGCAATCAACGGTTGATTGCATTGATTGGGAGTGCAGAAGAGCTATCCCAACACCAAGACATTGTAGCACGATTCGAAAATGTGTATGAAGTGACACCGGAGATTATTAAGCACATCACAGAAACCAATACTCCGCAAGGAATTGTGGCTGTGGTAGAAATACCAGATGTAAAGCAGGTTACTAATCCTAAGGCTGGGGCGTGGTTGCTATTAGATCGGGTGCAGGATCCGGGAAATGTAGGGACCATGGTCCGAACAGCTGATGCAACAGGCTTTACCGGGGTTGTTGCCAGTAAGCGGACTGCTGATTTCTTCAATCCTAAGGTGGTTCGTTCTATGCAAGGAAGCCAATTTCATCTTCAGTTAGTGGTGGCCGATTTAAAACGGTGGATTAACGATTTCCAAGATGATCAGCATCCAGTATACGGAACCCAATTAAATCCACGGGCCAAAAACTTTCGTCATGTTCAGCCAGGCAAAAATTTTGCATTAGTAATGGGGAATGAAGGTCAAGGAATGGCTGAAGAATTATTAAACCAAACGACTGCCAATTTGTATATCCCAATGCGGGGCAATGCTGAATCACTGAATGTTGCCGTTTCGGCCGGAATTTTAATGTTTCAGTTAAATCAGGAAAGCTAAACTTATGAAAAGTAAGTTTGATGTTCCTTTTTGTTTTAAAATCGTGTAAAATATAATTAAAAATAAAAAAGGGGTAATGATCTCAATGAGAACACCGGATGAGTGGAAAAATGACGCCCAGTATGTTGCCATTGTTCAGGATTTGTTAGCTCAACCTGCCGTTCAAAAATTAGCCAATTATACTCAGCACCACCATTCAAATCGTCTCCGTCATTCGATTGCCGTTTCTTACGATAGCTACCGAATCGCCAAGCGAATGCACCTGGATTACCGGAGCACTGCACGAGCAGGATTATTACACGATTTGTTCTATTATGATTGGCGGACGACGAAGTTTGATTTGGGTTCCCATGCTTTTATTCACCCACGGGTGGCTTTACGAAACGCCGAAAAGATTACCAACCTCAATGATAAGGAACGCGACATTATTTTAAAGCACATGTTTGGTGCAACATTAGCAGTGCCAAAGTACTTAGAAAGTTTAATCGTCTCATTAGTTGATGATTATGAAGCAGAGCATGAGTTCTTTAGTCCACTTCGGGTTCGGGTTGAATCGCGGCTTCGCAAGCGTTCATATAAAAAGCTTTCGTAAAATATTTAGAAAAAGGAGGTCAAGTTATGGAGCATTCTAATCGTCAACAGGATGATTTCTGTCTCTGTCCTCGTTTCGAACATACCTTTACAATTTTAGGGAAGAAATGGAACGGGCTAATTATCGAAGTGCTTTTAAATGAGCACACACAACGTTTTAAGGATCTTGCTGCACACGTTGATAAATGTAGTGATCGGGTTTTAGTCGAAAGACTAAAGGAGTTAGAAGACGAAGAAATCGTTCAACGCAATACTTTTCCTGGTGAAAGCCGGATTGAATACTCATTAACTAAGCGGGGCCAAGAATTAGCTCCAGTAATGAGTGCGGTTCACACTTGGAGTGACAAATGGTGTGATTAGTTCTTGACGTTGGTTGCGGAATTAGTTTACAATAAGACCAACTTTTTAGAAAAGCAATGATGGAAATTAGTAGTCTGGTAAGTCTAGCAGGGAGAAACGATTCATAAACTGCAAGTCGTTTTTAGACTTTAAAGATGAATTTCACTTCCAGAGCTGGTATTGATGTACCCGGTTGATGACCGTTACTGAATCGTTATAAGTGTATGACGATTGTCATAAACTAGGGTGGTACCGCGATAGCCTCGTCCCTTGATGGGATGAGGCTTTTTTATTTTTTAAGGAGGATCATATGGGATTAAAGGAAAAACTAGAGGAATTACGTCAGCAAGGTGCTGATGAAATTCAGAACAGTGCGAATTTAGATGCAATTAATCAAATTCGGGTCAAGTTCCTAGGGAAAAAGGGACCAATTACTAATGTCTTACGTGGGATGAAGGACTTAAGTGCCGACGAACGGCCAAAGGTTGGGAAGTATGCCAACCAAGTTCGTGATGATTTACAAAAGATGTTAGAAGAACGGCGCACAACTTTAGAAAAGCAATTAATGGATGCACGGCTTGCGAAGGAAAGTCTCGATGTGACATTGCCGGGGACACCAGTTGCCCAGGGACAACCACATGTGATTCAGCAAGTGATTGATCAATTAGTAGATCTGTTTACTGATATGGGATATGAAGTTGCGGTTGGTGATGAAGTTGAAGAGGAAGTTTACAACTTTGAAAAATTAAACCTTCCAAAGGATCACCCTGCACGGGATATGCAAGATACTTTCTATGTTACCCATTCGATCCTGATGCGGACCCAAACCTCGCCGATGCAAGCACGAATGCTTGAAAAACATGATTTTAGTCAGGGCCCGTTAAAAATGATTTCACCAGGTAAAGTTTACCGGCGGGATACGGACGATGCCACCCACAGTCACCAATTCCACCAGGTTGAAGGAATGGTTGTTGGTAAGCACGTCACAATGGCTGATTTGAAGGGAACGTTAGAAGTAGTGGCTCAACACCTATTTGGTGATCAATTAAAGGTTCGCCTGCGGCCAAGTTATTTCCCATTTACTGAACCATCAGTTGAAGCGGATATTACTTGTTTCAATTGTTTAGGTAAGGGGTGCGCCATTTGTAAGAATACCGGTTGGATTGAAGTACTAGGTGCCGGAATGGTTCACCCAAACGTTTTGAAGATGTCTGGTGTCGATCCCGAAGAATATGGTGGCTTTGCCTTTGGATTAGGTCCGGATCGCTTTGCCATGTTGAAGTATGGAGTCGAAGATATTCGTGACTTTTACCAAAATGACGTACGGTTCTTAACCCAATTTGATCAGAAAGGATAGTGGACTATGAAAGTATCATATCAATGGCTAAATAAATATTTGCCGCTAGCGCAAAACAAAATTAAGCCTGCTGCACTGGCAGAGAAATTAGCCCGGACGTCAGTGGACATTAATGCGGTTTATTCCCCAAGTGACGGCTTAAAGAAAATTATTGTTGGTTATGTGGAAGAATGTGTTCCGCATCCTGATTCTGACCATATGTCAGTTTGCCAAGTTAAGGTTAGTGATGATGAAACCATTCAAATTGTCTGTGGCGCGCCAAATGTGCAGGCAGGCAAAAAAGTTATCGTGGCCTTACATGGAGCACGGATTGCGGACAACGTTAAAATTAAGCGAGGCAAGATCCGTGGTGAAGAGTCTGACGGAATGCTTTGTGCATTACAGGAAATCGGCTTTAGTGAAAAGGTCGCACCTAAAGACTATGAAGATGGCATTTGGTTCTTGCCTGATGATGCAAAAATTGGTGACTCAGTCTTTCCATACCTTGGGATGGACGATACGATCGTGGATACTGATGTCACACCAAACCGTGGTGATATGTTGAGTATTTACGGGAATGTGAATGATCTTGCGGCAATCTATGACTTGCCAAATGGTTTTGAAAGTCATGCGGTCACAGAAAACGACGATGCTAAGACAGCTGATTTAATTTCTGCAGAGGTTGCTGATGATCAAATGGCACCAGTATATAAACTTCGGGTCATTAAAAACGTTCAGATTGCGGATAGCCCGATGTGGCTCCAAATTCGTCTGTGGAATTCCGGTATTCGGCCAATTAACAACGTTGTTGATATTACTAATTATATTTTACTGAAGTATGGACAGCCATTACATAGTTTCGATTATGATAAGCTGCCCAGCCACAAGATCCGTGTTCGGCATGCCAATGAGGGTGAAACTATGACAACTCTAGATGGTGAAGAGCAAACGCTTAAGGCCCAAGATATTGTTGTCACTGCTGGTGATCAACCAGCGGCCCTTGCAGGAACTATGGGTGGCGAGAACACCAAGGTTGATGATCAAACAACGAATGTCGTGTTAGAATCTGCAATTTTTGATCCAGTGATGGTTCGAAAGCAAGCACGACGACTTGACTTACATAGTGAATCTTCAATGCGCTTTGAACGGGGAATTAATCCAGAAACCGTTGAACAGGCGTTGGACGAAGCAGCATATTGGCTGCAAAAATTAGCTAATGGACAGGTAACTAAGGGCATTGTGGTTGGTCATGACCAGCAATATCCATCACAAGAAATTACCTTATCCTTACAAAAAGTTAAGCATGTTCTGGGGATCAATATCGATATGGAACAAGTAAAGGCGATTTTTGATCGATTAGCTTTTGAGACAACTCAAAAAGATAAGGATACGTTAATAGTTAATGTCCCAGCGCGGCGGTGGGACATTAGTCTGCCAGCTGACTTATATGAGGAAATTGCCCGTTTGTATGGTTACGACAATATTCCATCAACCCTGCCAGTGATGACCCGGAACCTGGGTGGTTTAACCAACCGGCAAAAGAAGTTGCGGGCTAGTCGCCATGTTCTTGAAGGAATGGGCTTAAATCAAGCGATTAGCTATTCCTTAACCACGGTTGATAAAGCTAAGCAGTTTGAAGTTACCCCAAGCACGACGGAGCCAATGAAGTTGGATTATCCGATGAGCTCTGATCATGTGGCGACGCGGATGAGCATTATTTCTGGCCTGTTAAACGATATTGCTTATAATGAAGCCCGAAAAGTAACCAATGTGGCACTGTATGAACAAGGTCGGGTCTTCATTCCAAAAGGTGGCGAACGCCCTGAGGAACAAGAACATGTTGCTGGTGCAATCACTGGGAGTTTAGTTGCGGATAGCTGGAATCAAAAGGCACGTTCGGTTTATTTTTATCAAATGAAGGGGATCGTGGAACAGTACCTTGATAATTTAGCAGTGGCAGGGACGATTACTTTTGTTGCCGATCAAAGTCGTTCAGAAATGCACCCAGGACGGACCGCCAATATTTTATTAGATGGTGAAGTAATCGGTTTTATTGGTGAAGTTCATCCAAATGTTGCTAAAGATTACAAGATTGATGAAACCTACGTCTTTGAAATCAATTTGGAAGCAGTATTGGCAGCGGATGTTCGTGATAAGCACTATCAACACATTAGCAAGTATCCAGAAATTACCCGTGATATTGCTTTATTAGTTGATGATACCGTTACGAATGATGAAGTCGTCGCAATTATTAAGCGGCGTGGTAGTGCCTTCTTGAAGCACATCCACCTCTTTGATGTTTACACTGGTGTTCATTTACCAAAGGGTAAGAAGTCATTGGCGTACACGCTGACTTATCAAGATGATCAGGGAACATTAAAGGAAGAAACGGTTAACCAAGCATTCGCAAAGATCGAAAAACACCTCACTGAAGAATTAGGTGCAGAAATTCGTTAATAAATAAATTAGCAAGGGGCTGAAAGAGGATTTCCGGTCTCTTGCTTTTCGTGTTGTTGTAAGTGATAGAAAGGGCCTAATTTATGCACCGATTTTCAAAAAAACAAATTCGGCAACAAAATTTGCTGGCCTTAGTGATTGTAGCCTTGTTTTTGGCGGTGGGGGTATGTGTTCATGGTTACTTTAATTATTCATTAACCCCCGTAAATAAAAATAGTCAAAAGACCAAAAAAGTGATTATTCCACGAAACAGTACTGATCAGCAGGTTAGTACAATATTGAAGCGACAAGAATTAGTGCGCAGTCGCTATGTCTTTTACTATTATTTGCAAACGCATAAGACAAATGGTGTTAAGGCTGGTACTTTTACATTAAAACAATCCCAGTCGGTTCCCGAAATTACAGTTCGGCTGCAAGAAAACCGTCACGCAAAGAAGCACTAACAATTTGGAGGCAAAAATGGAAGAAAAACGACCAATTATCATTGGGGTCACAGGTGGTTCCGGCAGTGGTAAGACGACTGTTGCCCACGCTATCTTTGACCAATTGCATGGCAATTCAATTCAAATTATTACGCAAGACACCTACTATAATGATCAAAGTGAGATGTCGATGGCTGAACGGAAGGCCGTTAATTATGACCATCCGTTAGCATTTGATACGGCGCTGCTGGTTCAACAGCTGGATCAATTGCGTCATAATCAAGCCATTGAAATGCCGGTTTATGATTATGAACAATATACTCGGTCAACTGAAACGGTCCATGTTGAACCACAAGATGTGATTATTTTGGAAGGGATTCTGATTCTTGATGACGAGCGGTTACGTGATTTAATGGATATTAAAGTCTTTGTGGATACAGATAGTGATTTACGCATTATTCGCCGAATTAAACGTGATATGCAAGAGCGTGGCCGTTCACTTGATTCAGTGATTAACCAGTATTTGGCAACCGTTAAGCCAATGTACCATCAATTTATTGAACCTACGAAACGCTATGCTGACATCATTGTTCCGGAGGGTGGTCAAAACCAAGTGGCTATTGACTTGTTAGCGACTAAGGTTCGCGACATTCTAGTTAAACGGGGTCATCAGGTTTAACTAATCGTGCCCCAATAGTTGAAAAATTGGTGCCGAAATGGTAATGTTGCAATTGGTATTTTTTAATAAAGGGGAATTAAAAATTTATGGCTGATGAAAAAACATTTCCGATGACTGCGGAAGGTAAAGAAAAGTTGGAACAAGAACTTGAAGATTTACGTTTGAAGCGTCGTCCAGAGGTTATTAAACGCATTAAGATTGCGCGGAGTTATGGTGACCTTTCTGAAAACTCTGAATATGAATCCGCTAAAGATGAGCAGGCATTTGTTGAAGGCCGGATCAGTCAAATCGAAAACATGCTGCAGTATGCAGTGATCATTGATAACGACGATGTGGCGGCTGATGAAGTATCAATGGGACGGAGCGTAACTTTCAAAGAGTTACCAGATGAAGAACCAGAAACTTACATAATTGTCGGTGAATCAGAATCTGATCCACTGTCTGGTAAAATTTCTAATGAATCACCAATGGCCAAGGGACTGTTAGGTCACAAAGTTGGTGAAAAAGTAGATATTGATATTCCAAGTGGCGTTATGCACGTGGAAATTATTGAAGTAAAGTAGTGAAAGATCATTTAGTGGGGATAACAGCTGTGTTATTACTCACTATTTTTTTATTAAGGGTAAAAAATGACATTTTATAATTTGACATATTTAGAAAATCATCAACAAGCTAATACCATTTTTAGCTATGCATTGATCATTATTTTGGGTGGATTAATGCTGTTAATGCTGGTTCAATATACTCGGCACCGTTTGGAAACCAAGTATCGTGATTTAGGCATTATTTTTTCCTTGCTACTGTTGATCATTATTGGCTTACAATACACCAAATTGGAATCGTTAAATACACAAAAATCCCAATCTTCACAGATGGTTCCTTTTGTGAAGGCAGTTGCCAGAGATCGCCACGTGAAAACACGTGAGGTCGTGGTTAATTCAACTACTTTAACGGATGGTATCATTGTCCGGATTAAGGATAAAGATTACCGGGTGAATTTAAGTGCCGACAGTAACAATTATACTTTGACGAGGGCGCATGTGATTGACCATCGAGTAATTATTAAGAAGCACTAAGGAGGGGCAAGAAAGATGGATAATACTTATTTGTTAATTACTCTTAAATTTGCTTTAGGAATGCTCTGCCTGATTTTACAAATTAATCTACTTGGTAAGGGAAATTTAGCACCAACCTCGGCCCTTGACCAAGTGCAAAATTATATTTTAGGGGCCATTATCGGGGGCATTATTTATGATAATGACATTAGCATTGTTGAATTTATTTTAGTCCTGCTGATCTGGACAGTAATTGTTTTAATTCTTCGGTACATCAAGGAACATAATCGATGGGTCCGCATTGCGATTGATGGGCAGCCACAGTTACTGATTAAAAATGGTCATGTGTTGGTTGATAATTGCATTCGTTCGGGTATGAGTGCAAATGATCTGATGTTTCGTTTACGGAGTCAAGGTATCTATGAAGTGGCACGAGTAAAAAGTGGTATTTTAGAGCAAAATGGCCAGTTAGTGGTAATTGAAAATAATGAGCATGATGTAAAATTTCCATTAATCAGTGATGGCCAGTTGAATACAGATATTTTAGAACTAATTCATCGTGATGCTCAGTGGGTTGAACAACAGATATCGGCTGCTGGTTATCATGGATTAGATGATATTTACCTTGGCGAATATTTACATGGTGAATTGCGGTTGGTCGGGTATCCCAAACGTTAAGTTCAATCAATTAGTGGATTTGAAAATAACCGCGTCAGTTCAGTTGATTCAGAACTGGCGCGGCTGTTATTGTATTATAAGGCTTTTCCGGGAATTAAGATTATTGCCGATTTGGTCGTCGTTTTTGGTACCAGCAGCACATGATGAGGGTAATTAGACTAATCAACGTTCCTGGGATGAGCAATGGCGGAATGTAAGTCATGGTAACACGATGGGTCCCTGAATTCATTGGAATCCCCATGAAAGTACCAATGACCTTAAATGGCGTGACAGAATGATTATCCACTTTAACATGCCAGCCCTTTGCATAAGGGATGGTGGTCATCAAAAATTGGTGCGGTTTCCGTATAGTTACTGTTCCTTTAATTTGATTAGCGCGGTAACTGGTCACGCGTAAGCCGGCACTTTGCAAAGCTTTGCGGGAATGCTGGAAGGCTTGACCATTAAGTCGGTACAGACTGACGTTTTGCATCCATAAAGCCTGCTTTTTGAGTTTGAATTGAATACTAATGGATTTGCCCTTTTGTTGGTGAGCCAAATTAATCACGATGGTATTGTGATAGGTCGGATATTGATCCAGCGGGCGCCCATTAATTTTAATTGAAGCAACACTTTTGACGCTTGCACCAAGAGTCATGTAATAAGAGTCATTGGTTTGCGGTGTAAAGTGGAGGGTGACGCTGGCGGATTGCGACGGTTCTCTGCGTGTAAAAGTGGTGCCAGTAATTTGTTTGGCACTTTGAACGTTTTTGAATGTCACGTGGTCAAAGTTTTGAACGTTAAAGAGACGATTATTAGCTGACTGCCCAGCTAATAATTGATAAATTTGTGATTGGTAGCTGAGCGGATCTAATGTCACGTCATGGAAATTAAGGATTTTTTTGCTAGCCCCAAAAGCAATGGGGAGAGCGTTCGGATTTTCCTTAATATTTACTAACTTGGTGTGGTGATAATCGCGGAGACGATGCCAATCCATTCTAGTACTGGTAATGGGTAGAACTTGATTACCATTCACTTGACCATGATGACGGGCAGTTAGAAAGTATTTGAAGCCTAATAAAGAATCTGTAACTTGGGTTCCATTAGAGTAGGTAATGAAACCATCGCCGGCTGGCTGACCAATTGTACCCATGAAAGTTGAAACGGCTGGTTCCATTGTGGAGCCAAAGTGTTCACCGCCGTAATAGTCACTTTGAAATGGATCATCTTTAGTGCGCATGAAGTTTTTAGCAATTCTGTACCAAGAATGGTCCCCCTGTTTGGTTTTACGAACAGCTTGGTTCATTGCAGTTGTATAGTTACCAAACTCGGGTTGAGATACGTACGAGATATGATTGAGTGAGATGGCCGAATTACTTGTCACATCAACTATAACTAATAGGACAAACAGTAGGTCCGTCATTTTAGGTGCGTGGTGATAATCAATCAGGAGTAGACAAATGCTGATCAGAGCAAAACAGAGACCAATTGCCAGTTGGGATGAATTGATGTATGAAAAATGAGCTTTGTTTAACCACAAATAAGTTGTAATTGCACAAATGAGGATCAATAAACCACCCGCTACATACCAGTTGATTTTAAGGTCGGGTTTTAGAGTCATTGCGGCTAGGTAAAGAACCCAGAAACAGAAAACAAACGAAAAACGGGATGGGTACCAGACGGGAAATTGTCCGAGGTGCCAAAGTAAGTCTAATGGTTGAAAACAGAAGGAGAAAATTAACAGGGCAGAGATCAACAATGCTGTTAATTTGGCCGGCCAATGGTCATGACTGTAGATGAAGTAGAGACAGGCTCCAATGATGAATAGCATGCCAACGTAAATGTTTGGTTGTCCAGAAGGCATTTGGCCAAAATTGAATGATCCCGGCACTAATTTAGCTAGAATCTTGAGTGGCTGATATTCAAATGCCCATTTAATTTTTTGCTCCGTATAGGTCCCCTTGCTTTGGGTTAGTGCATAAATGGTCGGGAGCGTTACGATAGAACTAAGTAAGCCGCTGACGAGTGAAAAGAAGCAGAAGCGTCCCGTAATTTTTCCCAAATGGGACCAGTTACTAAATTGACGAGTAGTTTGCCAAATAAAGAAGAGGACAGTAAAAATAGCGACCATCCAGGCCATATAGTAGTTATCCAAGATGGTAAGAGTTAACCAACCAACATAACGCCATGGACTCTGATTGTTAATTAAACGGAGCAGACCGTTAATTACAAGGGGCAGTAAGAAAAGAACATCTAGCCAAAGAATGTTTAACTGATTGGCAATCATCCACCCCATGAGGGCATAGGCCGTTGCAAAGGCCCAGCTACGGGGTGGTGTTTGGAGGTGCCAACGTTGAATTAACCAACAAAAGCTCAGACTAGCGAATCCATATTTGAGCAGTACAAGGATTAGGATCCCAGATGAAAGTGACGGTCCAGGAAAAAACAAGAGAAGTAGATTGAGGGGGCTAAATAGATAGTAAGCATTGGTACCGAGCATTTCACCGCCAAGCCCCTTAGAAAAGGAGTAAAATAAACTAGTTGGGTGGTGAAGAACTAAATTTCGAAAGGCGGCCAAGAAGTCGACGTACTGTTGTCCAAGGTCAACAGTTAAAATCGAATTTTGACCGAAGGGGGCCATTTGTCGGTAAGCAAAATAGCTCCCCATGATAATCACCGGAATAAAGAATGCAATTAACAATGATGATTGCATTTGGCTGTGTTTTTTAAACAATAAAATCACCTCAAATAAACTAGCTTGTATTATATAACAGGATACTTTTTTCAACATTGGTTATCATGAAGGTTTTAAATTTAATTAAATCACTGTTAAAGTACTCACTTTTGCTTAAAAAGGGAGTATTATTAACACCGTTACTTTAATATGGAATAATTTTGGTTATTAGCTTGAATGACCATCGATAATCTTTAAAATGAAAAGTTAGAATTTTCTAACAATGAAGGAGAATGTCAAGTGAATTTTTTGAATCGCTTTAAAGGACTTTTTAAATTTCGTTCTCGCTCACGAAATAAGACAGCCAAGTCCGCAATCCCATTTCGGTTAAACTTTCTTTTGTGGATTGTCGGCTTGCTACTGCTTGCGCTTGCCGTCCGACTGTTCTATTTACAGGTGTTGAACGGAGCTTCTTACAAGGCAGAGGTCAAGCGTTCTGACACCACGACACAAACGAATAATGTTCAACGGGGAATGATCTATGATGCCACCGGTAAAGTGATGGTTGGTAATCAGGCAACCCAGGCTATCACATATACCAAGGGGCAAAATGTTGATAGTGATGACTTGTACAAAATTGCCAACCGGCTTGGTAACTATTTAACGGTACCGACTAGTCGTTTGACAACGCGGAATCAGCAAGATTATTACTTAGCTGATAAACAACATTTAAAAACCGTAATCAAATTAGCGAAGAGTACCGATAGTTCTAGTCAGTATGATGATGCAATTGATTACTTAAATCGCCACCCCCACTACTTTAAACTGACGAAGAGTGAAAAGAATAAGGCAATGATTTATGGCTCAATGAGCGGTGCCTACTCACTTTCAACTACCTATATTAAATCTAAGAATGTATCAGCCAAGGAACTAGCGGAAGTTAGTGAACACTTGAGTGAAATGCCTGGTGTCAAAATTGGAACTTCTTGGTCGCGAAATTACCCATCTGGTAAAGATGTTAAGAGTTTAGCCGGGACGGTTTCGACGACCGGATTACCGAGTGATGAAGTCAATAGCTTATTGTCACAAGGGTATTCACGGAATGATAATGTCGGACAAAGCTACCTTGAGAAGCAATATCAGGCCACTCTTGCTGGATCGAAGTCACAAACTCAGGTCACAACTAGTGGCAATAATGTCACGAAGACGAAAGTAACTTATCCAGGTAAAAAGGGTGACAATCTGGTCTTGACCGTTAATGCCAAATTCCAAAATGATGTGCAAAAGATTCTCAAGAGTAACTTTCCGGCAGGTGGTAACTCGACGGGGGTTTATGCCGTAGTTATGAATCCATATACGGGCGCCATTTACGCGATGGGCGGAATCGATCGTAATCCATCAACCGGTAAAATGACCGATGATCAAATTGGGGCAATCAATCACCCCATTACAATGGGATCAGTTGTCAAGCCAGCCACAATTATGGGTGGATTGATGGAAAAAGTAATCACACCAGAGAATAATACGTTAACGGATACACCAATTAAGGTCGCTGGGACCTCAGTGAAGAGTTCTTGGTTTAACAAATCAGGATCAGCAAGCATGGCATTAAGCGCGCCAGAAGCACTAGAAGTGTCATCTAACTCCTACATGATGCAAATTGCAATGAAGGAAGGTGGCATGAACTACCATAGTGGCGCACAGTTGACTTTGAAGCCAAGCATTTTCACTAAGATGCGTTACTACTACAACATGTTTGGTTTAGGGCAAAAGACCGGAATTGACCTCCCTGGGGAAGTATCTGGTTATAAAGGACCATCGAAAAAGAAAAATATTGGTTCTGCACTGGACTTATCATATGGGAACTACGATGGTTACACTACTATCCAGTTAGCACAGTACATGTCGACCATTGCAAATGGTGGTTACCGGATGAAACCATACATTGTTAAGGAAATTCGGGGAACCAAGTCCAATGGTGAGTTAGGAAACATTACCTATACTGCACAACCTCAGGTTCAACAGGTGATCCCAGCACCAAAGTCGTATTTTGAGCTAGTTCGGCGGGGATTGTATTTAGTTACCCACGGGACGAATTCTTACACGACTGCTAAGTCATTAAGCAGTGTTAAGCCATCCATTTCTGCGAAGACGGGGACGGCGGAAACCTTCTACAAGAAACAAAGTACTGAAACGCTAAGTTTTGCTGGTTATGCGCCATCAGATAAACCACAAGTAGTGGTTGCATTGGCGATTGCTAACGCTTCAGGTGGAGAAAATAACCTGACGATGGCTAAGCAGATTTTCCAAGCTTATTGGAAAGATGTTCAAAGTGATAAGACAAGTCAATAAAGTGTCAAGGAAAAAACCTTAACAAACTTTGGTAAAAAACTGGTCAAACTTACGAATTAATGATATAGTTGTACGAGTTAGGGTTACGTATTAAATAACGTATTCTCGTTAAAAATAAAATTAAGTTTGGAGGCAAAAACAATGCGTGTAAATATCACACTTGAATGCACTGAATGCCACGAACGGACTTACTTAACTAGTAAGAACCGTCGTAACAATCCCGACCGGCTCGAATTAAAGAAGTACTGCCCACGGGAACGTAAGGTTACCTTACATCGCGAAACTAAGTAAGGTAGATGCATGAAACGTCATGGAATTCATTCCATGACGTTTTTTGCTACCATTGGCCTTTTCATTCAATTTGATCATCGGTATAATAGTGCCCGTTAACTATTTCAAGGAGGATAACCATGTACAGCAAAAAGGAAATGCGTCAGGCATATATAGCTCGACTGCAACAATTGGATCTCAATACCCGTTTGGAAGAAGAAAAACAGCTCGCTTCTAAATTATACGATCAGCCAGAATGGGTAAGTGCTCAAATGATTGCAATTACGTTAAGTCAATCTTTTGAAATTAATACTGCACCAATTATTCTCCATGCGCGGCATAAGGGACAACAAGTTGTGGTCCCGCGTACGCTTCCTCATCGTCAAATGGAATTTGTAACGCTTACCGAGGAAACACAGTTTAGTGAGAGCCACTTTGGGGTATTAGAGCCGGTCAATGGCCAGGTCGTTACTCCTGATGATATTGATCTCATGGTAGTTCCGGGAGTTGCCTTTACGCTATCCGGAAAACGTTTAGGATTTGGCGGTGGTTACTATGACCGTTATTTAACTAAATACCACGGCCCTAAGTTAGCGCTAGCTTTGAACACCCAATTGGCAGATGAGGATGAATGGGCCGTAGAAGAGTTTGATATTCCAATGGATCGGGTGGTTAATCTCGCTAGTGATGAACGATAGAGGCGTGGTATGAAAAATTCTTTACGACAAATGCCGGTTACAATTACGTTAATTGTAATTTGTGTTGGCTGTTATTTATGGACGGTAGTCCAAGGTGGATCAACGAACCTGGCGGTTTTAATTCATTCAGGTGCCAAGGATACCCCGCTGATTTTACAAGGCCAATGGTGGCGATTGTTAACTGCTGGTTTCCTTCATATTGGTATTCAGCATTTAGTAATTAATATGCTGACCTTGTACTTTTTAGGGATGTATGTGGAAACACTCTTTGGTCATTGGCGAATGCTAATAATTTACTTAGTGAGCGTTGTTAGCGGCAATTTGTTTAGTATGTTGATGCAGCCGGTTAATTCAGTGAGTGCCGGGGCTAGTACAGGGTTGTTTGGCCTCTTTGGGGCTTTTATTATGTTAGGAATTGTTTTTCGAGACAATCTTTTAGTTCGTCAAATTGCCCGTCAATTTTTTATCCTGGTGATTTTTAATTTTGGAGCGGACTTGTTAATGCCCGGAGTTGATTTAGCAGGGCACTTGGGCGGCTTTTTTGGGGGGCTTTTAAGTGCTGGGATGTTAGGTTCAACAAAAATTGGCAAAATAGACTTGCTAAAGCGTTTTCTTAGTGGCACTATATTAATTGTATTTATTATCTTAATGTTTTGGAAGGCGGTGTCATAGGAATGAAACCGATTGTACACCTGCGAACGTTATATGACGTTCAGCAACTTCTAAAGCGCTTTGACGTTTTTGTTTATGTTGGGAAACGTTTATGGGATATTGAACTAATGGCGCTGGAAATTGACAACCTCTATCAGGCAGGGGTAATTGATCGAGCTCTCTTTTTACAAGCAAAGTTAGTGTTAAAGCGTGAACACCGGAATGAACAAAAAATGGCAAAAGAAAGGAAGAAATTATATGGAAACAAAAAATAAAAAACTCATTGGGGTAGATCTTGGTGGAACCACAATCAAATTTGCAATTTTAACAGCTGCGGGGGAAATTCAACAAAAGTGGTCAATTCGTACTAATATTTTAGATGAAGGATCCCATATTGTTTCTGATATTGTTGACTCAATTAACCACCATATTGACCTTTATAAGATGAGTCGGGATCAATTTATTGGTATCGGGATGGGAACTCCCGGGACTGTTAACCGTGAAAAGGGAACGGTAATTGGTGCTTACAATTTAAACTGGAAGACTCTGCAACCAGTTAAAGAACAGATTGAGAAGGGGACAGGTTTGAAGTTTGCCCTTGATAATGATGCGAACTGCGCTGGTTTTGGCGAGCGCTGGAAGGGTGCTGGTAATGATGGTGACGATGTGGCCTTTATTACTCTGGGTACCGGAGTCGGTGGTGGATTAATTGCTAACCGGAAACTGATTCACGGAGTGAACGGTGCTGGTGGTGAAGTTGGCCATATTATCGTTGAACCGAATGGTTACCAATGTACTTGTGGTAATCATGGTTGTTTGGAACAATACGCATCCGCAACGGGGGTTGTCCATTTAGCTCAGGATTTGGCAGAAGAATACGAAGGTGATTCCAAGCTGAAGGCCATGATTGACAATGGGGATGAAATTACTTCCAAGATTGTCTTTGATTTAGCCAAGGCGCATGATTACTTAGCTAATCGGGTGGTTGACAAGGTTACCTATTACTTAGGGCTGGCAGCTGCTAACATTAGTAACACTCTCAACCCAGAATACATGGTTATCGGTGGTGGTGTTTCTGCAGCAGGTGATTTTCTCCTCGACCGGGTTCAAAAGAATTTTGAAAAATTTGCCTTTCCAACTGTTCGGACATCGACTAAACTAAAGTTAGCAGAATTGGGGAATGATGCTGGTGTCATTGGCGCTGCTTCATTAGCAACCCAATTTGAAGAAAATGCCAACTAGAATGCAGAGAAAGTAGGGAAAAGAATTGGTAGTTGGAGCAATTAGTACTAGTGCCTTGATTTTGGACATTATTTTTATTGCGATTATCTTGGTATGGTTAGGTAGTTATTTATTTGGTCGCTGGCGTCGTAATAAATATGCCACGGTAATTGATGAAGATGATTTTCAAAAGGGAATGCACAAGGCCCAAGTATTGGATGTGCGTCCTAAAAATCAGTTTGATCGGGGTCACATTTTGGGAGCACGATCAATGCCACTGACTTTCTTACGTCAACAGATGGGTGAACTTCGTCCGGACTTGCCCGTATATTTGTATGATGAAGGAATGACTTTAAGTACTCAAGCCGCAGCATATTTAGGTAAACGTGGTTTCGATAAGGTCTATATCCTGAAGGATGGTTATGCCAAATGGTCTGGAAAGACTAAGAAGGCTAAGTATGCAGATTAATTAATAAAAAGGTCAGCGCTCATAGCTGAACGCTGTCCTTTTTTATCATAATGATGGGTTATTACATTTGGTGAGCAGAACGGCCCTTACGGTTTGCTGCCCGACGGTTATTATCGAACTTTTCTTCAGTTTCTTCGATTGGTTCGATTACAGTTTTATGGAATGTGATAATACCAGTAGCAACGGCTCCAAGGGTTGCTAAAGTCCCTAGAGCAAAACCTTTAGTAAATTGTTTCATAATGGAAACTCCTTTCGTTCTTACTGATTCCATTATGCAAGATTTTTAAGGAGATTTCCAGTCATCTATAGAAAGGGGCAGGCAGATGGTCAAAGTTGTGGGAATTGTTGGACCGACGGCGGTCGGCAAGACCGCCCTGTCCATTCAATTAGCCAAACAATTAAACGGTGAAATTATTTCTGGTGATTCTATGCAGGTGTACCGAGGCTTAGATATTGGGACTGCTAAAATTACCCCATCTGAAATGGCAGGGGTGTCTCATTACCTAATTAATATACGGAATGTTGATGATAGGTTCTCTGTAGCAGATTTTCAACAATTGGCCAATCGAAAAATTCAAGAGATTAGTCGCCGACATCATTTGCCAATGGTGGTTGGTGGAACTGGGTTTTATCTTCAATCCCTAACCCAAAATTTGACATTAGGGGCTGATCACTTTGATGAACAGTCAGCAAAGATTCGTCAAAAGTGGCACAAAGTTGCTGAACAACAAGGGGGACAATTCGTTTGGAACCATTTAAATAAGCTTGATCCAGTTGCTGCTGCTCAAATTCCCGTTGCAAATGTACGTAGAGTAATTCGGGCCTTGGAAGTCATCCAAAAAACTGGCCACCCATTTTCACAACAGGAACAGCGACCAGCGTTAAATGATTTTTACTTAATTGGTTTAAACACTGATCGACAGAAGTTATATCAACGGATTAATCAGCGGGTTGATGAAATGGTAAATCAAGGCTTGGTTGCGGAGGCTCGTTCTCTATATCAGGCAGGTGGTAAAAATTATCAGTCGGGAAAGGGGATTGGTTATCGTGAATTATTCCCATATTTTGACGGTGAGATTTCACTTGAACAGGCAATTGATAAAATTAAATTAGATTCTCGCCACTATGCCAAACGCCAGTTAACCTGGTTTAGGAATAAAATGAATGTTCACTGGTTTGATTTGGTAGGTGGCCAGAATACGATTACAGAAATTAAGCAGCAGGTTGCCGAATGGCTTGCACATTAATTGATCTAAATTAAAAATTCTGAGTTTTGGGAGCCTTGGCCAAACTCAGGATTTTTTTAATGATTGATAATTCTAGATTGCCCATTTTGCCTTATGATACATTCCCTAAGGTAACACATTTTGCATAAATAAATAGATATAATTTTAATTATTAAAATTTAACAAGCCCTGGTCAAATCATTTATTAATATAACCTTATTTATATACACTCTGAAACTATTGACAAGCGTTTATCAATTATCGTATAAAATTTATTGTTAAAATTTTAGAGGAGTGAGCAAATAATGTTATCATCTAATAACAAAAACGAGCTTTTGAAGAAGCAAGTTTCTCAACGCCAAAAATTTACCATTAAAAAGTTGACGGTGGGAGTAGCTTCAGTATTAATTGGTTTCATGTTTATGTGGAGTGGGGCAAACACCGCTAGTGCAGATACTAACGATGCTAGTGAAACTGCTATCACTGCTCAAAAACAAGGTAATGATCAGAAGCAGGCGGCTGACCAAAATGATGATCAAGAGATTAATAATGGTGTGGATCAAAGCAATAATGCCATTGCAAACAATCGCGAAACTGAACAAGTAGAAGCTAAAACTACGACTAATGAAAGTCAAGATCAATCAACACCTATACCGAGTTACTACAACATTACAGTTAACTACCGGGATGTTACTCGTAATAATCAACCAATCCAAACGTTAACTAATAACAAGTGGGAATATAAACAACCATTTAAGCAAACAGCAGTCCGGACTGGTAATAAAATTTACCAAATCTTTAAAGCCCCATATGCTGGTTACAAACTTATGAATCCTGAAGTATTAGACCAATACTTCACATTTGATACATCTGGTTATGCAACTTTGAAGTCGGGACTGACTGACCAAAATATTAACATTACGTTGGACTATGCAATGCTTTCACCAATTAAGGTGGAGTATGTTGATGTTGATAATGGAAATGTGCTTGCTTCAATGGTCTTACCAACATACTGGATTACTACTGAATCACCTGCCCATCAAGCTGGTGATGTTAAAGCCCCATATGCATCACGTTATGAAGGGGCAGCAATCCATATTCCGGGTTATGAACTGGTTTCAGAACCAGTCCTTGGCGGTAAGATCACGGGACAAACACAAAACTATTTCCAAGATCCTAATTATGTTTACCTAACATTTAAATATAAAAAAGTGATGACTAATGATGATGCGGTTACCACTACGTCGGGTAAGGGAAGTGATGGTGCAGTCATCGTACGCCAATGGACCAGTTTGCCTGGAATGTTCACCATTCAAGGGGTTTACGGCACCCGGATTGATGAAGACGGTAATGGTGATGTTGAAAAGCGGACTAGTGATCTGATTAACCATTATGAAAAGCAAGGGTTCACGTATGTTGGTACTACTGGTAAGTATTACAATAGTGATTACTACAATTACTATGCTAAAGGAACGAACCTGTACTTACTACCTAATAAGCCAGTTGTGGTTCGGTATGTTGATGAACAAGGAAACCAATTAGCGGCTGACGATACGATTGCCTTTAACGGGGCGAACCCTGATCAAACAAATGATGGACTTAATGAAAGTGAACACTGGTATCCAGCTGGTGAATGGCAAGCTGAAGCTAAGTCAATTGATGGGTACCACCTAGTTAAGACTGCCGGAGCAACTACTGGGCAATTTACTGCTTATCAATACGTAACAACCTTTATTTATGCAAAAGATCAAGGAAATATAATCGTTAAAGTCCATGATCTAACTGAAAATAAAGATTTGGACAATTACATGTATGAAACTGGTCTCCAAGATGTTGATACGCCCGTTAATTATCAAATTGATAAGACCATTGCTGAACTCCAGAAGGCTGGTTACAAAGTTACAAATCCAGATGTTTCTGTTCCAGGTAGTATTACTAAGGGAACACGAACGGTCACTATCTATGTTGAACATGATACAGTAACCATTACTCCAGACAAACCGGTTGATCCTGATACTCCCGTTAATCCGGATAACCCAACTGGGCCCAAGTTTCCTGAAGGAACATATAATGAACATTTAAATCATAGTTATGTACGAACCATTAATTATGTTGATGACAGTACAAACCAACCAGTTGCGGACTCAAAGGAACAAACGGTGAACGCTAAGCGGACCGCCCTGGTTGATAAGGTTAACGGCAATCTCCTTGGTTATGTTGACGAAAATGGTCAACTTATTGATGGTGATGGTTGGCAGACAGATCATGATGGGTGGGAAGCAGTTAAATCTCCTGAAGTCGATGGTTATCTTACCCCGGATATCACGGAAGTAGAAGCAGTTAAAATTAATCCGAATGATCCATCTAATCGCCAAATGGTCACTGTTTCCTATAAGACAAAACCAGGAAATATTAATCCAGAAAATGACGAACCGGGTACTCCAGTTGGTCCAACACCAACGACACCGGAAACACCAGATACTCCAACTCCAGAGCAACCAACGATGCCGGAAACACCAAATACTCCAGTTCCAGAGCAACCAACGACGCCGGAAATACCAAATACTCCAGTTCCAGAGCAACCAACGGCGCCCGAAGCACCAGAAGCTCCAGCTCCAGAAAAACCAACGACAAGCACCACTATTGTACGGACCTCAGTAGGTGATCCAAAGAAAGATAACTCAGGTCAGACTGATGGCATTGCTAGTCAATTACCACAAACTGGTCATGACGACCAAAAATTGGTTGCCTACGTTGGATTAGGAATGTTAACAAGTTTGTTAGCATTAGTTGGTTTAAAAAAGCGCCAACAAGATTAATCGAAACCAAATAGAAAAGAGGTTGGGATAATTTCCCAGCCTCTTTATTAGTTTAATGTTTAATTTTTAAATTAATCACTAAGCTTGGCGGCGTCAGCGTCGATCTTTGCAAAACCAGAGCCATCAGGCTTCTTAGTACCACGCTTTTCCATAGCCTTACGAGCCATTTCTTTGCGTTCTTGCTTACTTAAAGTCATCAACATTCGCCTCTTTCCAAATCCAAACAGTTAACTATTTCACATTTGTAAAATAACTAACTATCTCTATTATAGGTCGCCAAATCTAAAATGCAAATTCGTCATAAAATCTTAAGAAATATTACAAGATCAATGATTAACTTTAATTTATTGATCAGAATGGTTAAAATTAATAGTATATAATTACACAGATTATGTGTAACAGTTAAGGAGATATCATCCATGGCAAACGAAAAGTATGACAATGAAAAACTTGATGTGGGTGGCATGATTAATCAAGCCATTACACAAAAGATTGATTATTTAACTAAACTTAAAGCGGCAGTGACTCGTCATCAAGATGCTGAAATTTACCGTTTACTTGATAATCAACGTTATGCAGCAGAAATTGAACATCGTGAACAACAGGCCAATGATGCTGGGGTAATGAATCTAGTTGATAATTTGGCGGATCAATTAAGTGACTATTTAAGTAAGAGTTTGATCGACTATTTAGGCAAGGCTTACCCATTTTTCTATTATGAAGAGTATCAAACTGGTCACTACCGAATTTATTTTGGTAATTGGTGGGATCGGCGCCAATTTGGTGAGTTGGATGTTTTAAATATTCGCTTTGCCTTTAATCAGGATGAATACAATAAGCTTGCCCAATCGTTTAAGTTGAGTGAAGAGGGTAAAAAATACAACAGTGCCCGTATTCAAAAATTATCAGAAGAAAATGATCATTTGCAAAGCTTAATTGACTCCGGAACGGAACGAGAACAAGAAAAGGCAACATTACAGAATGAACTCAAGGAAGCTAATTCGCGATCCGGCTTATTTGAATCAAGTAAGAATAAGGAAGCCCGGCAAGATATTATTGATCGGATTAGCGAATTAGAGGATCAAACTGAAGAAGCGCGGGGTGCTCAGGCACATATTAAACAGAATAATCAAACGGTTTTGGAATTGTCCAAGGAGAATACGATTTTGAGTTACGAACAAAAGAGTATTATCGATACGTTTGGAAGTTTTGAAGATTTCGAATTAGCCAACCGCAACCTATATGCCCATTATTTAAAACACTTATCACAACAAGATGACGGAAAGCAGGTGGCTGATCATGAGTAATGAAAAAATGCCAGAAACAGCCACTGAAAAAGTCCAAGCGTTAAGTGATTCCTTAACGAATGGACTGCGAATTGGTGAACAATATGTTGCCTTGCTAAATGAATTATGTGGGAAGACAGATCCAAAAGATTTATTAACGGCAACCGTGAAATTAGCTAAGATTGATTTATCATCACCATTTGTAAAGTTTCCTCAACACTATCAAACTGCGGACTACTATCTTTTATTTATGGGTCGCCTATTAGACTTAGCTAATATTTCGGGGTTAAGTATCAATGAAGATGAAACAGAACATCGTTTGTCAATGACATCAACTCATTTCGAAAATATTGAATTTCGTTTTGAGCTAGACCGGCAAAATGGCGGAGCATTTTTTACGGAACAAGAAAAGCATGAGCCATTATTTTATCTAAATTTGGAACGGAAGGTTTTACGGTTTAGCAATCGAGCACTCGTTAACTTTTTCGTGATTAGAGAGATTAATCGCTATAGTGACTTGGATATTCAAGCAACTCTACAGTCACTAATTGACTTCTCTAAAATTCTGGTCAACGAGTTAGGCTTTACCGTAGATCTCGGTATTTTGGATTCGTCCAATGAAGTTGCGTTCCCATTGCAAGCACCTGAATTAGATTTAACAGTGATTGATCGGTTGTTTGTCAAAACTACTGACACAGAATTCATGTTGTTAAGTCTGCCAAAGAATAATGGGGCATTGTTAGACTTGGACCGAGAGATTAAGTTAACTCTTTCGTATGATCCTGATGATTACAGCAAGCAATGGTACTTCCACGTTAGTGATCCTGATGAACAATATTCATTGTTTGATATCTTGCTTCATTACGATATGATTCGTGATTGGTACCTGAATAACCGAGAGGCGTTAGCAGTACGTTCGGATCCGGTTGTATTTGCTGACTAATGGGGTGAACATGTGTTAGACATTACTCAATTATTGCAAGATACAATTTATTTTGATAATCAAATTATTGAACGGCGGGACTTGCTATTAGGACCGGAGAGTCACCTAAGGGAAATTTTAGTCCATTGTGACCGTTCACTGGCAGGCTTGTACCAACCCGCAATTAGCTATGATTTAATAAAGGCTCCAGCAGTATCGTTATCTAACCAACAGATTTTAGAACGATATGTTGCTGTTTTACACTGGTTTTTACTATTTAGTGCGCAAAAACAGTGGACGCACTTAGTTGTCATGGACGAGGCTAGCTATCATAAGTTAACCCAGGCGAAGCCAGTTACAAAGTTAGCGGATCAGGATCAGCAATACTTAACGATTAAGTATTTTCTATTTACGAGCTATTATACCCATCGGCAAGCGGACTTTCGGCACGCTTGGCGACTCTTGATCAAGTACGGCCTGGTCGACCTTAAGCTGTCAACGGATGCAATTATGCAAGAACATGAACGTTTAATAAAGGAAAATATAAGATAGAAAAATGGCGTTACTGCATTTAAACAGTAGCGCCACTTTCCTGTTGATAAGATAAAAGAAAAAGATCGGCTATGCTTTATGGGAATCCACGCTTGCAGCATGACGTCCCTGGGAGTGCTTCACCGGCTGGAAACCTGATACTTTGGCCTGAGCGACCGCTGATAATGAAATAATTAATACGATGACGATTAATGGTAACATTTCAACACCCCCACAAAACATTGTCTAACTCTTATTATTATCAAAATGATTAAAAATGCAATCTTTTTGTAACATTTAACATCTATTTTTAATATTTCTTAAACAAATTAGGAAGATTGCTAAAAAGTAGGGGCTAAAATTGACAAATTTTAAAAAAGTTAGTATATTATTGGCTTGGGAGGATAGCTCAACTGGATAGAGCATCGGTCTTCTAAACCGAAGGTTGTGGGTTCGATTCCCACTCTTCTCATTGAAACCGCCTTAGAAGCCTTGATATGATAGGATTCTTTTTTATTGGTATCTACAAGCTAACGATGAGTGAAATTATTTTTAGTTTATTAACAATATGATTGTTAATTTTTAAATGATCATTCTTAAAAGACGGTGCCTTGATTTATGTGTTAATGGCTCATATAATTTGGAAATGAAATAATAGGAAGCCATAGTGATTAGACTTTCTATTTTTTTATCATCGCGGCTAATTAGTAGTGCAGATTATAGAATTTAATAGAAGAACAATTTTCATGTGATAAGTTCAACATAATTAACTAAAAAGTTGAAATTATCCAAAAATAATTAAACAATCACGTTCTTTAAACCAAATTACTATCGCTAAATAGATGAATAGAGACAAACTGTAATGATTTTTCTTTGACAAAGTACGGTTAAGCTTTTACACTGCTGGTAAAAGGAATAATTAAGGATTGAATTATCATAAGATGGAGGCTGATTTTTATGGCAGATAAGAAATTAGACCCTCGGGTAGTTAAAACGCGGACGAACTTACGTAAGGCATTGGTTTATCTGATGCAAAACGAAAAAATCGACAGTATCAGTGTTCAGAAGATTACTGAAGCTGCCCACATTACACGAGGAACATTTTATTTACACTATAAGGATAAGAAAGACTTTGTGAAAAAGGCAATGGATGAAATCATTACTGAATTTTTTGACTCAGTAATGGTTGATTCAGACACCTTAGTTAATGGTAAGACAGTTCAATTAATGTCGCTGAATAAGGCCTTCGACTATATTGAGAAGAATTCTGATATTTTTACGATTTTATTAGATCGGGCACAAAATAATAATTTCTATCGGCAACTGTATAGTCGTTTGACTAGTGAAATGGAAACTTTCATTAAAGAGATGGGTGAAGATCTTGATGATATGGACGTGCCAATGAAGGTTCAGGTTGCTTTCACAGCTTCCGCGATGTTGGGATTAATTGCTCAGTGGTTAAATAATGGTTTGATTTATACGGCAAAATACATGACGAAGACAGTTTCACGGATTTTGAACCGTTTTGAAGCAACGGGAATTTTACTTCCGTCATTCTTTGATGATGAATTAGAAAGTGGCATAAGTATTTAGGCCTTAGCTATTGACGTACTGAGAAATCCTTGGTAATATACAAACGTTGTATTTGTGAACCAACAACTACAACCGCACGGTCACAAGTAAAAAGCATTTGCTACTTGTGTCGGCGAGTCTGAGATTTAAGGAGGTGCACAAGATGTACGCAATTATTGTTACAGGTGGAAAGCAATACAAGGTTGAAGAAGGTCAATCAATCTTTGTTGAAAAGCTTGATGTTAACGCAGGCGACAAGGTTACCTTTGACAAAGTCGTTTTTGTTGGCGGTGACAACACTAAGATTGGTACTCCATTCGTTGATGGAGCATCAGTTGAAGGGACTGTTGACAAGCAAGGCAAGGAAAAGAAGGTTGTTACCTTTAAGTACAAGCCAAAGAAGCACACCCACACTAAGCAAGGTCATCGTCAACCATACACTAAGGTTACGATTAACGCTATTAATGCCTAAGTGAGGTGAGATTATGATTCGCGCAGTGTTTAATGTGACGCCGAATCACGAGATTACTTCATTTAAGTTAACGGGACACGCTGATGCAGGTGATTATGGTCATGACATCGTGTGTGCTGCAGTTTCTGTTTTGACCATCTCGACAATTAATGGATTAGTGCGGGTTATTGATACTCATCCTAATGTCGAAATGAATGAAACTGAGGGTGGCTACATTAATGCTACTAATTTAGATTTGCGGCATGATTCGCAAATTTTATTACAAACTTTCTTGAATGGACTTTTGGATATTCAAGATCGTTACCAACAATACATTGAAGTTAAAATGTATGAAAAATAGTTCATTCTGGAGGTGAACGATTATGATTATGGATCTTCAATTCTTCTCCCACCACAAGGGGGGCGGTTCTACTGCTAACGGTCGTAACTCAGCTGGTCGTCGTCTTGGTACTAAGGCTGCGGATGGTTCTGTAGTTACTGCTGGATCAATTATTTACCGTCAACGTGGTACTCACATTAACCCCGGTGAAAATGTTGGCCGTGGTGGTGACGATACGTTATTTGCAAAGATCGATGGCGTTGTTAAGTTTGAACGCATGGGTCGTAGTAAGCGAAAGGTTTCGGTTTACCCGGCTGAAGCTTAATTTCAAAAAAGCTTTCGTGAATGCGGAAGCTTTTTTTATTGCAATAATTTTATTGAAAGGTTAGGTTATCAGAGTATATGACAAGAATTGAACGACTCCAAAGGCAGTTGCCTGGCCTGTATTTAGATGCGTTTTTAGTAACTAATAGTAAAAACATTGAATATTTAACGGGATTTTCATTGATGCAGAGTGATGGCATTTTATTGATCTCCAATCACCAAGCTATAATGATTACCGATGCACGGTACCAGTTAGCATTAGCGGAGTATGAATCAAAATCCGTGGTTGGCTTGATTACAGCAGATTATTATGAAACGCTTAATGAACTTTGTCAGAAAATGCAAATTCAAGTTTTAGGGTTTGATAAGTCGGTGTCTTATCAGATTTATGATTTACTGGATGAAATAATGGTTGCTGACCTAGTTCCATTTACAAATGTGATTGAAAAGTTAAGGTCAGTCAAAGATTCAGCCGAAATTGCAAAATTAAAACACGCGGCTGATTTATTAAGTGCTGGCTATCAATACATCCTTAAAATGGTTCAACCCGGTATGACAGAACGGCACGTGGCTGCAGCATTAGACTATTGGATGAAGGAACATGGTGCAACCGCAGCTTCATTTCCATCTATTGTGGCAAGTGGCCCTAATTCGGCGAAGCCACATGCGACGGTATCCGATCGTAAAATCCAATCGGGTGATATTGTAATTCTTGATTTTGGCTACTTTGTTGATGGTTATACTGCTGATATGACGAGGACGTTTGCTGTTGGCTCCATTGATCCAGAATTACGTGATGTTTATCAAATTGTAAATAGGGCTCGCCAACAAGTTATTAATCATGCTCATTCTGGAGTTCGTGGAGATCAGTTAGATGGGTATGGACGTTCTATTATTGACGAAGCAGGCTATGGTGATGAATTTAATCATGGCATGGGGCACGGTATTGGCTTGGCGGTACATGAACTGCCCGCTAGTTATGGACCAGCTGCTCATGGTTTAAAATTAGAAACTAACCAGGTAATTACTGTCGAACCTGGAATTTATATTCCTAAATTGGGTGGTGTGCGCATTGAAGATGATATCGTAATCACCCATGGCGAACCGCAGATATTGACGAAAGCACCTATTGAGATAGTGGTTGTGGGTAAGTAACGATGGATGAGCAATTAGACCAACTTTACAAAAAAATTAATCAGCAAGGCCGAATTGCAATTCAATGTCGACACGAACAAATTGATCCCTGGTTAGGACAGCTGAGGAACGATCACCGCAGATCGCTCACACTGATTGCAACAGTTCCTGCTCACGTTTCCCGTAATATAAAAATGTGTCTTCAGGGAATGAAAGCTAGTGTTCCAGAACTATATTATTATCCAAGTACAGCATTGCATTTAACCATTATGGATATATATCGGGGACGACCATCAGAGCAACTTCTGGATGCTTATGCTAGTCAGCTGCAGCCATTAGTTGATCGTTTTTTACCAATTCAATGGCGAATGCAGGGATTGATAGTCAGTCCGGGAGCGGTTTTAGTTAAGGGCTATTATTCATTGTCATTAGGAAATTTACGAAATCAACTTCGTCTGCAAATACCGTTAGCGAACCTTCCGTTAATGGAACGCTATCAGACGGTTTCTGGTCATATGACCATTGCTCGCTTTCCAACTGAGGTTCAACATCGAGCAAGCTTATTAAAATATGTTGAACAAAACTCCAGCTTACAGTTTGGAACTTTCGAGGTAAATCAGGTCGATTTGGTGATTCATGATTGGTACCATCGTCAGGTACAACCGGTAGCAACCTTTTCTAATGCGTAGGGTGATGAATTGTTGCAATTCGGGGCGATTTAGTGCAAAATAAAATACGATAAGCTATATGAAGAAAGATAATTGGAGGTCAGAGAATGGCTGAGGAATCAAAGATCGTTTTAAGTAGTAAAGACCAAACATTAGGGGTAATCCAAATTTCCCCACGTGTCTTAGAATTTATTGCTGGAATCGCAGCCAGCCAGGTTGATGGGGTTGCAAAAATGTATGGATCACTGGCTAATAATGTTGGTGAATTATTGGGTCGTTCTGACCACCGCCGTGGCGTTAAATTAACGCGTTCTGATGATGATACTTTGATGATCGATGTTGCGGTTTATCTTGATTATGGGGTTTCCGTACCACAAGTGGCTGCTAAAATTCAAGAAAATGTTAAACAGCGCATTGCTTCAATGACTGATTTAGTGGTCACCACTGTAAATGTCCATGTCCAAGGAATTAATGCTGAAAAGACCGAAAGTGATATTGACCCCAACGATATTTTTGGAACACAAAATAATGATAAAGATGGTGAAGAGTAGTGAGTTTTAGTCGTCATACAATTCGCATTGCAGCCTTTCAAACGCTGTTTGCATTAATTAACAATCCATCAGCAGATAAGGGTGCTCTTTATGCTGAAGTTTTAAAACTCGGTTCCAAGGAAACTGCTCCCCAATATCTTGATGAATTAGTAAGTGGAGTTCAAGAACATCAAGCAGATTTGGATGCAATTATTAGTAGCTATTTAACTAATAATTGGACGATTGAGCGTCTTGCTCGCCCAAATCTAGTTATTCTTCGTATTGCTTTATACGAACTTCAATATGAAAAAGAGTTACCAGCACCGATTATCATCAATGAAGCGCTTGAATTAGCTAAGTCATTCAGTGATGATAAGTCACGACGGTTTATTAATGGTGTGTTGGGTCACTATGAAAAAGAGCATGCTAATTAATTTCAAAGATACGTGAATTAGGAAAGAGGCTGGCGGTGTCCAACCTCTTTTTTGCAATATGAAAAGGGGAATACGATGGCAAAAATAATTGATGGCAAACAAATTTCTTCAAATTTAAATCAGCAAACCGCGATGCGGACAAAAACACTTATAAACAACGGGATCACTCCCGGATTGGCGGTGGTCTTGGTTGGTGATGATCCGGCAAGTGTGATTTATACCAGAAATAAATCTCGGCAAGCCAATCACCTTGGTTTTTATTCCGTTTTAAAAAAGTACCCGGCAGAGGTTAGTGAAGCAACGTTACTCGGTGAAATTCAGAAATTAAATGATGATCCTCAAATTCATGGTATTTTGGTTCAATCTCCCTTACCAGCCCATATTTCTGAAAGTCGGGTCATTGAAGCAATTGCTCCGCAAAAGGATGTCGATGGTTTCAATCCCGTCAATGTTGGTAAACTATATACCAATGATCAAACTAACTATCCGGTTGCCTGCACACCACGGGGAATCATGACTATGTTGGAAACGATGGACATTGATGTAACTGGTGCCGAAGTGGCCATTATTGGGCGGAGCCATTTAGTTGGTAAGCCTCTTCAAGCCCTGATGATGAATCATGATGCGACGGTGACAATTCTTCACCATGCCAGTCAAGATGTCAATTACTATTTAAAACACGCTGATATTGTGGTCGTTGCTGTGGGGAAACCGCAATTTTTAAAGGCTAATCAAATTAAACCAGGTGCAGTTGTGATCGACGTCGGTATTAATCGTAAACCAGACGGGCACCTCGTTGGAGACGTTGATTATGATAACGTTAGCGGCATTGCCAGCGCAATTACACCTGTTCCGGGTGGAGTTGGACCAATGACCATCGCCACTTTAATGCAACAAACGGTCGACTTAGCAGAGTGGAGTACAAACAATGACTGAAGTAGAACCAATTACTGTCAATCAGCTCACCAAATACATTCGTCGGAAATTTCAAGCGGACCCTTACATTTATCAGACTAATTTTTGGCTAGTCGGGGAATTAACTGATTATCGGCCGAGCAGCCTTCACCAATATTTTTCTCTCAAGGATGATAATGAAGAATTATCAGCTCGCAACCAATACAAGATTAGTGCGGTGATGTTTGCCAATGATTTTCGTAAAGTCAAGTTTCAACCGGAAAATGGGATGAAAGTGCTGGTTTATGGGCATGTTGATATCTATCCTAACCGTGGCGCTTACCAATTTTATGTTAGTCAAATGGAAGTTCAGGGAATTGGTTCCCTTCAAGTTGCCTTCCAGCAAATGTATGAAAAACTCAAAAAAGAGGGACTGTTTGACCAACCTAAAAAAGTAATTCGATCCTTTCCGCAGCGGGTTGCGATTGTAACGAGTAATGATGCAGCGGTAAAGCATGATATTATCACAACTTTTCGTCGACGTAATCCACTCATTCAGCTCGTTTTCTACCCAACTAAAGTTCAAGGTGATGATGCAGCACCGATGATTGCGCAACAAATTAGCCAGGTCAGCGCTGATGGTAATTACGATACTTTAATTGTGGCTCGTGGTGGTGGTTCGCGGGGCGACCTCTGGGCATTTAACTCGGAAGAAGTGGGGCGTGCGATTGCTGAGTGTCCCATTCCGGTTATTTCATCAGTTGGTCACGAAGTTGATACTACAATTGCTGATTTAGTGGCCGATGATCGTGAGGCGACCCCGACTAGTGCGGCAGTTCGCGCTTCTGCATGGTTACTGGCGGATGTTAAAACGGAAATTCAAAATGTTCGGCAGCAACTTTCCCATTTAATGAAGCTCAACATTGATCATCTTCAAGAACGGCTGACTACACTACAAAAGAGTTATATTTTTCAAGAACCAACCCGGATTTTACAACAGCCCACGGAACGATTAGATGATCTTAAACAACAATTAATGGTAAGCGTTCGTCAACATCAGCATGAAAGCCAACAACAGCTACGTTTATTGACTACCCAGTTACATAGTTTTTCGCCTTCTGATCGCCTTAAGCGAGATCGTGAGCGTTTACAGGGCTTGCAACGATTACTGCAGACAGTTGGTAGTCGCCAGGTTCATCGATCGCAACTAGAGTTAACGGGGTTAATTAATCAATTAGCAACCCTTGATCCGGAGAAAGTGTTGGCGCGTGGCTATAGTTATGTAACGAAAAAAAATCAAGTCATTAAACAGGTTCAACAGGTAAAGGTTACTGATCGCATTACTATTCATTTGGTTGATGGTGACGTCGAAGCAGAGATTAAACAGATTAAACACAAGGGAGCAGCACAACATGGCAACAACTAGAAAAAAAGTGACGTTTGAAGAGCAGATGAATGAACTACAAGATATTGTTAATAATCTTCAACAAGGAAATCTATCATTAGATGATTCACTAAAGCAGTTTAAGAATGGGATGAAGTTAGCTAATAAATTGCAAAATCAACTTGATAAAGCAGATGAAACCTTAGCACAACTGATGGGGGCGGATGGCCAATTACATCCGGCAGAGGAGGCCGGAGATGATCTAAGCAATAATGGTGTTCAGAATCAGGGATATCACTCTGAATTTGTTGATAAGGATGAAAAGTAGGGTAAAGTTATGATTCAGGACTATCAGAAACAGATTAATCAATATTTAAGTGACCACGTCAAGAACGAATGCGCTGAACCGACGTTAGCGGCTTCGACCATTTATTCCTTAATGGCGGGCGGTAAACGTCTTCGACCGGCACTTACGTTAGCAATTTGTGATGCCTTTCAGCAATCAATTAATCAAGACGTTTTACGGGCGGCTTGTGCAGTCGAATTATTACATACATATTCACTTATTCATGACGATTTACCGGCGATGGATAATGATGATTTGCGGCGGGGGTTACCGACTAACCATCGCCGCTTTGGCGCAGGAATGGCAACACTAGCAGGAGATGGTTTGCTAACGTTAGCTTTTCAATGGTTGAGTGACAATAATTTGACTGTTGCTACTCGGCTGGCGTTAGTCAGAGAACTATCCGTAGCCGCGGGCTCATCAGGGATGGTGGCTGGTCAAGCCATGGATATTCACAATGAAGGACACAATTTAGCGTTGCCAGTCTTACAATTACTGCACGAAAAGAAGACAGGAGCATTAATTCGCTATGCGGTTCTTGCTGGAGGAATAATCACAAATCAAGCTCCGGAAACTAAACATTTACTGGCTCGTTTTGGTGAGTATTATGGTTTGGCGTTCCAAATTTATGATGATTTAATGGATGTTGTGGGTAGCGAAGAACAGATGGGCAAAGCTGTTCACAAGGATCAAGCGGAAGCAAAAAATACTTATCCAGGCTTGTTAGGTTTAGCTGAAACTAAGCATCAGTTGGAATTAGCCCTATCTAAGGCTCGCAAATTGGCGGCAAAGCTCAATCAACAAACCAATGGAGATTTTACGGTTTTAGAAGAATTCTTGGCATACTTTAAATAGGTGAAAAAATGGAAAAAGAACGGGTTGACGTATTATTAGTTAAGCAGGGGTTATTTGATTCGCGTGAACAAGCTAAGCGGGCAGTAATGGCCGGAGAAATCCTTGGCAAAAATAATGAAAGATTAGATAAACCGGGACAAAAGATACCAGTAACCACTACTTTACACATGAAGGGTAAAAAGATGCCATATGTTAGTCGTGGTGGCTTGAAACTGGCTAAGGCCTTAAAGGTATTTGGGATAACGGTTCGAGATCTAACGGTTCTTGATATTGGCTCATCAACTGGCGGTTTTACAGATGTGATGCTTCAAAATGGAGCTAAACGCAGCTATGCGCTTGATGTTGGGACAAATCAACTAGTATGGCAATTGCGTGAAGATCCTCGTGTTGTCGTAATGGAACAAACTAATTTCCGGTATAGTAAACTAGCAGATTTTACGATGGGTCAACCAGAATTTGCTTCCATTGATGTCTCATTTATTTCATTAAAATTAATTCTGGAACCATTAAGTCATATTCTCAAGCTTGGTGGTTCTGTGGTGGCATTAATTAAGCCGCAATTTGAAGCTGGCCGTGACCATGTCGGCAAGCATGGGATTGTCCGTAGTCGAAACGTTCATGAAGATGTTATAAAAAATGTCTGTCAATTTGCGGTCAACAATCATTTTGATGTTAAAAATCTTGATTTTTCACCCATTAAGGGTGGACAAGGTAATATCGAGTTTTTGGTACACCTTCAGTTAACGGATCATCAGGGAACTATTTCCCCAATTGTAGATATTGATCAGGTAATTGATAACACCTATGCTGAACTTAAACAGTCCTAGAAAGGGGTATGTGGAATGAAAAAATCGGAGCGGCAGGATAAAATCCGTGAAATGATTGAAAATCATGATGTTGAACGTCAAGAGGACCTCGTACAGCTTCTTTTGTCCGCAGGAATACACGTCACACAAGCGACCATTTCGCGCGACATTAAAGAGATGCAGTTGGTAAAGGTTCCCAGTGCAGCAGGCGGTTATCGATATAACATGCCAACTCATCGGCAGGATAATAAGGAACAGCAGTTGGCGGATGCGGTGGCTAATGATTTGCAGTCGCTAAAGCGTTCTGACCGGTTTTTATCATTAACAATGCGGCCAGGACATGCACCAATGGCGGCGGTGCTAATCAAGCGACTTAATTTTCCAGAAGTTTTTACGGCAATTGGTGATGACACGAGTGTTTTGGTGGTTTGCCAATCAGTGGAAGATGCAGTTAAATTTGAGCAAATCATTACCAGCCTGAATTAAAAGGAGAGCGCGTCGTGTTACAAGAAATTACTATTGATAATCTCGCCATTATTAATCACTTAACATTGGCTTTCGGTCAGAATATGACTGTCCTGACGGGGGAAACTGGTGCGGGTAAGTCAATCATCATTGATGCGGTCGGATTACTGGCCGGTGCTCGTGGATCGCAGGAACTAATTCGCCAGGGAACCGATAAACTTGAGGTTCAGGGACAATTCCTGATTCCGGACGATCCCCAATATAGTGAATTGCTTGATCAGTTGGGAATTGATCATGAGGACCGCACCGTTATTATTTCGCGAGAAATTCATCGGAACGGGAGAAATACAATTCGGGCAAACGGAACATTAATTAATACCACCATTTTGCGAAAAATCGGTGCACCACTGGTCGATATTCAAGGTCAAAATGATAATCAACGCTTATTACAGCCTGATCAGCACCTACCAATGTTGGATCATTTTGCTGGTACGGAGGTTCAAAGATTACTTCAACAATATCAAGAACAGTATCGGCAGTATCGAAAGTTAAAGAAAACTTTAGCCACCAAACAGGCCAATGAACAACAATGGGCACAACGCTTAGACATGCTCCGTTATCAGGTTCAAGAAATTCAGTCTGCGGATTTAAAGGCTGACGAAGAAGAGGCTTTGATTAGTGAACGTGACCGCTTAGACCATTTCCAACAAATTCAAAATACATTGCAGCAACTGGTTGCCATTTTAAATGGTGGTGAAAATGCACCGGTGCTTGATCAGTTGGCAACAGCCATGGATGCCGTTAATGAAATTACGCAATTCGATGATAATTATGCTGACATTGGCAAAGCATTGGAAGATTCGTACTATTCATTGCAGGATGTAGCTAACCAATCAAGTCATGAACTGGATGGCCTAGAATTTGACGAAGAACGACTTAATGAAATTAATACCCGCTTAGATTTGATAAATGATCTGGAAAGAAAGTATGGAGATACTGTGCCGGACATTCTTGCTTATTACAATAAGATTCACCACGAATTAGCTGACATGGAAGGGACTGTGGACTCGAATGATGGGTTAGAGGATCAATTAGCCACGGTTGTTAAGCAACTAGAAGAATTAGGACATCAATTAAGTGAGCGACGAAAAAAAGTGGCTAAAGATCTAGAAAAACGGGTTCATCATGAATTAAGTGCTTTATACATGGAAAAGGCAGTTTTTAAGGTTCATTTTGCTAAGGTCCCGGTGCATAATTTCACCCCCACTGGGATTGATAATGTTGAATTTTATATTCAAACTAATCCTGGTGAACGGATGGGGCCGTTAGCAAAGATTGCTTCCGGTGGGGAGCTTTCCCGGGTAATGTTGGCTTTGAAGACGATTTTTACGGAGCAAGCGGATGTGACTAGTATTATTTTTGATGAAGTTGATACTGGAGTTAGTGGTCGTGTTGCGCAAGCAATTGCCGATAAAATTAAAGTCATTGCTAATCATTCGCAGGTTTTGTGTATTACGCACCTTCCACAAGTGGCCGCAGTTGCTCAACACCAGTTTTTAATTCAAAAACAAGTCCATGATCAACGAACCACCACGACTGTAACTAAATTAAATCATCAAGAACGAGTGGATGAATTATCACGGATGCTGGCAGGAGAAAAAATTACTAAATTAACGCGTGAACATGCTAATGAGCTTTTAAAAATGGCTCACGAATAAAAAAAGGAATTGTCGTAAACATTAACTATGTTTATCGACAATTCCTTTTTTTAGTTAACCAGCAATATAGCGAACCTGTTTTAAAGTGAAAATGTAAGATACATTTTGATTGCGCAGAAGGAAACGTTTGTTTGAAAGTGGATAAAGTTGTCCACGACAATTGGTGATTCGTCCTTCTGGGGTTAGTGGATTTAATTGGATAAAAATAGATCGATGATCTTCTACTGCAAGTTTAGTAAATAATTTTCGCTGAGCAACGGGCTGGACTGGTAGTATCTTAGGTGCCGGATGATCGTTGTATGAAGTGGCCTCATCGTCAAAAAGGTGATGGAAATATCTGTTGAGAGCTACAGATCCACGATTGATGAGATTAGTATTTGGATTTTTCATTTGATCATCTCCGAACGCTTGTTTGTAATAATTATTATACGAACGAACGTTCAGAATTGCAAGAGAAATTCAATTTTTTTATTTTGATTGCTATGAACTGTTGAATTACGGGTGATTTTATTTAATAATGTTTACTAATTACTTTGAATCAATTATGAGGGGTTAACTAATCATGACAAAACGTGGAATGTTGATTGTACTTTCTGGTCCTTCTGGCGTTGGTAAAGGAACAGTGCGTAAAGCATTATTTGATCAACCAGGAAACGACTTTCAGTATTCAATTTCGATGACCACCCGTAAGCCGCGCCCTGGTGAAAAGAACGGTGTCGATTATTTCTTTGTTTCTAAGGAAGAGTTTGAGCACAATATTCAAACTGGGCAAATGTTAGAATACGCAAAGTATGTTGACAACTATTATGGAACACCATTAAAATATATTGATGATACATTAGACTCTGGAAAAGATGTTTTCCTTGAAATCGAAGTTAATGGTGCGATGCAAGTTCGTTCAAAACGACCGGATGGTGTTTTTATTTTTCTGACGCCACCTGATTTAATGGAATTAAAGCACCGATTGATTCACCGTGGGACTGATAGCATGGACGTGATTAATAAGCGGATCCATAAAGCATTTGGTGAAATCGAAATGATGCAGAATTATGACTACGCCGTTGTTAACGACAAAGTGGATAATGCTGTTGAAAAAATTAAGGGAATCATTCGAACTGAGCGATTACGGGTTCCACGAGTAATGCCAGATTATCTTGAAATGTTAGGAGATTCAGAAAAATGATCTTATACCCATCAGTTGATGAATTATTAAAGCGGGTTGATTCTCGATACTCATTAATCATGTTGGCCAGCAAGCGTGCCCATGAAATTGATAAGTATGAAGCGGATCAATGGCGTGCTGATCACAGCGACAAACCAGTTAGCATGGAAGGCGATAAGCCGTTGCTATTGGATCACTACCAATCAGCAAAATCAGTTGGTAAGGCCTTAGAAGAAATTGAAGCAGGTAAGGTCACAATTGATCCATACCATACTGAAGATAAACAAGATTAACGCACCTTTTGATGGGTTGGGGGATAACAATAGTTATTTTCTAACCCATTAATTATTCTTGGGGAAATTTGGTGAAAATTATGGCAAAAATTTTGGTACATGTGAGTGGTAGTGTCGCAGCTTTTAAAGCAGTTACGGTAGTAAGAATGTTGCAACGTGCTCATCATGAAGTGCGGGTCGTTATGACTAAATCCGCCACAAAATTGGTTGGGCCAGCGACTTTTACAGCGTTAACCCATTATCCCGTGTTAGTTGACTTATGGGAACCAACGTTGAATGGTGACATTCCACATATTGAGTTGGCCGACTGGGCAGATTATTCGATTGTGGTTCCGGCCAGTGCGGATATAATTGCTAAAATTGCTAATGGGATTGCGGATGATGCGGTTACCACAACGGTTTTGGCAACGCCAACGCCAGTTATGATTGTGCCGGCAATGAATACTCACATGTGGCATCAGCCAGCAACACGACGGAACCTGGATCAATTACGCCGTGATGGGCGGTTAATTCTTTCACCAGTTCATGGACAACTAGCTGAAGGCTATGCAGGTGATGGACGGATGCCAGAACCAAAGGCAATTGTCCACTTCATGGACCAGGTCATGTCCTCCCAAGGAATTTTGAAGGGAAAACATGTGTTGATTTCGCTTGGCGGCACTGTCGCACCGATTGATCCAGTCCGCTATATTGGAAATTGGTCCTCTGGGAAAATGGGCTGGGCAATTGCACAAGCTGCTTTAAGAATGGGAGCTGAAGTAACGGTTGTTGCTGGTCGCACTAATATTCATCTTGAAGCACAAAATCGGTTAACGATTGAGCGGGTCCAGACCACACAGGAAATGTATGAACAAATTGCAAAGGACTTTGGTCAATGTGATGTTTTGATTATGGCAGCGGCTGTGGCGGATTTTCAACCAGCCAACGTTGTTCAACAGAAAATAAAAAAGGCTCCCCACCAAACGGTGTTAAATTTAAAACTAACACCAACGGTAGATATTTTAAAAACGATGGGGCATCGGAAAAATCACCAGTTAGTAGTGGGGTTTGCTGCAGAAACTCAAGACGTCCTTGCAAATGCACAACAAAAGTTAGCTAACAAGGGGGCTGATATGATTGTGGCAAATGATGTTAGTCAAACCACAACGGGCTTTAATGCTGATACCAATAAAGTAACGATTTTACGTCCCCAGCAAAAACCGTTTGCTTGGCCGATCGCAACCAAACACGACATAGGTAAACGCTTAATGAAGTTGATTGCTGAGCAATTATCTTAAAAAGGAGGGGTGGCAGTGGCTGAACTAGCGCAAGTTATTGTGGATGTGCCAACATTGCAAACTAATCGGCCATATACTTATCAAGTGCCGTCAAAACTAGAACATCTGATTCAAGTCGGCATGCGGGTAATTGTGCCCTTTGGTAAGGGGAAGCGGTCTGTTCAAGGATTTGTAGTGGGACTTGATCAACCGGCTGATTTTCAAGGAACCCTCAAGCAAATAATAGCCTTAATGGATTTAGCTCCGGTGGTAAATGCTGAAATGATGCAATTAAGTCACTGGCTGGCAGACAAAACCTACTCGTTTTGGATTTCATGTTTATATACGATGCTTCCAAACATGCTCAAGGCTAAATCAAAGCGAATTGTTAAGATGGTCCAACCACTAGCCCCTGAGGATCAAGCAATTTTTGGTCAACAAGATGCACTCGATTACTCAGAGGTTCAAAATCAAACCTCAGTTGTTAGTCGGCTACTAACGCTCAAGCGCGCTGGTAAGGTTCAATTTGAATATCAGGTTCAGGACCGTGCCCGGGTAAAAACTGTGGCTCGGATTCAACCAGTATTGACGGCTGATGAATACAAGCAACTCCATTTACAAACCCGTGCCAACGCTACCGTTCAGCGAAAAATGCTGGACTATCTACAATCAATTGTTGGGCAACAAGTTTTAATGAGCCAAGCTCAAAAGGTTACGCAGCTGTCTGCGGCTAATTTTAAGCAAGCGGAAGATAAGGGCTGGATTTCTATGCAACAAATTGAACAATATCGCCAACCATTTGGTGCGGAGTTGACAGATCCTGCTGCTAAGGAACCACTTTCCTTAAACCCAGACCAACAACGTGCATTAGCATCAGTTAAACAATCAATTGACAATCACCAGCCCACGGTCTTCTTGTTACAAGGAGTTACTGGGAGCGGTAAAACCGAAGTTTATTTACAGGCGATGGCTCATGCTCTCCAACAAGGAAAAACCGCGTTATTAATGGTTCCGGAAATTTCGTTAACGCCTCAAATTGCGGAACGAGTTCGGGCTCGTTTTGGTTCCCAAGTTGCGGTTCTTCATTCTGGATTATCCGCTGGGGAACGCTATGATGAGTGGCGAAGAATTGAACGTGGTGAAGCTCAAATAGTTGTGGGTGCACGGTCGGCGGTCTTTGCACCGTTGAAAAATATTGGAATTATTATTATGGACGAGGAGCATGAGACTAGCTATAAACAAGACGATGCACCTCGCTATCATTCTCGCGAAGTTGCCAAGTGGCGTGCTAAATATCATCATGCGCCTTTGCTATTAGGTTCAGCAACACCAAGTTTGGAAAGTTATTCACGGGCACTGGCAGGTAATTACCAACTATTACAATTACCACACCGGGTCAACAAACGTCCATTACCACCAATTAAAGTTGTGGATATGCGTCCAGAGGTTCAGCGACGAGGGGAATCAAACTTTTCAACTGCACTTTTAACGGCTTTGCAAGAACGGCTTACCAAACATGAACAGAGTATTTTAATGCTGAATCGTCGCGGCTTTTCCTCTTTTATCATGTGCCGTGATTGCGGATTTGTGTTGAAATGTCCTAATTGTGATATTTCATTAACGATGCATTTAGATACTCATACGATGCGGTGCCACTATTGTGGTCATGAAGAACCCATCCCTCAACGATGTTCGCAGTGTCATGGTCGTCATATTCGATATTATGGAACTGGTACTGAAAAGGCCACCAGGGAACTACAGACCCTATTACCCACTGCCCGGATTCTGCGGATGGATGTAGATACAACCCGTCGTAAGGGAATGCATGAAAAATTATTGCAAAAGTTTGGTAGCGGTCAAGCAGATATCCTATTGGGGACCCAAATGATTGCTAAAGGACTAGATTTTCCGAACGTTACTTTAGTCGGAGTGTTGAATGCCGATACGGGCCTTGATTTGCCTGACTTTCGGGCGAGTGAACGCAGCTTTGATTTGTTGTCACAAGTTAGTGGTCGTGCGGGTCGGGCTGACAAAAAGGGTCAGGTAATTGTCCAAACTTTTAATCCAGATAATTATGTGATTCGCTTAGTCCAAGCGCATGACTATCGGAAATTTTTTAATACTGAGATGCAGATACGACAATTAGCGAGCTATCCCCCTTATTACTACACGATTCGTCTGATGGGGAGCCATGAAGATGAACAAGTGGCTGCCAAAATGATGTATGATATTAGGCAGGAATTAGGAAACCAGCTTGCGGGTGATACAATGATTTTAGGACCCACTCCGCGAGCAATTGCTCGTTTGAAAAAACGGTATTATTATCAGATTGTGATTAAATACCGTCAGGATCCTCAGCTTCATTCATTACTAACTAAAATTATGCAAGAAACGCAAAATAAATATCAACGTGGTGCGGAATTGGCAATTGATCCGGATCCGCAGTACTTCCTATAAAGAAGGGATTAATATGACATCAGTAGTTTTTATGGGGACTCCCCAGTTTGCTGTGCCCATTTTACAGGCACTAATCACAAGTCCAGATTATGATGTTCAGGCAGTATTAACACAGCCTGACCGGCCACGAGGCCGTAAACATGTGATGACGGCTTCACCGGTAAAGGAATTAGCAGTCAAAAACGGAATTGAGGTTTTACAGCCGGCCAAGTTAAGTGGTAGTCCAGAAATGGAACGAGTGATTGCTCTCCAACCGGATTTAATGATCACGGCAGCGTATGGACAGTTTTTACCGACTAAAATGTTGGAAGCAGCTAATATCGCGGCGATTAATGTACATGGTTCACTATTACCGAAGTACCGGGGTGGCGCTCCAATTCAGTATGCTGTAATGAATGGTGATACTGAAACGGGTGTGACGATTATGTACATGGTGAAAAAGATGGATGCAGGGGACATTATTGCCCAGCGATCCATTCCAATCACTAAGCAAGACGATACAGGTACGATGTTTGAAAAACTAAGTATTTTAGGACGAGACTTGTTAATGGAGACTCTGCCAGCATTAATCGAGGGGACTGCACCTTCAATTCCACAGGATGAAACTAAAGTCGTCTTTTCACCAAATATTGCTTCTGCTCAGGAGCGAATTGACTATACTCTGCCAGCTAACCGGATTGATGATTTAGTACGTGGCCTTCGTCCCCAACCATTGGGAAATATGATCATTGATGGAGTACGTACTAAAATAATTGACGTTACCCCATTACCAGAGTCAACGTCATTGGAACCTGGTAAGGTCGTGCGGGTAGCCAAACACGCGCTGGTAATTGCAGCTGGTGATGGGACAACCTATCAAATCAATCGGTTGAAACCAGCTGGTAAAGGCTTGATGGATATTACCGCATACCTAAATGGTCACCAAGATTTACAACCAGGAGTACAAGCAATTACTAATGAATAATTCAATTCAAAATAGCCCCCGTAATTTGGCTTTAGAAACGCTTGATAAGGTCTTTCAACGGGGGTCTTATTCTAATTTACAATTAAATGAAACACTAAAGCGCCATCGATTAAAAGAAGTGGATAAACGACTGGTGACGACGTTAGTTTATGGGGTATTACAACACAAAATAACCCTGGAATACTGGTTAACGCCACTGGTGAAGCGTGAGCCCGATAGTTGGGTTAAAACGCTATTGATGATGTCTTTTTATCAGTATCAATTTATGGATCGAATTCCAGAATGGGCTACGACAGATGAAGCTATTAAAATTGCTAAATGGCGGGGAAATCCGGGAATTAGAAAGTTTGTAACGGGCGTTTTACATGCTTTCCTTCGTCAGGGACCTGCTGATCCGCTAGAGATTGCGGATCCTATTCAACAATTATCGATTATTGGTAGCATTCCGGAATGGTTGGTACGTTGCCTGCTTCATCAGTATGGTCAAGAGCAGGTTGAAAAATTGGTTCACCAGATTAATGAACCTTCCCGTATCAGTTTACGAGTGAATACCGCCCGGACAACTATTCAAAAAGCAATTCAAACCTTAGCTAATGAGCAGATTGTTGTTCAACGGAGCAAGGTTGCGCAGGACGGCCTGGTAGTTCAAAGCGGCAATGTACTCACCAGTGCAGCGTTTGTTAACGGGATGGTTACCATTCAGGATGAAAGTGCCATGTTAGCAGTGGAAGCGCTCCAACTCCGGGGCGATGAACGTGTGCTGGACGCGTGTGCTGCACCAGGTGGCAAGACTGGACAAATTGCTGCTGCTTTAGATCCAACAACGGGTCAAGTTGATGCTCTGGATATTCATCAACATAAGGTTCGACTAATTCGTAAGAACATGGAACGGTTAGGGGTTGCTGACCGAGTTGTGGCACGGCAATTAGATGCTCGTCAGGTAGATGATTACTTTACAGATGAGTCTTTTGATAAAATCTTGGTTGATGCTCCATGTTCGGGGATCGGATTAATCCGACGTAAACCGGAAATCCGTTATGATAAAACTAGTTCCACTAGTAGCCGGCTTCATGAAATTCAAGGAGCAATTTTAAATGCGGTTGCCCCGAAAGTAAAAAAAGGCGGTATAATTGTTTACAGCACGTGTACGATTCTCCAAGAAGAGAATGAACACACGGTTCAAACGTTTTTGGCACACCACCCGAATTTTAGGTTGTTGAAAACGCAAACGGCACGTGCAATTAAGGCTGACCGTCAACAGAAGACACTCACGATTTTGCCGAGTGATTATGGTTCTGATGGTTTCTTTATCGGGACCCTTCAACGGATTAAATAAAGGAAAATTATTTAGATTATGAAAACTGCTTATCAAACTGACATTGGAAAACAGCGCTCACAGAATCAAGATCGTGTGCGAGTCTTTCACAATGGTAAGAATATGCTTGCCGTTGTTACAGACGGGATTGGTGGTAATCGGAGCGGTGATGTTGCCGCAACGATTGCTATTGATCAACTTGGCCGCCAATTCATGGCTGCCCAGCCGCAAAGTGTTTCAGAAGCCAAACGATGGTTTCAAGAACAAGTGCTGGCAGCAAATGCATTAATTTTAAAGAAATCACAAGAGAATCAATCGTATCAGGGAATGGGGACAACACTGGTTGCTGCGCTCTTTTTTAATGATCAACAAGTAGTGGTTGCTAACATTGGAGATAGTCGTGGATATATTTATCATGATGGTCTATTGACCCAGATCACGATTGATCACTCATTAGTAAATGAATTAGTAAAAAATGGTGACTTATCCGAGGATGCTGCGCGTGTTTCACCACAGAAAAATATTATTACCCGCGCAATTGGTATTTCCCAAGATGCCCAAATTGAAGTGAACAGTTTTCCGGTTAAACCCGGAGATCTGTTTTTGCTGTGTTCAGATGGTCTGTCGAAAATGGTTAACAACGAACAGATCAAGGCAGTGCTTAGTACTGATCAGTGGACACTGGGTGAAAAATGTCAACGCTTAGTTTCCTTAGCAAACCAAGCGGGTGGCCCGGATAATGTTACCGTGTTAATCAGCCAAAATAATTAAGCGAGGCATGAAGCTATATGAAACCCGGATATGTACTAGGCAATCGGTATAAAATTATCCGATCACTTGGTGAGGGCGGAATGGCCAATGTATATCTAGCACATGATTTAGTCTTAGATCGCGAAGTGTCCGTTAAGTTACTGCGTTTAGACCTGCGTGACGATCCGCAAACTAAGAAACGTTTTCAACGTGAAGCACTTGCCGCAACCCAACTGAATGATCCCAACATTGTTGGTGTTTATGATGTTGGCGAAAACCATGGCATGCAGTATATGGTTATGCAGTATGTGGAAGGCATGGATCTGAAAAAATACATTGCGCAAAATTATCCGATTCCGTTGCCCCAAGTGATCAATATCATGGAACAAGTATTGTCAGCTGTTGAATCAGCACATGAACATGGCATTATTCACCGTGATTTGAAACCGCAAAATATTTTAATTGATCAAAACAAAAACATTAAAATTACAGATTTTGGCATTGCTACAGCCAGTTTTGATAATTCATTGACCCAAACGAATACGTTAGTTGGTTCCGTTCATTATTTGTCACCAGAGCAAGCACGCGGTAGTGTAGCCACCAAACGTTCAGATATTTATTCGCTTGGCATAATTCTTTATGAGTTATTAACGGGGACAGTTCCTTTTGAAGGTGAGAATGCTGTCTCAATTGCATTAAAGCACTTTAAAGATCAAATTCCATCTGTTCGGGAGTTTAATCCCGCGATTCCTCAGGCAATGGAAAATGTAGTTTATAAAGCTACTGTTAAGGATCCACAAGAGCGTTATTCTAGTGCCAAGGAAATGGCTGCTGATTTACGGACTTCGCTCGATAAGCAGCGGAGTGGTGAACCACGATTTAGGGAAAATAGTCATTGTGATGATGAAACGAAGGTCTTGGACCTAAAATCAATTCAACATGCAAAAAAGCAAGCTGATCAAGATAATGGTCAAACAAAAGAAATCGGACAGACTAACCCTCAAAACAACCCTACGGCAAAGAAACCTATTAGTCATCGGCACTGGTGGGTTGGATTGGTAAGTGGCGCAGTAGTAATACTATTGTTTGCTGGTTGGTATTTTAATCGTTTGGTTACCGTTCCTAATATAGATGGGCAATCGGCATCCCAGGCTGAAAAAACGTTAGCTAAACGGCATTTGCGGATTGGCAACATTACTAGAACTACCAGTAAGGTTGTAGCAAAGGACCATGTGGTATCAATTGATAGTCCAGAACGGGTACGGTTTGGTCGTTCGGTGGATATTGTTTTGAGTAGCGGTGTAAACAGCTATAAGATGGCTGACTTTGTTGGTGATGATTATGATCACACGGCAGCTCAATTACGTGCGAAAGGATTCACCGTTAATAAAGAAATGGTGTATTCAAATGAAGTTGATGAGGGATCAATTATCAAACAAAACGTTAGTGCCGGAAGTGTCATTAAGCCACAGAATAAGGCTATTACTCTGACGGTGAGTCGTGGACAGCATAAGGTTAAAATTCCTAATTTTAAGAACAAAGATCTAAATGAAGTTCAAGATTTTGCTAACAAACATCACCTTCAAGTAACGGTGATTAAGAAGAATTCGAATAAAATTGCGGTTAATCACGTTATTAGTCAAACGCCAAAAGCAGGAACTAAACTAGCCGAGAATGATACTCTAGCCGTCCAGGTGGCTGACACAGGAGCCAATTTAAAGACAACTAATATTCAGATTAATATTCCGTTTGATGGAAATGGTGGCAAAAAGGAAAACCGGGTTCAGGTTTATATTTCGGATGCGTACCATAATCTCACAATGGAATATCAAGATATTACGATCAATCAAGAAACCACAATCAACGTTCCGTTTACACTACGGAATCACCAAATGGGTGCCTACAAGGTTATCCGAAATGGTCGAACAATTATGAGTGCAACCAACATCACAGGTTAATGGAGGTGCTTTTTGAAGGAAGGAATTATTCAACAATCATTGAGCGGGTTCTACGATATAATTGCTGACAGTGAGATTTATCGCACGCGGGGCCGCGGGAATTTTCGCAAACGGGGGATTAAACCACTGGTGGGTGATCATGTTCAGTTTGCCGATGGTTATCTCTTAGCAATTGAGCCGCGCACCAATCAGTTGGTACGTCCAATGGTTGCCAATGTTGATACGGCTATTGTGGTTACTGCAGCTAGTAATCCGCAGTTTTCAAGCAACTTATTAGATCGCCAGTTAATTGCTCTAGAAGCGCAGTCTATCACACCAATTATTTTCTTTTCAAAAGTGGACCTGTTGTCTGCAGAGGAAGACCAGAAACTGCAAACTTTTGTAGATGGTTATCGCCAGATTGGCTATTCGGTTTACTATTCTAAAGAACCATATTGTCAGACAAATTTAGATCAATTGCAGCAACAGATTAACGGGCAAATTGTTACGATGATGGGACAAACAGGTGCCGGTAAATCAACTTTATTAAACCATTTAGCACCTAACCTTGACCTGCCAACCGGTGAAGTTTCAAAAGCTTTGAAGCGAGGACGGCACACAACACGCAAAGTGGCTTTACTGAAGGTCGGTAATGCTTTAGTTGCTGATACTCCTGGTTTTTCGTCCTATGAGGATTTCCAAATGACCAAGGAAGAATTGCCCCAATTATTTCCGGAAATGAAACGGCTAGCTCCAGAATGCAAATTCCGTGGGTGTTTACACTTACAAGAGCCAGGCTGTGCTGTGAAAAATGCAGTGGAAGATGGTAAAATATTAGAGTCAAGGTATAATAATTATGTTCAATTTCAAGAACTAATTAAAAACCAAAAGCCAAAATACTGAAGTGAGGTAGTAGATTATGATTAAAGTTGCACCATCAATTTTGAGTGCTGATTATGTTAATTTGCAAAAGGACATTGAAAAGGTTGACCAAGGCGGTGCCGAATATCTTCACATTGATATTATGGATGGTAGCTTTGTGCCAAGCATTTCTTTTGGCCCTGGCTTCGTTAAGGCAATTCGTCCAATTACGAAAATGGTGTTAGATGTTCATTTGATGGTTCAAAATCCTGAACGTATTATTCCAGACTTTATTGATGCTGGAGCTGATATCATTGGGGTCCAAGTTGAAGCAACGCAACACATTCACCGCGCATTACAAATCATTAAGAACGGTGGTGTCAAGGCTGAAGTAGTTATTAATCCTGGAACACCAGTTGAAATGATCAAGCCAGTTCTTCATATGGTTGATCAAGTGTTAGTAATGACAGTTAACCCTGGTTTTGGTGGTCAGAAGTTCTTGCCAGAAACGGTTGACAAAATTGCCGAATTGAATCAGCTAAAGAAGGACCATGGCTACGATTTTTATATCGAAATTGATGGTGGAGTCAATGATCAAACAGTTGTTGACTGCTACAAGGCAGGTGCAACCGTTGCCGTTGCTGGTTCATATGTTTACGGTGCTGATGATCCAGTTGCTCGGATTAATGCCATTAAGAATGCAACAAAGTAACAATGAACGGTGCCATTTATCGTAATGGCACTTTTTTTAGAGAAAGATGACAGTAGTTAATTTAATGGTGGGTGGACCGGCGAAGGAAATTCCTCTAGATATTGTGTTTAAGCATCAACATGAGCTGTGGATTGGGATTGACTATGGGGCCACCTATTTATTGCAACATGGAATAACTCCAGCAGTCGTGGCGGGGGATTTTGATTCTACTGCCCCCCAGGAAATGGAACGCTTAAAGAAATTGGTTAAAGATGTTCGGATTTTGCCGACAGCAAAGGATGTTACGGATACTCAATATGGTACTAGATTAGCAATTCAGGAGTTTCATCCAACGCAGATTAATATTTACGGTGGTACTGGTGGTCGCCTTGATCAGTTATTAGCGAATCTCTTTATGCCTATGCAAGATGAATTTCGTGATTATTTAGACCGAATTAGGTTGATTGATCGGGAAAATACGGTAGATTTTTATTGGCCAGGTTCGTACTCAGTTGTCAAGGAGACGCGGATGCGGTACCTCGCTTTTGTCAATTTAACACCTGTTCGCGGATTGAATTTGCCGGATGAAAAATATCCATTAGTTGATTTCAATTCAGACATTCCGTTTTCATGGTCAAGCAATGAATTTGTTGGGAAGGTGAATCATTTTTCGTTCCATCAAGGAGTGGTTGCAGTGATTCAGAGCTATGATCAAATCCATGGTAATGATTAGTGTCAAGTAAAAATACTTGAAAGAAACTGTTGCAAAGTGCGTCCGCCTATGGTAAATTATTTAGGTGAGTTACAGCGCAGTAATGCGCACGAAAAAACTGATGAGGAGAGGAGGTTCCAACATGGCTAAGGATTTTATTACTGGTAAAAGTACTAAGTTTGGTAACAAGCGTTCCCACGCCCTTAACTCAACTCGTCGCAGCTGGAAGCCTAATTTGCAAAAAGCTACTATTTTAGTTAATGGTAAGCCAAAGAAGGTTTACGTTTCAGCACGTACTTTGAAGTCGGGTAAGGTTACTCGTGTTAACTAAATAAAAAGTATGGCTGCCCACGGGCAGCCTTTTTTATTTCTATTTCTGCAAAAAGCGACATTATATGAATTTGTCTCATTTGCTAAGTGTGGTAAAATAAACAGGATAATTCATTAATCACGACAAGGAGGCCATAAAGATGGCAGTGAAGATTAAAACACAATCAGGTACGATTGATATTTCTAATGATGTGATTTCGACCGTAGTTGGTGGTGCAGCAACTGATAATTACGGTGTAGTCGGCATGGCTAGTCGCAACCCATTAAAAGATGGCTTTAATAAGATTTTGCAACGTGATAATTACAGTCAAGGTGTAGTTATCCGGCAACAGGATAACGGCATTGCTGTTGAAGTAAATATTATTGTTGAATATGGAATCAAGATTTCCGAAGTTTCAAAAAGTGTTCAACAAAAGGTTAAGTACAATTTAGAGACATTATTAGGAATTACCGCAAATGCCGTGAATGTTAACGTTCAAGGTGTACGGGTTTCTGAAGACTAAATTTGGTAGGCGGAGGAATAATATTTTGGCAATCACAAAGATTACAAACCTCGAATTCGGTAAAATGGTTCAGGCCGCTGCGGCCAAACTCAATCAGAATGCAGAATTTATTAACTCGTTAAATGTATTTCCCGTTCCTGATGGTGACACAGGTACGAACATGAGTATGTCCATGGCAAGTGGTGCAAAATATGAACGGGAAGATACGAGTGAAAATGTTGGCGACTTGGCCAATTCCTTAGCTAAGGGTCTCTTAATGGGGGCTCGGGGAAACTCTGGGGTAATTCTTTCACAAATTTTTCGTGGCTTTGCCGGTGGCTGTAAGGGCAAGAAAGATCTGAGCGCTCAAGAATTCGTTGACGCCTATGCAAATGGTGCCCAAACTGCCTATAAGGCCGTGATGAAGCCTACAGAAGGAACGATCTTAACGGTAGTTCGAGAATCTGCACAAGCAGGAATTGACACTGTCAAAACCACCAACGATATTGAAAAGATTTTAGAGGAAATTTGTTCGGCGGCTGATCGAGCACTCCAAAAGACACCAGATTTATTACCGGTTTTGAAAGAAGTTGGGGTGGTAGACTCTGGTGGTCAAGGTTTAGACTACGTTTTGCATGCATTCTTAGAAGCATTAACTGGCAAGGTAACTGTTGAAACTAAACCAGATAATGCGCAGATGAATGAGATGATTAATGCTAAGCATCATCAAAGTGCTCAAGGGAAGTTAGATCCAGCCGATATCAAATATGGTTATTGTACCCAAATCATGGTTCGAATTGGACGGGGTAAGCAGGTAACTCAAAAGTTTGACTATGACACATTCTATAATTACCTGGCCAAGCTTGGTGATAGCCTATTAGTTATCAATGATGATGAAATTGTGAAGGTCCATGTTCACACTGAGCACCCAGGAAAGGTTTTATCTTGGGGTCAACAATTTGGTGATTTGCAAACCGTTAAAGTTGATAACATGCGGTGGCAACAAGAACAAATTATGGATGAAGACGAACCATCAGTAGCTGAAAATACTGATGCTGATGTTGAAAAAGAGACACCAGAAACAGCGGTAATTGCAGTTGCTGCCGGTCAAGGAATTAGCGAATTATTGAAGAGCTTGGGCGTAACTCACATTATTAGTGGTGGACAAACAATGAATCCAAGTATTCAAGATATTGCTGATGCAATTAATAACAGTGGTGCTAAACAGGCTTTGGTACTCCCGGATAATGGTAATATCTTCATGGCGGCAGATCAGGCAAAAGATATTGCGGAGATTCCAACGGATGTTGTTCATACGAAAACTATTCCACAAGCAATGACTGCTTTACTGGAATTCAATCCTGACAGCACCTTGGAAGAAAACCATACAGCAATGGAAGACGCACTTGATACTGTGAAGAGTGGTGCAGTTACTACTGCTGTCCGTGATACGACTGTAAACGGGATTACAATTAAAAAAGATGATTATATTGGGATTGTCGATGGTGATATTGTGACAACCGATAGCAGCTTGGCAACTACTGCTGAAGCAATGGTTAAGAAGATGCTAGACGAAGATAGCAGTGTGGTTACCATTTACTATGGTGAAGATGGTAACCAAGATCAAGCTGCTCAATTGCAGAGTGCAATTGAAGAGATGGATGATGAATTGGATGTTCAGGTATATGAAGGTGACCAACCAGTTTATCCATATTTAATTTCTGTCGAATAACTAGGAAAAGGTTAACTTGCTATTCAGCGAACTGCTAAGTGATTCCAGGTTGATTGAGTGGGAAATTGAACTAACTGACTAGTTCTTTCCCACTTTTTTTATAACAGAAGGAGGGAGATACATCATGAAAAGTTTACAAGATCCAGTTAGTACGATCCGTGGTGTTGGTCTCAAAACTGCTGAAGCTTTAACTACGTTAGGAATTCAAACGGTTGAAGATTTATTGACGTACTTTCCGAGTCGTTATGATGATTTTGCGCCTACTAATCTCGAAACCGCAAAGGACAAGCAGAAGGTGACGATTCACGGTACGATTGTCTCTGAACCCGTGATGTCACGTTTTGGCTACCGCCGTACGCGACTTGGCTTTCGGGTAATGGTTGGGCATGTCGTCGTCCAAGTGGTGTATTTTAATCAGCCATACTTAAAGAAGCAGGCTGTAATGGATCAGGATGTTACGATCATGGGAACTTGGAATGCTTCACGACAGGAAATTCAGGGGACCAAGTTATTAACCAATCAACAGGATCAAGAGATGGGCGCAATCTATCCGGCAAATAAGCATGTTCATCAAGCAACCTTGCGTAAGCTGATCAAGATCGCATATCATAATTATGCCAATGTGATTGCGACGTTACTACCGATTAGCCTACGGCAACGTTATCAATTGCTGGATCGGCGGACCATGATTCATGATATGCACTTTCCCAAAGATGGTCCAGCGGCACGGGCAGCACGCCGGACTGCTGCTTATGAAGAGTTTTTCCTGTTTCAATTACGACTGCAATCAATACGGCGAGCCAATCGGCAAAAGGATGGCAACCAAATTCTTTACAATAATCAAGAATTACGCGATTTTATTAAAACAATTCCCTTTGAATTGACGGCTGCTCAAAAACGGGTGGTTAATGAGATTTGTCGCGATCTCCGACAACCTTACCAAATGAATCGTCTCTTGCAGGGGGATGTTGGCTCGGGGAAAACGATTGTGGCGGCAATTGCCATTAATGCAGTTGTGATTGCTGGCTACCAAGCAGCTTTAATGGCGCCAACCGAAATTTTGGCAGCCCAACATGCCCAAAAATTAGCTAAGATTTTTGCAGGAACGCACGTGAATATTGGATTATTAACTGGATCGATGAATACTCGTCAGAAACGGCAAATGTTAAAAAGTATCAAAGATGGTAGTATCAATCTCATTATCGGGACTCACGCATTGATTCAAGAGCAGGTTGATTACGCCAATTTGGGCTTAGCCATCATTGATGAGCAGCACCGTTTTGGAGTTAACCAGCGTCAGCAATTACGGATGAAGGGGGTTCATCCTGACGTCTTAGCAATGACGGCAACACCGATTCCACGGACTCTGGCAATTACCAGTTATGGGGAAATGGATGTTTCTATCATCGATGAATTACCAGCGGGTCGTCAACCGATTAAGACCACCTGGCTGAAAGAAAATCAAGCGGACCAAGCTTTACAGTTTTTAAAAGGTCAGTTAGCTCAGGGAGCGCAGGTATATGTGGTTTCTCCGTTAATCGAACAATCTGAAACTCTCGATGTTCAAAATGCGACTGATCTGTATCAAGAGTTTGTTGAATATTTTGCACCGCAGTACCAAGTTGGTCTCCTTCATGGACGAATGGACAACGAACAAAAAGAACAGGTCATGCAAGATTTTCAAGACAATAAGATTCAGGTAATGGTCGCCACAACGGTAATTGAGGTTGGGGTGGATAATCCCAACGCTACAGTAATGTTAATTTATGATGCTGACCGTTTTGGCCTCGCGCAATTACACCAGCTCCGGGGGCGGGTTGGTCGTGGTCAGCAGCAAAGTTACTGTCTGCTGATTGCCGACCCAAAAACTGAAGACGGTGTTAAAAGAATGCAGACGATGGTTGAAACCAATGACGGTTTTGTCGTTGCCCAACGTGACCTGGAGTTACGTGGTTCAGGTGATGTTTTGGGGAATAAGCAGTCTGGGGTGCCAGACTTTAAAGTTGGTGATCCGGTGGCTGATTTAAAAATGTTACAAATTGCGCGCTCAGATGCAGCAAACTTAATTAACACTCCTGACTGGGATCTTCGTGATGAAAATCAACCATTAGTATATTACCTAACTCGGCATGAACTAACGACACACTTTGACTAAGAAAGGAAAATGAATATGAAAATAGCTGTTGATGCAATGGGTGGCGATCATGCGCCCCAAGTGATTATTGGAGGAATTGAAAACGCGCGGGATCAGTTTAATGACCTGGAATTTCTTTTATATGGGGATGAACAGAAGGTTAAACCATTAATTAAGAATCCTGAACGGTTAACTTTAATTAATACGACCGAAGAGATTGCCATGGGTGAAGAACCCGTTCGGGCAATTCGGCGCAAAAAAGATTCTTCAATTGTCCGGGCGGCCAATGCCGTCAAACATGGTGAGGCAGATGCATTCTTTTCAGCTGGTAATACTGGAGCAATCCTTGCTGCTGGAATTTTCATTATTGGTCGGATAAAGGGGATCGATCGACCTGGATTAACAAGTATTTTGCCTGTGGCACAACCGGGACAGCAAGGACGAGGTTTTGTATACCTTGATTCAGGTGCCAATGCCGAATCGAAAGAAAAAAACCTAGTTGAATTTGCCCATTTAGGCCGGTTCTATGCTCAAAATGTTCTCAATATTCAAGATCCACGGGTGGCACTTTTGAATAATGGCGCTGAAGCGGACAAAGGTGATCAATTGCATAAGGCCGTTCATCAAGATCTTGCTGACCAAAAAGCTTTAAACTTCGTCGGTAATATTGAAGCTGGTGACCTTCTCCATGGTGCAGCAGATGTAGTTGTTTCTGATGGTTGGACGGCGAACGCGGCTTTGAAGGCGACTGAGGGAAGCGTTCGAATGATGATGACCCTGATTAAGGACGGTATTATGAATGGCGGGCTTCGTGCCAAACTAGGCTACCTTTTGTTAAGACCAGTTTTTCATCGAATTGGCCATTTAATGAATCCGTCACAATATGGCGGAGCAGTCTTATTAGGCCTCAAAGCACCGGTTGTGAAGGCTCATGGTTCCGCTGACGTGACCGCCATTACCAAAGCCATTCAGCAAATTCGGACAATGATCAACACCAAAGTGATTGATCAAACCGTTGAATTCTTTAGTAATGAAGAAAACGTAGACAACGGGACAAAAAACGAATAAAATAGGTAGGTAGTTATTAAATATAAGAGGTATTTAGCAATGGAAAAAAATGAAATCTTTGATAAAGTATCAGCCATTGTTGCTGATCACTTTGACATTGATCGTGCCAAGATTACCGATGATTTAAATTTGAAGACAGATCTCGATGCTGACTCAATTGACTTTGTAGAATTTGTTTTGGAAGTTGAAGATACCTTTGGGGCAGAAATCGATGACGCGGAAGCAGAAAAGTTAAGCACCATTGGTGAAGTAGTCGACTATATTGCTGCCCATCAAAACGACAAATAAATGAAGATTACGGTAATATTATGATGTGGGCCGCGATGAAGGATTTTCATCGGCGGCTTTTTTTTGAGAAAGGGAAACGGTATGATTACTGAATTACAACAATATCTGGCAGATGAATTTGACATTCATTTTCAGAATCCAGACTTATTAGCTGAGGCGTTTACCCAAGCCTCATATGTCAACGAACATCCTGAACAGCACTTGAAGTATTATGAACGGATTGAATTTTTAGGTGATGCCGTTTTACAATTGTTCGTTTCAGAATATATTTATCGGCGCTATCCAGAATTACCTCAAGGGAAATTAACTCGGTTACGGGCGGCAATGGTGTGTGAAGATAGTTTTTCTAAATTTGCCAAGGAATGTCATTTTGACCAATACATCCGCTTAGGTAAGGGTGAAGAAATGGCCGGAGCACGAAATCGTCCGGGCCTATTGTGTGATATTTTTGAATCCTTTATTGGGGCATTGTACTTAGATCAGGGTCGTGATGCTGTTGAACGCTTTATTCACCGGGTAATTTTTCCTAAATTGGATATGGGATGGTTTGATCATGCGGTTGATACCAAAACCAGTTTACAAGAATTTCTCCAACGGGATGGCGATGTTGATATTGAATATCACCTTCTGGACGAAACTGGGTCAGAAAATGCCCCTGAATTTAAGGTAAACGTCAGTGCTGATGGTCAAGTATTAGCTCAAGGGACAGGATCGTCAAAGAAGCATGCTGAAATGGATGCAGCTGCGCAGGCGCTGAAAAAGTTACGAACAACAACGAAATAAGATGGTGAACGTTTAATGCAACTTGTGTCAATGGAAATTGATGGGTTTAAGTCATTTGCCCATAAGACCACGATTAAGTTCCAGCCTGGGATGACTGGTATTATCGGCCCCAATGGTAGTGGGAAGAGTAATGTCATTGAAGCTCTCCGCTGGGTCATGGGGGAACAATCTGCAAAGACACTTCGTGGTGGCAAAATGGTTGATGTGATCTTCAATGGTTCTAAGGATCATCATCCGCTCAATCGGGCGGTTGTTAAAATGACCCTTGATAATAGTGACCATTATTTGCAAAGCCAATATTCTGAAATTACTGTTACTAGAAAGCTTTATCGTAATGGCGATAGTGAATACTTAATTAATGATCATCGCGTCCGCTTAAAAGATATTGTAGATTTATTTATTGATTCAGGAATTGGTCGTGAGTCATTTTCAATTATCTCGCAAGGCCGGGTCGCCGAAATCTTTAATGGACAACCGGGCGATCGTCGCCACATTATTGAAACGGTCGCAGGGGTTGCTAAGTATAAGCAAAATAAAACGACCGCTGAAAAGAAACTCAAGGAAACCGACGAGCGTCTCGACCGAGTTAATGATATTGTCGTTGAATTAGAACGTCGACTAGAACCGCTAAAAGAAGAAAGTTCACTGGCGCAAGATTATTTAGAACAAAAACAAAAGCTTGATCAATTTGATCGTACGCAAACGGTTCGTCAGGTATTAAGAGATCAGGATGAACTGGCCGGTATTCGAAAGAAACTGGATCAGTCTAATCAAATGAGCATCCAGTATGATCAGCAAGCTAAAAAGGCAAAAGATACTTTACAAAAGCTTCAGGACAATCGGCGCCAGGTTCTTCAACAAAAAGATCAATCCCAAAATGAGGTTACTGCTAAGGTTGAAGAAATTGCTAAATTACAAAATCAGCAGTCGCTATCTTCTATTCGCCAGGAACAACGGCTTAAAGATCAGCAGCGGTTATCATCGCAAAAACAGGATCTCGAGGAACGCCAGGAGCAACTTACTCAGCAGTTAGACCAAAATGAGCATCAAGCTGCGGAGCTAAAGAGCAAGTTATTAACAGAGCGAAAAAAATTAAAAGATTTGCAATCATTGAGTGCGGCGGAACGGGTTCAAAGACTAAATCAGGAATTGGAACAGCTCCAAGAGCGCCAAGTTGATTTAATGCAGCAGTTGACGACGCTGCATAATGAGCGGGTGTACTTAAAGCAAAACCATGAACGTAACTTAAACGTTGTAAAGCAAGATCAGCAAAACCTGGTTGAAGGCCGTCATCAATTGAATACGGCTCGCCAACAGTTAGCTGCCCAACAAAAAGAATTAACAGCAGCACAAACTAAGTTGACGAGGGCTGAGCGTGAATTGAAGGCAGCAAATCAGCATCGTCAACAGTTGCAGGGTCAATATGAACAGGTCCAAAAGCAATGGTATCAATCTTTAGGAACGGTTCGTTCGGCTGAACAGCAAGTCAAAAATTATCAGGCGATGTTAACGGACTACACTGGTTATTATGCTGGGGTTCAAACGATCTTGAAAGAACGTCAGCAGTTTCAAGGCCTGGCTGGTTCAGTCAGTGAGTTGATCCAGGTGCCAGCTCAGTACACCACAGCAATTGAAACTGTACTGGGAAGTCAACTGCAGCAATTAGTAGTTGATAATCAAAGTACTGGTAAACAAATTATTAATTACTTGATTCGTCATCGTGGTGGTCGGGTAACCATTTTGCCATTAGATACGATTCGTCCAGGATGGACACCTAAAACACTGACTGATGTTCAAAAGTTGCCTGGCTTTATTGGTCAAGCTACCCAGTTAATCCAGTATTCTGATCAATTTAAGACCGTGATTAACCATCTGCTGTCGACAACGGTTGTAGTGGATAATCTTGATCACGCTACAGCCATCAGTCGTGCAGGACACCACCAGTTACGGGTTATCACGTTAGATGGTCAATTAATTAATGCCAGTGGTGCCATGACGGGTGGCGCAAATCGCCATCAACGGGCTGGTTTATTGAGCCAAAAGCAACAGTTAACCAAATTAAAGGTAGCTTTGCAGCAAGAACAACAAAATGCATCTGCTTTAAAAGAACGGGTTCAAAAACTGGCGACCGCGCGACAGGCTAACCAACAAACGATTGAACAGTCCGAAGCACAATTTAATGAGCAGCGTCAGGCAACTGACCGCTTGCAAACTACGGTTGAGGTTGCTGAAAATCATTTAAACGAATTACAACGGCGGGTCCAAGCTCTTGAGTTTCAGGCTAACCAGCGTAATGATCAACAGGCATCATTTACTAATCAGCAACAAGCGAATGAAGAAAAGACGGCGGACTTAAACCAGCAATTAACTGATGCCAAGAATCAGGTTCAACAGACTAAAAAACAAATTGCTGAATTAGAATCCAATGCGTCTAGTCAAGACGAAGTTATGCATCAATTGGAGCAAGAACAGGCAGTCGCCAAGGAACGTCAGCGGCAACTTGCCGATCAGCATGATGAACTGATTCGTCAACGAACTGATGTACAACAACAATTGGCAGCCATTGAACAACAATTACATGAATTGGCACAGGGAGCTGCCGATGATCAAACGAGCACGCAGGATCAAGAAACAGCTTTACAACAGGCCCAAGTTGTTTTGAAGAAGGCACGTCAAGCCGTTAGTGAGTGTAATGATCGGCAAACGGACTTAGAAGAAAAAATTGATCAAGCAACCGCAGAAAATGAGCGATTACAAGAATTAACCCGGGCAGTATTAAATGATGTATCTGGCTTAAATGATCAGAAAGGTCATTTGGAAGCTGCCGTTGATCAGGGCTTGAACAAGCTTAGCGAACAATATAGCATGACACTCCAAGAAGCTCAGCAAAATCAATCAACAATTTCTGATGAGAAATTAGCCCGCCAAATTAAACTATTAAAACGAGGCTTAGCTGAAATTGGTAACGTTAATCTCGGTTCAATTGATGAATACAAACAAGTTTCAGAACGTTACCAATTCTTAACTGGGCAAAAGGATGATTTACTGGCGGCTAAGAAACAACTAGAAACTACCATGGATAAGATGGATGACCAGGTCAAGCAACGCTTTATTAAAACCTTTAATGAAGTTTCCCAATCATTTACGGAAACATTCAGCCAAATTTTTAATGGTGGTCAGGCTAAGTTAATTTTGACAGACCCTGACGATTTGCTGGAAACAGGAGTGGACATAATGGCGCAACCGCCTGGCAAGAAAAATCAGCAATTAAGTCTGCTATCTGGTGGTGAAAAAGCCCTCACGGCGATTGCATTATTATTTGCAATTTTGAAAGTGCGACCAGTACCATTTGCTATTCTTGATGAGCCAGAAGCGGCATTAGACGATGTCAATGTTGATCGGTTTGCCAACTATTTGGATCGATTTGGCAATTCTGGTCCGCAGTTTATTGTGATTACACACCGGAAAGGAACAATGCGGAATGCAGATGTTCTTTACGGAGTTACCATGCAGGAATCAGGAATTTCCGAAGTAGTTTCAGTTGATGTTGCCAAAACGCTAGGTGAAGAGACAGCCAATCAATAACGAGGTGAAATTAGATGGGATTATTTGATATTTTTCGTCGGAAACGACACCAAGACGAACAAGAAGAAGTAAAGCCAACTCCAACCAAAGATCCAGAGGCCGAAGGATCTACCAAGGGTGACCAAGCTCAGGACACGACACCAACGGAAAATGTGCAGGAGAATTCGACAGAGTCGGTTGAAGTCTCCCAAACGGAGCGACAGGACTCAGCGTCTGCAGCGGCAACCCATATAGACCGTCCCGCTGATGAAGATGATACGGTTACAGAAAATAAAGAAAGTTCAACTACGACTGAATCATTGGTTGATGAAACTCTATCATCTCAAGAAAATGAGAAGCCGACGGTTGAATCAGATGAAGAAGAAGCAACCCCAAATGAACCAGGAAATAGCGCTTCTACTGATAAGACCAGCGAAGAGAAGTATGATGCTGGATTAGAAAAATCACGAAACGGTTTTGGGGCCCGACTAAATAAGTTTCTCGCTAACTTCCGCCATGTTGATGAGGACTTCTTTGAAGACTTAGAAGATTTAATGATTGAATCTGACGTTGGTTATGATATGGCAATGAAATTAAGTGATTCATTGCGGGAAGAAGTTAAGTTACAAAACGCTAAGTCGAAACAGGACGTTTCTAATGTCATTATTCAAAAGATGGTTGAATTATATGATGCCGCTGGTCAAGATGAACAAACGGGAATTAATTTTGCTCAATCCGGGCCAACCGTGATCATGTTTGTTGGAGTCAACGGTGCTGGTAAAACGACCACCATTGGTAAAATGGCCGCGCGTTTTAAAAACGAAGGTAAAAAAGTGCTTCTTGCTGCCGCTGACACATTCCGGGCAGGAGCAACTGAGCAGTTGGACGTCTGGGCTAAACGCGACGGAGTTGATATCGTAACCGGACCAGAAAATGGTGATCCAGCCGCGGTGGTCTTCGATGGTGTAAAAAAAGCCAAGGCGGAAGACTATGATGTTCTCTTTGTAGATACCGCTGGTCGACTACAAAACAAGGTCAACTTGATGAATGAGTTAGCCAAAATGAAACGGATTTTAACCCGTGAAATTCCTGATGCGCCTCACGAAGTATTACTTGTATTAGATGCCACCACTGGTCAAAATGCATTAAATCAAGCTAAACTCTTTAAAGAAAGTACGGATGTTACCGGGATTGTTTTAACTAAACTAGACGGTACCGCCCGTGGAGGAATCGTCTTAGCGATTCGCAATGAACTTCATTTGCCAGTGAAATTCGTTGGTTTAGGTGAAAAGGTCACCGATCTCCAAAAATTCGATGCAAGTGAATTTGTCTATGGATTATTTAAGGGCTTAGTTACCACTACTGATTAGTGTTGATCCATATAATGAGGTGAAAAAGTGGAACTAGAAAAAAATGAGCGAATTAATGACCTATTTGAATTTTATTCTCCACTGTTAACCCAAAAACAGTATGATTATATGCAGCTGTACTATGCGGATGATTACTCTTTGGGAGAGATTGCGGAGGATTTTTCCGTGTCAAGGCAGGCAGTCTATGATAATATTAAACGCACCGAGAAAGCACTGGAAGGGTATGAACAGAAGCTACATCTTTATGCCGAATTTAGTCGCCGTAATCAGCAAGCGGAACGAATTCAACGGTATGTTCATGATCACTATCCAGATGATCAACAACTAAATCACTTGGTGACACACTTGGAAAATCTAGAAGAAGAATAAAGAGGGATACCAATGGCATTTGAAGGATTGACGGAACGGCTGCAAAAAGCCATGGAGAAATTGCGGCGGAAGCCAAAAGTTACAGAAGCAGATTTACGAGAGACGATGCGGGAGATTCGGCTCGCTCTATTGGAAGCCGATGTTAACTTTACGGTAGTTAAGGATTTCGTAAAAAAGGTTCGGACAAAGGCGACTGGTGCAGAAGTCTTAAAGGGATTAAATCCGGCGCAACAAATCGTCAAGATCGTTAATGATGAATTAACCGAATTAATGGGGAGTGAGGCCGTCGCTCTAAATAAGGCGCCACACATTCCAACCGTAATTATGATGGTTGGGCTCCAAGGGGCAGGTAAAACGACCACCGCTGGTAAGTTAGCATACCGTCTGAAAAATGAGGATCATGCTCGGCCACTCTTCATTGCGGCGGACGTTTACCGGCCGGCGGCCATTACACAATTACAACAGGTCGCGGACTCCATTGACGTGCCCGTATTTGAAAAAGGAACGGACGTTGATCCAGTTGAAATTGTTCGTGAAGGTTTAGCTGTGGCCAAGGCCAACCATAATGACTACGTGATTATTGATACTGCCGGTCGTCTACAAATTGATGAGCAGTTAATGGATGAATTAGCTAATATTAAAGAATTAGCCCAACCAAATGAAATTTTACTGGTGGTCGACGCAATGACCGGGCAAAACGCCGTTGCGACTGCTCAAGGCTTTGATGACAAGCTAGATGTTACCGGGGTAGTTCTGACTAAGTTAGATGGTGACACCCGTGGTGGGGCTGCAATGTCTATCCGTGCAGTCACTGGTAAACCAATCAAGTTTGTCGGTGAAGGTGAAAAGATGGAGAACTTAGATGTTTTCCACCCTGATCGGATGGCTTCACGGATTTTGGGTATGGGGGACATGATGACCCTAATTGAAAAGGCCCAAAAGAATTTTGATGAAGAGCAGGCCCAAGAAACGATGGAAAAGATGCGGGCCAATGAATTTGATTACAATGACTTTCTCGCCCAATTAGATCAAATTAGTAACATGGGCCCACTGGAAAATATTTTGAAAATGATGCCGGGAATGGCTAATAATCCAGCATTAAAGAACCTCAACATTGATCCAAAACAGTTTCTTCATATTAAGGCGATTATCCAATCGATGACCCCAGAAGAACGGGAAAATCCGGATTTGATGAATCCAAGTCGCCGTCGTCGGTTAGCAGCGGGTGCTGGTCGACCAATCGTTGAAGTTAACCGGATGATTAAACAGTTTGGCCAAATGCGGAAGATGATGAAGCAAGTAACCAATGGTAACTTTTCTGGAATGCAAAACATGATGGGTGGTCAAATGCCTGGTGGTAAAATGGGGCAGATGGCGATGAACCGGATGGCACGTAAAATGAAGAAAGATAAATTAAAACGAATGAAGAAGCTGCGTAAATTACGCAAGAAGTAAGCTGTCACTGATGAAAAAAACTCTAGAGGGTTGAAAGCAACTTTCTAGAGTTTTTTGTTTGTATTGAGTTAAAATATGATCAATAACTTGGGAGGAATAGCAATGGAATTATATTTAGTTCGGCACGGGCAGAGCAAGGCTAACGCTGCTCACATTTTACAAGGAGCGAAAGTTGATACTTCACTAACTAGTAAGGGTCGTCAACAAGCAGAATTAACTAAAGATCGGTTAGTTAACCACCATTTTGACCGTGTATATGTGAGTCCATTGCGCCGGGCTAGTGAGACAGCGCAGATTATTGTTGGTCAATCAACGACATTGACTTATGATCCACGTTTAGTTGAGTTTGATTATGGATCCTGGGACGGACAGAAAATTGAGGATCTTCTGGATCAGTATCCAGAGTATTTTCATGATCTGGTTCATTTTGGTCAGTCGTGGAAAATCTCTGGTGGAGAACATTATCAACAAGCCCAAGCCCGTTTGCAAAGCTTTATGGCTGATTTAAATGATGACGCTGACGAAAAAGTGTTGGTGGTTTCACATGGCATGACGATTAAATTATGGGTGGCTCTTTTATTAGGACTTAAGCACCCCGAAAATCTTGCGGAACCGGTCAATGCTAGTGTTACGAAAATCAGTTTGACCTATGGTCAGCCAATTTTAAAAATTTACGGCGGTTAAATGTTGATAATTAAATTAATAGTGATATTCTAGTTAAGGTTACGATTATTTATCATTTAATATCATAATTAAAAATTTGGGGAGCGATGATGATGATGACAGGAAAGAATAATCACCATTTTTCAGATCAACGGATTCAACATTATGGTTTACGGAAGTTAAGTATTGGGGTTGCTTCTGTTCTCCTATCAACTTAGGAGTGACACAGGAGAATGGCTTTGCAGATACACTCGATAATCGTGCTGTAACTGAAGTACCTAACTCTGAGCCGACCGGTGGTCAGTCAGATGATCAAGAATCAACGGTGCCCACCGCTGAGCATAATGTCAAGGATCAACTGACTAATGAGAACGTTTCAAACGTTCAGGTCGAAAAGGTTCAGGGACAGACTGATCAAAATGGTATCTCAACGGCGGGATCCACAAAGTTAAGTTTTGAATTTAACCTTTCAAATGAGCAAGTTAAACAACTAAAGGCGGGCGACTATTTTGATCTCACGGTTACTAAACCAGCTGATTCTGATAAGGTTGAGTACTTCTTTGCGGATGATGATCAAGTTCAGCAGGATCTGAAACGGACGATTGTGGGGACAAGTGAAACCCAGTCAGCGGATCCATTGGTGGACAATGAAAAAATTGCGGTAGGTAGTGAGACGGTAATTACTAAACCTCAAGTAACCGTTACGAGTACACAGAATGGTAACACCAAGACGTATCATGTCCATATTGATGGCGATTATTTAGGTTTTCGCCATGATTAAAATGGTACCCGTTCATATGCTTCGACCGTTACTCTACTGAGTTGGAAACCGAAAGATGCTTTTGATTTGTTGCCACCAGCGGATGCGGAAATTTCAAATTATGATTCTGATGATTCGAATGCAATTGCCAAAAAGTACCCCAACTATCATCACGTTGCAGGAGTGCTAGTGGACGACGGTTTAATCAAAGAACTTGAAAATCATCCTTGGCAAGTCCAAGTTACGGATCAACAGGGCAAGAAGATTAAGCTAACGAATGTTGGTGAAGATGGTCAAGCAGGCTACTTCTTTATGAAAAATCCGCAAACAATTCTGCATGCTCCTAATAATTACGGGATTGCAGTCGGGCAACGGCCAACCTTTAATCAAGGAGTTGCCAAGCAAATTATCCATTATTGGTATGATCAAGTTGGCGGGAAGTCAGCAGCTAATGATAGCGTCCGGACCGTTACCTTTGTTAGTTCAGATAAGGGCGCCACTTGGTTTAATGGGACTTCGCCAGAAAATAACCATTTCCAAGAAGGGCAGTTTTATGATGTCGACGTTCCAGTCATTGATGGGTACACTGCCTACCAAGCTGGCGATTTAAAGACGCCAATTACCAAGACGGGCTTCCAAGGTTACTTTACCTATGGAGACTCAACGAGTGCGTCTGATTATACTCGTCAAGTAACTTATGATCCGTCTGAAAAGGCATTAGTAGTCAATGTCGTTTATCAGGGGCAGCCTCAGCATCTTTATTATCAAGTTGTGTTAGAAGACGCCAATGGTAACTATCATTCAACGCTTGTCCCAAGGACATTACTAGAAACCGGTAAATCAGATGCTGATATTAGTAATGCTACGCAACAAAAGTGGGATCACCTTTTACAGAAGTACCAACAGTATTCTGACTCTGGATCTCATGCTCGCTATGCAATTGTTGATCATAATTCTTCAGATACCAAACTAAAGAAGACAGACCAATTGCCAGCGTCTTTTGATCATGATTCCAGTGTCGATCAGATTGTCACAATCTATTTAGCACCGGCACCAAAAATGAGTTCAGTAACAGTCCATTATATTGATGTTGATCACGCATTGCGTAATAACCCTGGTAAAACGAACTTTGTGCCGACGGACGGTAAAGAAGTGCACTCTGAAGGACCATTAACTGGTGAATCAGGTACTAATTACAAGGTCAAAAGGCCGCACCAGATCAAGTTCGTCAAGTATCTTTCATTCTGCAAGGGAGTCGGGACGAAGTTACTAAAGAAGAAAGTTGGGATGATTGGCAACCATCACGGAAGACGATTGCGGCCATTAATTCGCCATTAATTGATGGGTACGTAGCAGATCAAAAGGTGATCCCAGCGGTTAATGTTGTCCATGATACGCTTAATTTCGAACGGACGGTCAAATACACACAACAAGTAGTTCCAGCGCCGCAGCCGGACATTCCTAATCCAGGGCATGATGAACCAAAGACGGATCCAAAGGCTGATGATCCGCAATCCGTAACACCAATGCCAACATCTCAGGCACCACAAGAAGTAGTTCAATCCGAACAAAAAACGACTACTGATAATCAGAAAGCCTCTCGTGAGGACCAAACCACGCAAGCGAAGAAACTCCCTCAAACTGGTCAAGATGGGTTTGGCTTAATGAGCTTAGGATTAATCACCATGATGTCAACTTTAGGATTATTAGTCCGTGATCAGAATCGGCGTAAAAATAATTAAGCCTGTCAAGAAAAAATACTTTACATTCTTCTAAAAAATTGGTATATTATTACCTGTTAGAAAAAAGCCGAGGGAGGTGTCATTAATGTCCGTAAAGATTCGTTTAAAGCGCATGGGTTCTAAGAGACGTCCATTCTACCGGATCGTTGTAGCTGATTCACGTGCACCACGTGATGGTCGTTTCATCACTAGTCTTGGTACTTACAACCCACTTACCACTCCAAAGGAAGTTAAGTTTGATGAAGACGCTGTCATGGAATGGTTGCAAAAGGGTGCACAACCTTCTGATACTGTTCGTAACATGCTTCAAAAGGCTGGGGTTATGAAGAAGTACCACGAAGCTAAGTACGCTAAAAAGTAGTGGTTTTGAGGTCATAATGCATGAAAGAAATTGATTTTTCAAAGTTGATTGTGACGTTAGTTCAGCCATTAGTTCAAGAGCCCAGTGCTGTTAATGTGACTGAGCGCGATACTGAACGGTATCGGGAATACGTATTAGACGTTTCCGCTACTGACGTCGGTCGAGTGATTGGTCGGCAAGGACATGTTGCGAGTGCGTTACGGACCGTGGTCGAAGGGGCACGGAACAAACATATCAACGCAAAGAAAATTCGGTTAGTCATTAATGATCATCGCCATTAAAAAGGACTGGGAGTAAATTCCCGGTCTTTTTTCGTAATTTACTAAAAGGAGATTGGAGTAATGCCAAAACCAAACTATTATCATGTCGGAAAAGTTGTAAATACCCATGGCATCCGCGGTGAAGTCCGGGTGGTGCCAATTACCGATTTTGCGGATGAACGATTTAAGGCTGGTAGCCAATTGGTAATTGAAAAAAATCATGAATATCTTCCAGTAACCATTGAAAAGGCTCGTCCACATAAGGGGATGGAACTTGTCAAGTTTCAGGGGTTAGACAATATTAACGAAGTTGAAAAATTTCGGGATTGTTTTCTCGCGGTTTCTGGTGACCAACAAGACGAATTAGCAGATGGTGAATATTACTACCACCAGATTATCGGCTTGGATGTAGTGACGGTCGATGGTCGTCATTTAGGCAAGATTAAGGAAATTATGTCGCCAGGTGCAAATGATGTCTGGGTCGTGCAAAGAAAGCAGCAAAGCGACCTACTTTTACCGGTAATTAACGATGTCATTAAGGATGTGGACTTAGCTCGGCAAGTGGTAACCGTAGAATTACTGGAGGGGTTAGAGTAATGCGAATTGATATTTTGAGCCTGTTTCCCGATATGTTTCAGGCAACCCTGGGCGAATCCATTGTCGGTCGGGCGCAAGATGATGGCTTTTTAGATATTAATGTGACGGATTTTCGTCAGTACACCACTGATAAACACCGTCACGTTGATGATGCACCGTTTGGTGGCGGTGCAGGAATGCTTTTGCAGGCCCAGCCGATTTTTGATGCAATGGCGGCGATCGATCAAGAAGTTGCCGGTAAATATCCAAAGGGACGAGTTATTTTGATGGATCCTGCCGGTCGTCGGTTTGACCAAAAGTATGCCCAAGAATTAGCCCAAGAAGAGCACTTAACGTTTATCTGTGGACATTATGAAGGCTATGACGAACGGATTCGTAATTTAGTAACTGATGAAGCATCCTTAGGTGATTACGTCTTAACGGGTGGTGAATTAGCCGCGATGGTGATGATTGATGCGACTGTGCGCTTTGTTCCTGGTGTTTTAGGGAATCAAGCTTCACCAATGGGGGATTCATTTTCTAATGGTTTGCTAGAGTATCCCCAATACACCCGTCCGGCAGATTTTCGGGGCATGAAGGTTCCAGAAGTGCTGACTAGTGGTAATCACCAAAAAATTAAGGAATGGCGGATGCGTGAATCACTGCGCCGGACATTGGAGCGCCGTCCTGATTTACTCGAGACCGCCAATTTAACACGGGAACAGGAAATTATGCTGCAAGATTTAAAGTTAGATCAGGAGAGTGACGATGAAGAATAAGTTTATTCAGCGTCTTTTGCAAAAAGAGGATCCGTCAGTTTATCAATTGAAGGATGGCAATCTTGATCCAACTTTGACAACTTTGGACTTAATTGGCTTGGGTACTGGGATGGTGGTCGGAACTGCCATATTCACGTTACCGGGGATAGTGGCAGCTGACCATACTGGTCCAGCAGTGCCACTGGCGTTTATTGTGGCGGCGATTGGCGCTGGTCTGTCGGCATTAGCTTATGCTGAAACAGCATCAGTATTACCTTTTGCTGGCTCGGCATTTTCGTGGATGAATGTGTTGTTCGGCGAATTTTTTGGCTGGATTGCCGGCTGGGCACTGCTTGCTGAGTATTTTATTTCAGTGGCGTTTGTGGCTTCAGGGTGGTCTGCTTATATGCAAGGCTTTTTAGCCAGTTTTGGTATTCAACTGCCGAAAGCACTGACAGGTGGTTTTAGCCCACAACAGGGTTCCTACGTTGATATTTTGGCAGCCGTAGCGATTTTAATTGTCGGCGTGCTGTTATCACGTGGAGTTCACCAGGTTAGTCGGATTGAAAATACGATTGTAGCCATTAAGCTGGTTGTGATTATCATGTTTGTTGTCGTTGGTGCGACAGCAATCCATCCGCAGAATTACGTACCGTTTATTCCACCGCACCAACCAGGAACATCCTTTGGTGGCTGGACTGGGATTATGGCTGGAGCTTCGCAGATCTTCATTGCTTACGTGGGATTTGATGCAATTGCTGCTAATACAGCAGAAACAAAGAATCCACAAAAAACGATGCCCCGTGGGTTAATCGGTACGCTGGTACTCGGTACCGGATTCTTTATCGCAGTTTCCCTAGTGTTGGTCGGAATGTTTAAATACACCAACTATAAAGGAAATGCAGAACCAGCAGCTTGGGCATTGCGACATGCAGGACATTATATTACTGCCAATTTATTATCGATCGTTGCCATTATCGGAATTTTTTCAGCGTTGATTGCCATTTTGCTTGCCTCATCACGTTTAATTTATGCCTTTGGTCGGGATGGCCTCTTACCCAAAACACTAGGTCATGTTAATGATAAAAAGGTTCCCAATCATGCCTTGTGGACCATTACCGTTCTCGCAATGATTTTAGGATCCGTTTTTCCATTTACGTTCTTAGCAACCTTGGTTTCTGCAGGAACCCTAGTGGCCTTTATCTTTGTGTCATTGGGTATTTACACATTGCGGAAACGCGAGGGGCATGATCTTCCAGAAGCTTCATTTAAGATGCCAGGCTATCCATATTTGCCGGCAATTTCCGCGTTATTCTCAGCGGTCATCTTTTGGAATTTAAATGTTGATGCTAAGTTATTGATGGTGGGCTGGTTTGCTCTTGGCTTAATTGTATATTTTGGTTATGGAATTCGGCATTCAGTGCTAAATTCCCGTCAACACCCATAAAGTCAAATTGGGTGTTGAGTGTGGTCGCAAATTATGTTATATTTATTCATGGCTGTTTAGCCATATAAACGGTATTCCGCTGTTCCCAAGGGAAAGAATGAATGTCGGCGAAAGGAAAGAAAAGATATGCGTCAAAATCAATTGATTGAAAAGATCACTGCAAGTCAACTTCGGGATGACATTCCTGATTTTCGTGCCGGTGATACAGTTCGTGTTCACGCCCTGATTGTTGAAGGTTCACGTGAACGTGTTCAAATGTTTGAAGGTGTTGTTATTAAGCGCCATGGTTCAGGTATTTCAGCTACCTACACTGTTCGTAAGATCAGTAACGGTGTTGGTGTTGAACGGACATTCCCTCTTCACACACCACGTGTTGAAAAGATTGATGTTATCCGCCATGGTCGTGTACGTCGTGCTAAGTTGTACTACTTACGTGAACGTACTGGTAAGGCTACTCGGATTGCTGAAAAGCGTCGCGACGTTAAGTAGTCTTAACCCTTGCGACACAAGGGATTATCAAAATACTAAAGGCCGTCTCACTTTTGGTGAGGCGGTCTTTTTTTGCATCAGGGGGGGACTCTAGTGGTAAAACTTCTCAGGTTCAGTATCAATTTGACATAATAATTAATTGCCAAATACCTAGAAATTATGTATACTTAATTTGAAACACTTATAAAAAGTAAGTTATCAAGTTGAAAGATTCAGGAGGCGACACCATGACAAAACGTTACCAAAATATTGTTGTTGGCTTTGGTAAGGGTGGTAAAACCCTTGCTAAATTTCTGGCTACTCAGCATGAAGAAGTGTTAGTAATTGAACAATCCAACCAAATGTACGGTGGTACTTGTATTAACATCGGCTGTCTGCCATCAAAGAATTTAATTTTAAATGGTCAACGGAATGTGCCATTTGTTGAAGCCGTTTCACGACGGGGCGAAATGACTGCCCAATTGCGGAACAAGAACTACCATATGCTTGCTGATGAACCAACAATCATAGTCCTAGATGGTAAGGCTACTTTTACTGGTAATCATCAAATTAGTGTGCGCAAGGCTGATGGCACTGAAGTAACCGTTGAAGGTGAACGGATCTTTATTAATACTGGTGCTCAGCCAATCATTCCGAATATTTCCGGATTACAGTTAGGTAAGCGCATTGTAACGTCTAAAGAAGCGATGACACTACCTAGTTTGCCAAAACGGTTAGCAATCCTAGGTGGTGGGCACATTGGCCTAGAATTTGCTGAAATGTTTAATAGCTATGGTAGTGATGTGACCATTTTTGATCATCATGATCAGCTTTTAGGACGCACGGAGCCAGAAGCAGCCAAATTAGTAGCGACTGACTTAAAAGAATCTGGCATTAATGTTGAATTGAACAGTGAATTACAAAGTGTTCACTCGACAGATCATGATGTAATGATTAGTTATCTCCAAAACGGTCAAACAAGTGAACAAGAATTTGACGTACTATTAGTTGCTACCGGAAGGCAGCCAAATACTGCGGACCTTGGGCTTAACAATACCGACATCGAATTAACCAAGCGGGGTGCAATTAAGGTTGATCAGTACCTTAAAACAACCGTTGATAATGTATGGGCATTGGGTGATGTGAATGGTGGGCCTCAATTTACCTACATTTCACTTGATGATTTCCGGATTGTTAAGGATCAGCTATTTGGTGATGGGCAACGGACAACGGCAGACCGCAATGTCGTTCCTCACAGTACATTCATCACGCCACCACTTTCCAGTGTCGGGATGACCGAAGAAGAAGCTCGACAGGCAGGGAAGAAGGTATTGGTCTTCAAATTAATGGCTAATGCTATTCCAAAAGCCCGGGTAATTGAAGATCAACGTGGTATTTTTAAGGCGATTGTTGACCAAAATTCACATGAAATTTTAGGGGCAACGATCTATGCGGAAGAATCCCACGAATTAATTAACACGGTTGCGCTAGCGATGAAGGGCCATTTACCATATGAAATGCTTCGTGACATGATTTACACTCATCCAACAATGGCGGAAGCATTCAATGATTTATTTAAACAACCAGTGAAATAACAATATAAAAGGCGAGACATTTTCTGTCTCGCCTTTATTGATCTGAAATTAAAACTATCGTTGGCGAATAACCATAATTAATTTATCTAGTTCTGCCAAGATGAAGGTCAGGGCAGCAAAGATAAGGACGGCAATCCATTCAATAATGTTTAACCCTTCAACGTGGAAAACACTTTGCATGAAGGGAACGTAGGTGAGGATTAACTGGAACCCAATCATCAGGAGGATAACTCCCCAGGCTTTAGCAGTAATGCTGTTAAGACGGTGAACACCGTAGTCGTCAGTTCGAATACTGAAGAAGTAGAAGATCTTACTGAAAACAATTGTGTTTACCATCATCGTTGTAGCATTAATTGTATCTGCTCCAGCATGAATAAACCAGTCGTAGCCGACTAAGGCAAAGATTGCCATTAGGGCTGCAACATATCCCATTTGAATCAAATCATGTCGATTCATCAGCCGTTGATGGACCGGTCGTGGTTCACGATTCATAATCCCCTTGGCCGCTGGTTCAAAGACAAAGGCGAATTGAATAGTAATCGCGGAAATCAAGTTGATCCATAGCAATTGAGAAGGTTGTAGTGGAACTTCCTGTCCGGTTAACAGTGAAAAGGCAACCACTAATCCTTCCGCAAAGGAAGTTGGAAGCAGAAAGAGAATGCTTCGTTTAATGTTGTCGTAGATTCGCCGTCCTTCTTTAATGACTGCCGCCATTGTGGCAAAATTATCATCACCAAGAATCATATCAGCTGAGTCTTTAGCAACGTCCGTTCCCTTAATCCCCATTGCAACCCCAATATCAGCCTTTTTGAGGGCTGGCGCATCATTCACACCGTCACCAACCATGGCGGTTGTTTTTTGCTTCTTTTGGAGTGCTTCAATAATCTCAAGTTTATTTTGTGGCGTCGTCCGTGCAAAGACTTGGGTTTGATCGGCAACATCTGGGCGAGCGTCTTCTGGTAACTGATCCCATTCAGCACCGGTAATGGCGTTAATTTCACCCGGTGCCAAACCAAGCTCTTTCCCAATTGCTCGCGCAGTTGTTGGGTCGTCACCGGTAATCATCTTAACAGCCACCCCAGCCTTATTCATGGTTTTAAGGGCGGCAATGACTTCTTTACGGGGTTCGTCCCGCAGTGCTGCTAAACCAAGCAACTTAATCCCTGCAAAAAGGTGTTCATGTTCAACGTCGGTCAGTGTTTCATTGCTAGGTACTTCACGATAACCAACGGCAATCACCCGTTTACCATCCGCTGACCAATCAGCAACCCGTTGCTGCCATTGATCCAGTGCGAAGTTTGGGTCCCCTTTGGTTGCCATTTCAAAAAGTTTATCAGGCGAGCCCTTAACAAAAATATACTGACGGCGATTTTCCAGGTTTTTGGTTAATTCTGCGATGTAGCGGTAATCTGAATCAAACGGTAGAAGATCTTCCGGTTCATATGGTGACTGATAGTCAATCCCGAATGCCTTTCGGTAAAGGGTGAGGAATGCACCATCAGTTGGTTCACCGTTAATTGACCATTTACCATCATTTTCTGTCAAAATAGTGTCATTGGCTAGATAACCAGCTTCAAGAAAAAGTTTCAAGTCACTAGTCATTTCGGCGGGCTGACCAGCGATCGTAATTTCTCCAACGGGGGCGTAGCCATTCCCGCTCACCATATAATGCTGGTTACCGACCCACAGTTCCGTTGCACTCATTTCGTTCTTAGTTAGGGTCCCAGTTTTATCAGTCGCGATAACGTCCACTGATCCTAACGTTTCCACCGCAGGCATTGACTTAATAATGGTTTTATACAGCTTAGCCATTTTACTAATTCCAAAGGCCAGAATCACAGAGGTAATTGCTGGTAATCCTTCAGGGATGGCCCCAACTAGCATGGCGACGACCGCTAGTGCCAGAGCCGGTAGTGAGTAAATTTTCAAGAAGAAGCCAACGATAAAGACAATCACCGACGCAATGATGGTAATGTAAGAAACGACCTTACCAACGTAATCGATTTCCTTAGTTAGCGGGGTCTTTTGCGTATTGATTTGCGCGACTTCTTGGGAAATCTTACCAATTTCAGTTTGTTCAGCAGTCGCCACAACGATACCCATTCCGCTCCCGCTGGTGACTGATGTGGAAGCAAATGCCATGTTGACCCGGTCCGCCAGGGGAACATTATCATCGACTAACGGTTCCGCGGTTTTGATGACCGAGTTTGTTTCACCAGTTAACGCGGATTCTTCAATCCGCAGATTGTCAGCTGAGACGATCCGCAGGTCCGCGGGAACGTTATCACCGGCTTCAAGAAAGACCACGTCACCAACTACGAGGTCGGCTGCGTTGACGTCTTGACGTTCACCATTGCGGTAGACCGTAGCGTGTTGGGCCATCATTTCTTTAATCTTGGCCAAGGTGTTGGCAGCACTTGTTTCTTGGAAATAACCAATTAGCGAATTTAAGATCACTACGGCAGTAATTACCACGGCATCGGTATAGTGACCGATTAAGATTGTTAATAAGGTCGCGGCCAGCAAAATGTAAATCACAATGTTGTTGTATTGACGTAAGAAAATTTTCCATTTAGGAGTTGGCTTCACTTCAATTTCGTTGGGGCCATTTTCTTGTAGTCGTTGGGCAGCTTCTTGACTAGATAATCCGGTCGTCCAGTCTTGAATGCCAAATTGTTGCTTCAGCTCAGTTAAATTTAATTGATATTTTTCCTTCAATTTAGTCTCCTTACTTTTTGTTGGTTTATACAATAATTTTATCATAACTATTTTTTAAAATGGCGTTGACATTCTTAAATTTTCTTTATATTATATTGGCAATCAATGTCCTTTAAGTTAGTCCCGTGAGGCTAGTAAGGAGCGGTTAAATATTACTTAGCATGGCTAGGTTTTTATCTCGCAACCCCTAGACTACACGGTTGATGTAGCTAGGGGTTTTCTTATTGGACATCGAAAAGTGAAAGGTGGTTCATATGGAAAAGACAATTGCGGATAACTTAACAATTCAACGGTCATTGACGCGACTGACCTACGAAATTATTGAAAAGAACAAGGGAATTAATAACCTGATTTTAGTGGGCATCAAGACTCGGGGAGAATTCCTTGCAAAACGGATTGCGGATCAAATGACAAAGCTAGAAGGGGCCCATGTTCCAGTCTTTGCAGTTGATGTTTTCGCTTATCGCGATGATCGGCAGAATTCTGAAGCCAGCCAATTAACCAACCAAATTCCGGACAATATTGACAACCAGCACATCGTTTTAGTGGATGACGTGTTCTATACTGGCCGGACGATGCGGGCGGCAATGGATGCTTTAATGGATATGGGACGTCCACAACGAATTAGCATTGCAGTCTTAGTTGATCGGGGACATCGTGAAATGCCAATCCGTCCAGATTTTGTTGGAAAAAATATTCCCACTGCTAACGACGAAAAAGTCCAAGTTAATTTATCAGAAGTTGATCAGCACGATCAGATTAATTTAATCAAATAATTGACCATTAAGGGTGCTCCAGAGAGGGTGAGATGGTAATAAAATCATGCTAGGCGTGAACCCCCCCCGGAGCAATTATTGCGACCGGGTTTTATTTTTATAGAGGAGAATATTATGACTGAAGATTTAGTAGCATTACCTCATTTTGTTAGTGTTGAACACCTAACCGTTCCAGAAATTAAGGCGTTAATTAATCGGGCGGAATCCTTTAAGCAAGGTGGTGCGGTACCACAGCTTACGCAACCGGTATACGTAACGAACATGTTTTTTGAGAATTCCACCCGAACTCACACAAGTTTCGCGATGGCAGAAAAAAAGCTAGGCTTGACTGAAATTCCGTTTGATGGTTCGCACAGTTCCCGCAGCAAGGGTGAAACTATGTATGATACCTGTTTAGTGATGAATGCTCTAGGGGTTGATTTGACGGTAATTCGCGATTCAGAAAATGAATACTATGAACCATTAATTCATCCGACAGCCAACCATCATCTTAACCTTGGAATTGTAAATGCCGGAGATGGAAGTGGTCAGCATCCGTCCCAAAGCCTACTTGATATGATGACAATTCATGAACACTTTGGGGACTTTCAGGGATTAAAAGTTGCCATTGTCGGAGACATTACCAACTCGCGGGTAGCCCGCAGCAATATGGAAATTTTGACGCGGCTGGGGGCCAAGGTCTACTTTTCCGGTCCTGAATATTGGTACGATCACGCCTTTGATCGTTATGGAGAATATCGGTCCTTGGATGAATTGGTTGATCAAGTTGACGTTATGATGCTATTGAGGGTTCAACACGAACGCCACGCTGGAGATGCAAACGAAAGCCAATTTGATGCAGCCAAGTATCATGCCGAATATGGGATTAACCAGGCCCGATATGATCGATTAAAACCAGAATGCTTGATCATGCACCCTGGTCCAATTAATCACGATGTTGAATTAGCAGGTGACCTAGTGGAAGCACCAAAGAGTGCCTTCTTCCTTCAAATGCAGAATGGCGTCTTCATGCGGATGGCAATGTTGGAAGCTGTGCTACGTGGCCGGCACCTAGGAGGATTAAAATAATGAAAACACTGATTCAAAATGGAACAGTTGATGTGGATGGTCGTTTGCTTGTGGCAGATATCTTGATTGATGGTCAAATGATTCAAGCGATTGGAAAACCAGGGAGTTTTAGAAACGACGTCGATAAAACGATTGATGCAACGGGAATGTTAGTTACGCCAGGGTTAGTTGACGTCCATGTTCATTACCGCGATCCTGGTGAAACACAAAAGGAGACCATCAAGACTGGTTCCTTAGCTGCTGCCCATGGTGGTTTTACGACAGTTGGGGCGATGCCAAATTTAACGCCCAGTCCAGATACTCCCGAACGGTTGGCTGAAATGGTCAAACGGAATCGGCAAGAAGGGGTCGTGCATATTGAACAATTTGCCACGATCACGACGGGCCGGACTGGCGATCAACTCGTTGACTTTGCTGGTATAAAGAAGGCGGGCGCCTTTGCGGTTAGCAATGATGGTTCCGGGGTGCAAACAGCGGGCACAATGTATCGAGCAATGCAAGAAGCCGCCAAAGTCGGCTTGCCACTAGCTGCTCACGTTGAAGATAATTCGTTACTGTTTGGTGGGGTGATGACTGAGTGCCAACGGTCAAAGGAATTGGGCTTACCTGGTGCGCCAAGTGTTTCTGAGTCAGCCCAAGTAGCGCGTGATCTGGTCTTGGCTAAGGCGACAGGAGTTCATTATCACATTTGCCACGTTTCCACAAAAGAAAGCATTGAAATGGTACGTTTGGCTAAGCAACAAGGGGTAAACGTAACCTGCGAAGCTTCACCACACCATTTACTCTTAACGGTTGATGATATTGATGGTCATGATACGAACTACAAAATGAATCCACCACTGCGGACGGCAGCTGATCGACAAGCATTAATTCACGGATTACAAGACGGCACGATCGATATGATTGCTACCGATCATGCTCCTCACACGGTTGCGGATAAGCCAGCTGACTTCCGTCACGCGGCCAATGGGATCACCGGAAGCGAAACTGCCTTTAGTGAACTCTACACTAAGTTGGTGCAGCCTGGAATTATTTCCCTCTCGAAACTGATCGACTTAATGACAGCCAAGCCGGCTGACTTGTTCCACCTTGAACAAGCTGGTCATTTAGAACCGGGAAAGCCAGCCGATATCGCTATTTTTGATATTGACCATTCAGCAACGATTAATGCTAATGATTATGAATCAAAGGGCATTAATACCCCATTTACTGGTGATGAAGTTTACGGTACGACCGTCATGACTTTAGTTGATGGGCAAGTAGTTTACCAACGAAAGGAAAAATAATATGAAGCGATACTTAGTGTTAGAAGATGGTAGTGTATTTGCCGGTGAAGGATTTGGTGCCACGGTTTCAACCATTGGGGAAGTAGTTTTTAACACTGGAATGACGGGCTATCAGGAGTCAATTACCGATCAGTCATACGCCAACCAAATTCTGGTGTTTACTAACCCTTTAATTGGTAACTATGGGGTTAATTTAGATGATTTGGAAAGTCTAGAACCACAGATTAAGGGGGTAATTTGTCGACAATTGGCACGGCGCCCTAGCAGTTGGCGGATGCAAGATACTTTACCACACTTCTTAAAACAAAATAATATTCCAGGTTTGCAAGGAATTGACACTCGTGAATTAGTCCGCCAATTGCGTGAACATGGAACCTTGCGGGGCACGATTGTGGATAGTGTTGAACAGGTTGATGAGGTAATTGCGCATTTAAAGCAGGTGCAACCAACCAAGGGAATTATTCAGAAAGTCTCCACTAAGTCCGCATACCCGAATCCGGGAACAAAGCGCAACATTGTGGTCGTTGATTTTGGAATCAAGCACAGTATTCTTCGGGAGTTAGCCAAGCGTGACTGTAATGTGATTGTGGTACCTTGTTCAACCACGGCCCAACAAATCATGAACCTTAATCCGGATGGTATTCTTTTGAGCAATGGTCCTGGTGATCCGGAAGAAATGACTTCAGCAGTTAAAATGGTGGCGGAAATTGAGCAGCATTTTCCACTCTTTGGCATTTGCATGGGGCACCAAATTTTTGCGTTAGCCAATGGAGCAAAAACTTACAAGATGAAGTTTGGTCATCGTGGCTTTAACCATCCTGTCCGGGATATTGCAACGGGCAAGATCGCGTTTACCTCCCAAAATCACGGGTATGCGGTTGATGCGAAGTCCATTGATAAGGATCAATTGTTAATCACTCATGAAGAAGTGAACGATGGGACGATTGAAGGACTGCGGCACAAGCATTATCCAGCATTTTCAGTACAATTTCACCCGGATGCAGCTCCTGGTCCCCACGATGCAGACGCATTGTTTGACGATTTTATCAATATGGTTGATCAGCAAAAGGAGGAACGCTAATTATGCCTAAACGCAAGGATATTCATAAGATTATGGTATTTGGCTCCGGTCCCATTATTATTGGTCAAGCAGCAGAATTTGACTATTCAGGGACTCAAGCCTGTTTAGCTCTTAAAGAAGAAGGTTATGAAACGGTCCTCGTTAACTCTAATCCAGCAACCATTATGACGGACAATGAGATTGCTGATCACGTTTATATTGAACCGTTAACAGTCGAATCAGTTTCCCGAATTATTCGCCAGGAATATCCGGATGCCATCTTACCAACATTAGGTGGTCAGATTGGCTTGAACTTAGCTGTGGCTCTTGCTAAGACTGGTCTTTTAGATGAATTGGGGATCCAATTACTGGGAACCAAATTAGATTCAATTGACCAAGCTGAAGATCGGGAACGGTTTAAGGAATTAATGCAACAATTGCATGAACCAGTTCCGGCTTCGCAAACGGTCTCAACGGTTGACGAAGCGTTAGCATTTGCCCATGAAATTGGCTACCCGGTGATTGTCCGGCCGGCTTTTACAATGGGTGGTACTGGTGGCGGAATGTGTCATGACGATGATGAAATGAAAATTATCGCGGCCAACGGACTTGATTTATCACCGGTCACCCAGTGTTTAATTGAAAAATCCATTGCCGGGTATAAAGAAATCGAATTTGAAGTAATGCGGGATGCCAAAGACGATGCGATGGTGGTATGTTGTATGGAAAACTTTGACCCAGTGGGGATCCACACTGGTGATTCCATCGTCTTTGCCCCCAACCAAACTTTATCGGATCGTGAATACCAAATGTTACGGGATTGTGCCCTCAAGCTGATTCGTGCATTGAAAATCGAAGGGGGCTGTAATGTTCAGCTTGCCTTAGACCCCAATAGTTACCACTATGATGTGATTGAAGTTAACCCACGGGTTTCGCGGTCATCGGCATTAGCTTCCAAAGCTACTGGCTATCCAATTGCTAAAATGGCGGCCAAAATTGCGGTTGGGTTGACATTGGATGAAATTATTAACCCCGTTACCGGGACCACCTATGCGGAATTTGAACCAGCATTAGACTATGTTGTTTGCAAGATTCCACGGTGGCCGTTTGATAAATTTACGCGGGCTGATCGGACATTGGGCAGCCAAATGAAGGCTACGGGAGAAGTCATGGCCATCGGCCGCAATGCCGAAGAGGCTTTTCAAAAGGCGGTCCGGTCTCTGGAAATTGATACAAAGGATTTCTTTTTACCAGCAGCTCATCAGGCAACGGATGTGGAATTAGAAGATAAATTGGTCCATGCACAGGATGACCGTTTATTCTACATTGCGGAAGCATTCCGTCGTGGCTATTCAATTGAAGATATTCACGAATTAACCAAAATTAACGATTACTTTTTAGATATTGTTCAACATTTAGTGGAATTGGAAACCACAATTGAAAATCATCCGGATGACCGCGAAGTTTTGAAACAAGCCAAGCAATACGGCTTTAGTGATGAGACAATTGCTCATCTTTGGGAAACTACTGTGGATGCCGTCCGTAAATTACGGCTTGCTAATGGGATTGTCCCTGTTTATAAGATGGTGGATACTTGTGCAGCCGAATTTGCTTCGGCAACGCCATACTTTTACAGTACTTATGATCATGAAAATGAAAGTCACCGCTCTACAAAACCAGCAATTTTGGTAATTGGTTCTGGGCCCATTCGAATTGGTCAAGGGGTTGAATTTGACTACGCCACCGTCCACTGTGTCAAAGCAATTCAACGACATGGGTATGAGGCAATTGTGATGAATTCAAATCCCGAAACGGTTTCAACAGACTTTTCAATTTCAGATAAGTTATACTTCGAACCGTTAACCTTAGAAGATGTTTTAAATGTTTGTGACTTAGAACAACCAGCAGGAGTGATTGTTCAATTCGGTGGGCAAACTGCCATTAACCTTGCAGCGGGGTTGGATCAACATGGAATTAAGATCCTGGGAACCAGCGTGCAAGATTTGGATGCTGCAGAAGATCGACGGGTCTTCGATCAAGTTATTAAGGATCTGCAGTTGAAGCAACCCGTTGGTTTGACAGCGACGACTCATGAAGGGGTTATTGCTGCCGCAACCAAAATTGGCTATCCGGTGTTAGTCCGGCCAAGTTATGTTCTTGGTGGCAAAGCGATGGAAATCGTTTATAACGAAACTGAGCTGGAACAATACTTGCAAGATAACGCTAACGTTGCAGCTGATCATCCTATTTTGATTGATGCATATCTCGAAGGACGTGAATGTGAAGTTGATGCCATTTGTGATGGGACAGACGTTCTCTTACCTGGCATCATGGAGCATATTGAACGCGCTGGAGTCCACTCTGGTGATTCAATGGCGGTTTATCCACCACAAAGTTTTGACCAAGATATCAAGCAACAGATTGTCGACGCTACCAAAAAATTATGTCTTGCGCTGAAGTGCATCGGTATTATGAACATTCAATTTATTATTCATAATCATGAGGCTTATGTTTTGGAAGTTAACCCGCGGGCTAGTCGAACGGTCCCATTCCTAAGTAAGATTACGGGAATTGAAATGGCACAGGTCGCGACCCGGGTTATTCTCGGCGAATCATTGAAGAACCAAGGTTATCAAGATGGCTTATACCGCGAACCGCAAACGGTTCACGTTAAGGCTCCAGTCTTTAGCTTTAATAAACTGGATGATGTTGATGCCTTCCTAGGACCCGAAATGAAATCGACTGGTGAAGTGATGGGCAGCGATGAAACCTTCGAAAAAGCTTTATATAAAGCCTTTGTGGGCGCCAAAATGAAGCTTCCAGAAAATGGTAACGTTCTGCTAACGATTGAAGATCATGATAAACAAGCAATTTTGCCAATTGCCCAACGGTTCGCTAAAATCGGCTACCGTTTGCTCGCCACAAGTGGAACTGCCGATTTTCTTCAAAAAAATGGACTGCATGTCGAAGTGGTGGATAAGCTCCATGAAGCAGGACAGCATAATATTCTTGACGCGATCAGGAATGAGGTTGATATCGTTATTAACACGATGGGACATGATTATCAAAAGACATCGGATGGCTTTATTATTCGGCAAACTGCCATTGAACATAATGTCCCATTGTTGACTGCCTTAGACACCGTGGATGCACTGTTACGGGCATTGGAAAACCGTTCATTTGCTACTCAAGCACTGTAAAAACGTGAGGAGTTTTACTATGACTAATCAAATTGCTGTTAAATTACCGGGGTTAAACATGTCTACTCCATTGATGCCTGCTTCTGGGACCTTTGGGTTTGGTGATGCATGGGGTTCTGACCAAGTCGACTTTAATCAACTGGGTGCACTTGCCATTAAGACCACCACTCCTCGCGCCACAACCGGGAATCCTCAACCACAAATTGCTAAATTAACTGATGGGGTAATGAATTCAGTCGGGTTGACTAATCCTGGCGTAGACGTAGTGATAAAGGAAAAACTGCCTAAGCTCCATGCAAATTACCCCAACTTACCAATTTTAGGCAGTGTTGGTGGGGCCTCGTTATCTGAATACGTGACCGTGGCAACTAAGTTGGCGGCTAGTGGTTTAGTGGGTGCTTTAGAACTCAACGTTTCCTGTCCGAATGTTGCCCATGGTGGGATGTCTTTTGGTGTGGATCCCCATGCTGTAGAGAAAATTACGCGAGCAGTGAAGGACGTTGTTGGGGCAGTTCCCGTTTACGTTAAGTTAACGCCCAATGTTACTGATAGCGTGGAGATTGCTAAGGCGGCAGAAGCGGGAGGCGCTGACGGCCTAAGTTTGATCAATACCGTTTTAGGATTACATATTAATATTAAAACGCGCAAACCTGTTCTCGGAAACGGGATGGGCGGTTATTCTGGTACAGCAATTAAACCATTAGCCGTGCGGATGGTTTACCAAGTGGCCCACGCAACCAAACTCCCGATTATTGGCCAGGGGGGAATTGCAACAGCGGCGGATGTTGTCGAATTCTTTATGGCTGGTGCGAATGCCGTGGCGGTAGGAGCAGCACACTTTAAAGACATTAATGCTTGCCCACACATTGCTCAACAACTCCCGGCTTTACTAGATAAGTTGGGGATTGATTCACTACAGGAATTGAGTAATTCAGTACGAAATTAGAATATTACTTTAATAGAGCGTTAGTCCGGTTGATAACGACCAGGGTAACGCTCTTTTTAGTCCTTATGAAAATGATAATTTATGTCTAAATAATGGCTCCTCAATAAAAAATCCGCTACAATATGAAGGTTATTGATTTGGAAAGTGAGGACCAGAAGTGAACTTTTGGCAAAAATCAAGTAAATATTTCCTGTTACTGATTGTGGGGGCATTACTTGGTGAAGGGGGCACGATTGCTTACCAAGCTCATCATGCGCTTAGTCAACGTAGTCAGTTTACTCAACAGGATTCACGACCGGCCAGCGTGATCGGTGGTATCACTAACCATCAACGCCAGTCGTTAGCAGCGCTGAATTATCAACCAGGGCAATCTGTCATTGCCTACGTTAATCATGGAAGATCTACCCTGAATCCCAGGTCTTGGACCAGTAATCGGGTGGATTACCAGCCACTTGATGATTTGGGACGGACATCACGTGGTAATACCGCATTTTTAGAACAACACAATCATGCGGATACATCTTTGCGATCGGATCAGGACGCTCAACCAGCTGGTTGGCATGATAATTATGGTGGCAACCTAGTGTATAATCGGGGCCATCTGATTGCCTATTCACTGACGGCTGGAATTAATTCCGATACGGGAAAGTATCAGCCAACAATGGTTGGTGACCAAAATAATCCGCAAAATTTATTTACGGAAACTGATTTTGTGAATCAGGAAGTACAGACGATTTATGAAACGAAAGTCCGGCATGCGATTGAGCATGGTCAGCGGGTAATTTATCAAGTTACCCCAATTTTTCGTGATCGAGAATTAGTACCGCGGGGCATTAATTTGCAAGCAATTTCGACCAATGGCCAGTTAAATTTCAACGTTTATCTTTTTAACGTTGAACCGGGAATTCGGATTAATTACCAAAGTGATAGCTATGTTGCAGATTCGACAATGACCGTGCCAGTTCCACTCAATGCGGTGGATGCGGCTGACAACCAGCATCAGACGACTTCCCAATTCAAATTTATCGGTAATTATCAGCGACCAATTGCTAATCATCCACGGCAGTACGTCCGAAAATGGTAAAATAAAATGAATTTAAATTAAAAGAGGGATTTCATGGACTTACCAGAAGCTTTTAAAAAGAAATATCAACAATTATTAGGGGATGAAGCCATCGCCTTTCTGGCATCGTTTAATCAGCCAAGCACGAGTGGTTTTCGCCAAAATCCGCTTAAAAATGACATTCCGACGGCAACGATTGATAGTGCTGACGGCAAGGTTCCTGCAGTACCAGATGGTTACTATGGTTCGGTTGATGGTCATTCACTGGACCATGTGACGGGGTGGGTATATAGTCAAGAGCCATCCGCTATGTATGTTGGTGAAGTCGTCGATCCCCAGCCGGGTGAACGGGTTTTAGATTTGTGTGCGGCACCGGGTGGGAAAAGTACCCATTTAATTGCTAAAATGCACGATCAGGGTTTGTTAGTTGCAAACGAAATTTTTAAAAAACGGGTACAAATTTTGGCATCTAACCTTGAACGGTGGGGAACCAGAAATACTGTTGTCTTGAACGAACGACCAGATAATCTGGAAAAACATTTTCCAGCCTTCTTTGATCGGATCTTAGTTGATGCCCCTTGTTCTGGAGAAGGAATGTTTCGGAAAGAGCCAGCCGGGATCGAATATTGGAATCCGGATTATCCAGCTGAATGTGCGAATCGGCAGCGGAAGATTTTACAATCTGCACTAAAAATGCTGAAGGCTGGTGGAATCTTGGTATATTCTACCTGTACGTTTGCCCCCGAAGAGGACGAACAAAATATTGCTTGGCTCTTAAAAGAATATCCTGCTCTTGAAATGGTGAAGATCCAAAAATTCCCTGGAATGGATGATGGTCGTCCCGATTGGGCTGATGGCAACCCTGAGTTAGCTAAGGCTGTGCGTCTTTTCCCACATCATTACAAAGGGGAGGGACACTTTATCGCTAAGTTGCGTTTACGTGACCAGTCAGTAGCGGTACGATCCAAGCAGCGTAATCAACGTAGGAAGAAACATCGAGACTCAACAAATAATGGGCGGCTCACTAAGGATGAACAACAATTGTTCATGGCTTTTCAAAACAAATATCTGTCTGGTCAATCGTTTACAGACCTTGTTAAGTTTGGCGATCAATTATATTCATTACCAGATGGAATGGTGGCGCTCACTAATTTGCAAGTCCAAACTTCGGGACTCCATTTAGGAACTCTAAAAAAGAATCGTTTTGAACCCTCGTTAGCATTGGCATTTAGCTGCCAGCCAGAAGAAGTAACTAACCAGGTTGCTATTACCAAGGATCAATGGCGTCAGTATGTTCATGGGGATGTTCTGCGGGGTGAACGATCATTACCCAATGGTTGGTATTTGCTAGTTTGTGATCACCATTCAGTGGGGTTTGGTAAAATGGTTAATGGAACCATTAAGAATTTCTTTCCGAAGGGATTACGATTTTAAGGAGGAATAAAGATGGGTGAATATCGAGTTACCACTGATCTGCAAGCAGAAGAGTGGCAATTAAAGAATCAAGCGCGTGGCCATATCTTTTTTGCGGATGATGTGAAGAGCGATGGCACTGACGCGGGACCAAACCCGGTGGAGTATTTAACGGGTGCGATTAATTCCTGTATTGCAATGTCCGCCGGAATGGTGATTAAGAGTAAGCAATATCCAGTCACTAATTTCCGGGTAACGACCTATGCAGAAACTAAGGATCTGGGCCATGCTAAGTCAGTGGTGGACCAAATGACGATTAACCTTAGTTTTGATACATCGTTGACGCCAGAAGAACAACAAAAATTTGTCGATTTTGTTTTGCATGTTTCGACAGTTTATCAAACAGTTTCGCAGAGTGTTAAAATGACCATTAATATTAATTAGTAGAAAATAGCGCACGTGATCCAAGTGGTTTAATCACGTGCGCTATTTTAATATTTATAAACGTTGTTGGATATAATTTTGTAAATCTGCTCCGTAGACATGGGAAACCTTTGGTAAATCATTAAAGTGCTGACAGCCCAGAATCGTCATAATTCCTTTGAGCTCTTCTTGCCAGTGGAGTACTGTTCGCAGTAATCCATCTTCACCATTTTGGTAATATTCATGAAGAAAATAACCAGCAACACCGACTGCTTGCGCGCCCATCACACCTGCTTTGATGACATCAAGCGGACAGATAATGCCACCGGAAGCAATAACGGTCAGATCTTTGACCGTTTGTGCCTCGATCAGTGATTCAGGAGTGGTTAATCCCCATTGGTAAAGATCTGCAAAACTAGCATCGTGATTACGCCGATCTTCAATCTTGACAAAATTTGTACCACCACGACCTGAAACGTTGACAATTGACACCCCAAGCTCTTTTAAGCTGGTTAAATTTTCTTTGGTCATGCCAAAGCCAACTTCTTTCACAATAACCGGTACGTCAAGGTGGTGGATGAGCTTCTTAATATTATCTGCCCACCGGAAACTCCGTTCACCTTCAGGCATCACAATTTCTTGTGCACTATTGAGGTGAATTTCTAGAGCATTCGCGTGAAGCAAATCAATTGCTTGTTGTGCTTGCTCAATTGTTACATTGGCACCAAGATTCGCGATGACGATTCCGTCTGGATTGATTTTCCGCACGGCCTTAAATGAATCATTAAAGGCCGGAAGCTTAAAGGTAATGGATAGGGATCCTGTTGCCATGGCAAGACCAGTTTTTTGTGCGACTCTTGCCAATGCACTGTTAACTTTTTTTGCTTGTTCACTACCGCCAGTCATCGCTTCAAAATAAAAGGGCCATTGCATGTGAAGGCGGCCAATGTTAATGGTTGGATTCACATCGGCAACCGCCATTTCTGGGAGAGCGTTAGGGAGTAAACGAATCTGATCAAACGGGTGCTGGTGGTGCGTTTGATTATAAAATTTTTCCGCGAGGGAGAGGTGTTCATTTTTCCGTTTTGCATGTTCTGGACTCATAGATCGGATACTCCATTATTTTAGTTTAATCGTGTAACGATGAACGTTGTTCATGAAGTGCACGGTAAGCGGCAAATGTTCAATATTTTCTGCATTCCATTGGTTAATCATGGATTGGAGATCAGATTGGGCGTCAATAGCAACTATGCCACAATCACCACCACCTGCGCCGGAAGTTTTAGCAGCCCCGCCAAACTGCTCCGCAATTTGACATAACTGTTTCAGAACGGGGGTTTCAATTTGCACTCCCGAACGGCGAGCTAATTCTTGCAAGAGGGAACGATTATAACGGATTTCGGCTTGGATCATTTCCAGACTACCAGTGTGAAAACCATTAATCATTCGTTGAATACATTGCCGACTGGCATTGAGAAATTCTTGATATTGAGCTTGTTGCCGGGCTTTAAATAGTGAAATTTTATCCACTAATTGTGATGTTGAAGCAGGTTTGCCTGTCCATCCAATTACTAATGCTAAATTGGCAGGAGCAGTGAGCGTTTCAATTTTGAGATTCGGCCAGGGAAGGTTAAGGAGAGTGGTCAAGTCTAAAAACTTACGTTGCTCTGCTAGCCACTGCCGGTCAAAGGAGTGGTAAGCAATCCAGCCACCATATACTGAAGCCGCAACATCACCTAAGGAGCCATTGCCTTGAACGGCAAAATGAGCGATGGCAGCAAGTTTAAAGATCCGGTCGTTATTCACTGGTAGGTGATAGAACTGACAAAGGGCTTTAACTGTCGCCACGGTTACGGCTGCTGAAGAGCCTAGTCCATACTTCTTTCCAGAAACGGAATCTAATTCACTATCAATGTGTAAATCGTAAACATCCAGTGGTTTGTTGAGTGTTCGGGCGTATTCTTCAGTGACCTGAATTGCAGATAAAATGTATGAAAACGGGTTATCGCGTTGGTCAACGATCATTTGATCACCTTGGCGGTGCCATTGCACTGCATTATTCTGGTATTGGTGACTAACAATCTTTCCTGTACCATTTGTCGATGGTTCGATTGAACAATACACAAATTGATTTAAAGCAACTAAAATTGCCGGGAACCCATTTTCGACAACGGCATATTCACCGGCGATATAAAGTTTTCCTGGTGCCTTTTCAGTAATCACGATTGAAATTCCTTCCCCATGTTAGATTAAGTGTGCTCCTGGTCCCGGTTGAGCAATGATTAAGTGGTCCTTACCAAACGCCGGAGCTAATTTATCAATAATTCGTTGACGGTCCTGATGGTCATAGATTACTTTGACGTTAGGACCCGCATCTATCGTATAATAGCAGTTTATTCCTTGCTCTCGCAAGCCTTTAATCAAATTGATAGCTTTAATAGTGGCTCCTTCAAAATAGGTATATGCCGGATCTGCAGACATGGTTAACGTATGCATCCGCATCGCATTCTCTTCAGCAATGTGTCCCATCTGATTAATATCTCGTTTTGAGATTGCCACTTTCATAGCTTGCATATCAGCAGCGACCACTTTACGCCATGCTGGGTAAAATGGTGAAGTTGTGACTGATAACTGCATACCACCACGACTGGACACCTTTTTTTGCTTAGTGTCAATTAAGATAGCAATCATTTCGATTCCAAAATCGACTTGTTCCATAATTGGTTCTGCATAAGAACTAGCATCATCAACGCCAGCGTGCCATTCCACCAGGCCTCCGAAAATGGAACGGGTTGCCGAACCGGATCCGCGGCGGGCTAACTGAGACAAATCATGCGGCGATAAATGTAATCCGGCAGCCGTACTGGCTGACAGTGCTAATGCGGCGAAGGCGGAAGCGGATGACGCTAATCCGGCTGCCATTGGTACATTATTTTGCGAAATTACTTTTGCAAAATAATGTTGATGACTTAAAGACCGAACTTGATCCAGGACCGCTGTCACTTTAGCCATTTTTTGTGGTGTAATTGGCTGGCCATCGATAATTAGTTCATCTTGCTGTAATGATTCAGAAAATTCCACCGTGGTGTCGGTGAAGAATTTATCAAGGGTTAGTGACAATGAATCAGTTTGCGGAATGATTAGTTGGGGATCCTTTTTTCCCCAGTACTTAACTAAGGCAATATTCGTATGTGCCCGTGCACTTGCTTTCATGATGTTACCCCTTTATTAAATGGTTGAATCCAAGTGGCCACTGCGCCATTCTCTTTGAGAATGCTGGCAATTTTTCGTGCACCTAACGCTGACTTGGTAATGGCAAACATGCAGCCACCACGTCCGCCACCAGTTAATTTAGCCCCTAAAGCATGGTTAGCTAATGCCGTCGCAACAAGTTGATTTAGTTTTGGATCGCTGACGCCAAGCTGGTCAAGGGCGTCGTGAGCAGCGGTGAGTTTTTCACCTAACCGGGTAGCCTGATTATTGGCGACTGCATCACGACTTTCTTCAGTCAGCTGTCCTAATTTGTCGATTAGTTGTTGAGCAGTCTTTGTTTGATGCTGGAGCTTGTCTTTGACAGTCTGAATCGCTTCCCTAGTTGCACCCTTGATTCCAGTGTCTGCAATGACCATAGTTGCCTCAAGGTTCAAGTTGATTGGCGTACCTTTGGCTCCCTTTTTAAACCAGACCGGGTCGGCTGAACTAACAGTGGCAGCATCTAGTCCGCTGGGACTACGGTGAGTGACCTTTTCTTCAACGTCCGCCCAGCGAAGAAGACTTTGGCGATCGAGTGGCTGATCATAAAAGTCAAACATGGCGCGAATAATGGCTACGGCACAGGCGGCCGAAGATCCCATGCCCCGTTCGGCTGGAATGTCACTACTAATTTTCATTGTCCAACCATCAGCTTGGCCTGCAAAGTGGATCACTAATTCCTTAATCAATTTAGCAATTCCGCTCATGGCTTGGGGCAATTGTGCCACCGGACCAGAGAAGTAGCGACTTTCAATTATTTGTTCATGATTATCATTACTGATCATGACGACCTCGGTGGTCACATTTGGGAGGGGGAGAGCAATTGCTGGTTGCCCATAAACAACGCTATGCTCGCCCATCAGGATTATTTTGGCGTGACTGTTACCGATTCCCTTTTTTTGCATGGTAAAAACATCAACCTGCTTTCTAAAAAAGTCCAAATTCCATTTTACCATTATTTTGATTTGCGCGGTGAATCTTTGCGGAACCTTAATATTTCTTGGGAATGGTCAAGTTAAACTTTCCATAGTATGATAAGAAAAGATACTTTTACGGAGAGTGTCAATCCCACGTAATCATTAATTTAATCGTAGGTGATTTGGACCATGAAAACGAAGCAGCGGAAAAGGGGACCAATTTATTCCGTGGTTGATTTAGAAACAACGGGAACCAGTGTTAAAAGTGGTGACCGGATCATTCAAGTCGGGCTAGTGATGATGCAAGATGGAAAGATCATTAACCAGTTTGAAACTCGAATCAACCCATTAATGAAGATTCCGCGAAGCGTACAACAATTAACCGGGATTACCGATAAGGACGTTAGTAAAGCACCTTTATTAGAAGATATCGCACCAACTCTAGAAAGTTTGCTGAGTGGGACCATCTTTGTTGCACACAACGTTAACTTCGATTTTCCCTTTATTAACCATGAATTGACGCGGGTCGGCAGGGATCCCTTACGGATTTCCGCCATTGATACCGTTACGCTTAGTCAGATTTTAATGCCAACGGCCAAAAGTTACCGACTGCGTGATTTAACTAGTTATTTACATATTGAACATGATCATCCGCATAGTGCGGTTTCTGATGCTGAGGCAACTGGTGTGTTATTAAAGGATCTTTTGGCTAAGTTACGTGCTTTGCCGACGGTCACTTTACAAACGTTAGTGAAGATGAAGATGCAGTTACCGTTTCAAACGGCTAATCTTTTTCAAAGAGAATTGGATAATCGTAAGCAGCACCCGCTGCCGTTAGCTGATCATTTATATATTAGTGGTGGAGTTGTTTTGCGAAAGGAACGACCACTTGTTGCGGAAACAGTACCGCCAATTCACTACCCACGAACAAAACGCCAGAAGGAACGACTGTTTAAGCAAAAGCTAGAATATCGGCCTGCTCAATCGAAAATGATGAATGCCATTTATAATCACTTTAGTCGTGATGGGAATAATCAATTGGTGATTGAAGCAGGTACCGGAATGGGGAAAACCCTTGGCTATCTACTACCATTGAGCTATTTAACCTACCCACGCCATAAGATTGTGATTAGTACTGCAACGAATGTTTTGCAAGAGCAACTCATCTCTAAACCAGTGGATCAATTAAATCAAATTCTGCCTTTTCAAACGACTGCGGTGTTAGTAAAGGGAAATTCTCATTATTTAAATTTGAGTAAATTTGTTCACTCGTTAAGTGTGCACGATGATTCGCAGCTGGTACAGATGATCAAAGCACAGATCGTGGTATGGTTACTACAAACTACCACGGGAGATTTAGACGAATTAAACCTTAATTCTCAGCGATCGCCATTCTTCACAGAAATTCGTCACCATGGAATGGCTTCCCTAACTAAGGATGATCCGCTTTATCGAAACGATTTTTTGGTACGGCGGCAGAAAAAATTAGCGATGGCCAATATCATCGTCACTAATCATTCCTATCTAGTTGCTCATGCTCAAGAGTTAGGTGCCACCAGCCCATTAACCTACTTGGTAGTGGATGAGGCTCAGCACTTGAGTGAAAGTGTTCTCCAAAATTCACGTGATGAAATTAGTTTTTCACGGGCGGCGGTCGCTATTAATCAATTGCAAACCTTGACTGAAGCCGAAAGCGATCAGGGCTTAACTAAGTTGTTCGCTAAATTACCGCTTGGTCAATATAATCTTGAACTCATGCGGGCTGATTTACACGAATTCCGGGCAGCGTTAGACGATATTCAAGAAGCATTGTACGGTATGATCAATCAAGCTCAGATTACGGCTGGTGATGAATTTATCGAACAGGTCGTTGACAATCATGATCTGTATGAACTACTTTCGCCAGACCAGTCGTTGATGATGCGATTAGAGCAATCTCTAGCGAGCCTAAAATTACATTTCACGGCTCTAGAGCACCTCTTTAAAGCGCGTAACGAAAGCTGGTTGAGTAGTGATCGGTATGTAATGAATCAGGTTGGCAGCCAGATGAGTGTCCTAACGCACATTGATGAACATTTCCGGCTCGTTGGCCAAAACTTACGGAATGAAAATGATGCGGCAGTGTACTGGCTCAATGTTCGTCAGTCCAGCGAGCGGAGTACTCTGCGCCTCTCTGGTGGTCTGCTATCCGCAAATCATTATTTGCGAGAAAATGTGTATGCTTATTTTTATCGGCAGCTGTTTGTTGGGGCCACGCTTTTCACTTCTGGCCGGTCAAACTATCTTTACCAGCAATTAGATTTGGATCCACAGAAGGTTAAAAGCAAACGTTTTCCTTCAACCTTTGATTATCAGCAAAATGCACGGCTATACGTTGCAACTGATTCCGTAATGCCGGATTATCAAAATGAGAATGAGTACATTAATTATTTGGCACAAAGTATTTATCGAATTGCCCAGGAAAATCAATGTCAAACGATGGTTTTGTTTAATTCATTAGTAACGATTGAACAAGTATATGGATTACTGCGGCAAACCGATTTATTTAACCAACGTGACATTTTGGCACAAGGAATTAATGGTAATCGTGAAAAATTGTTGAAACAATTTGCAACTGGGACTAATTCGCTTTTGATGGGCGCGAATAGTTTTTGGGAAGGAATTGACTTGCCAAATCAACAACTCCAGTTACTGATCGTGACTCGATTGCCATTTGATGCCCCCGATGAACCGTTTACGAAAGCAGAACATCAGCTGCTGCAAACACAAGGGAAAAATCCCTTTTATAATTCGGCTTTGCCCAAGGCAACGATTCGCTTACGTCAGGGAATTGGCCGCCTTTTAAGAACTCCCCAGGATTATGGAGTTGCGGTGGTGTTAGATTCGCGCTTAGCACAACGGCGTTACGGTCGAAGTATTCTGAATGCTTTGCCAAAAGATTTGACGGTGGAACAGGTTGCCACTCGTCAAATTGCCACAAAGACAAAAAAATTCTTAAAACACTGTCAACAACATACAAACGGTAATTAATTTGCTATAATATTAAAGTTGTTAAATTGTTGAGAAAGGGAAATGCAATGCAAAGTCGGCGAGATGTTCAAAAAAAGCAAAACCGCATTAATGGGATGCGCCTATTCCGGCGGATTGTATTAACGATCTTGGGACTTATTCTAGTGTGCTGGATTTCATTTGCAATTGCAAACCACCCCCGCAGTCAAGCTCGTCATGAGGCTTATGCACTGGCTAGAAAGTACGCGAAGGTGGATCAACCGACAGGTTTCTACGTGTATAATCGTGAAAAGACTTACTATACGGTTACTGGTAAAAATCAGCATCGGCGGCAAGTGCTTGTGATCATTCCTGCCAAGGGTGGGCACATTACGGTTGTTAATCAGGCTAAGGGACTTAATAGTCAGCAGGCAATTGCCAAGGTCAAGGCAAATGAACGGCCCCGACGAATTCTCAGAACGGCTCCCGGTTACTTTAATAATAAGGTGGTTTGGGAAGTTATTTATGTTAATTCAAACGGTGCGCTATGTTATGATTTAATTAATTTCCATAACGGTAAATTTGTGCAAAAAATTAATAACTTATAATTTTGAAATGAGGGATATTTAATGGAGACAATTACAATTAGTCAAGCTCCCCAACATGTTGGGGAAACGGTTAAGATTGGTGTATGGTTAACTGATAAGCGGTCCAGTGGTAAGATTGCGTTTTTGCAGTTACGGGATGGGTCTGGATTTTTCCAAGGAATTATTCGGAAAAATGATGTTGATGAAGCAACTTTTGAAGCTGCTAAGCATGATTTACACCCTGAGACTAGCTTTGTGGTTACCGGAGAAATTGCTGAAGACAAGCGGTCCAAGTTTGGGTATGAAATTCATATCAATGACCTTGAAATCGTTGGACAAAGTGATGAATACCCAATTGGTAACAAAGAACACGGGATTGATTTCTTGTTAGATCATCGTCACTTGTGGTTACGTTCGAGGAAACCATGGGCTTTGATGCGGATTCGGAGCCAGGTGAAGCTTTCCACAATGGAGTTCTTTGACAAGCATGGCTTTACGCAATTTGATGCGCCAATTTTGACTTCTAGTGCACCAGAAGGAACGACGGAACTCTTTAATGTCGATTACTTTGATGAAGATGCCTACTTGTCCCAGTCTGGACAACTGTATGGTGAAGCCGGGGCAATGGCCTTAGGGCGAATTTATACAATGGGGCCAACTTTCCGAGCAGAAAAGTCCAAGACCCGGCGGCACATGACGGAATTTTGGATGATTGAACCTGAAATGGCATGGTGTCATGAAGAAGAAAGTGAAGAAATCCAAGAGCAGTACGTTGCTTACTTAATTCAGGACTTGATTGATAAGTGCCCAACAGAACTTGAAATGGTTGGCCGTTCTGTTGAAAGCTTGAAGCCATTTACTGAATTACCTTATCCGCGGATCACTTATAAAGAAGCAATTGAAATGCTGCAAAAGGGTGGCATGGATGTGAAATATGGTGATGACTTTGGTGCGCCAGAAGAAACTTTCCTTGCCGACCAATTTAATAAACCAGTCTTCATTAAGAACTATCCACGGTCAATTAAGGCCTTCTACATGCCAACAGATCCTGAGGACGCACAACAAGTTATTTGTGCGGACTTACTAGCGCCGGAAGGTTATGGTGAAATTATCGGTGGTTCTGAACGTTCATACGACTACGAATACATTACTTCTAAATTAGAAGAAAATGGTTTGAGTAAGGAAGATTATGGCTGGTATGATGACTTACGGAAGTACGGTTCAGTTCCACACTCTGGATTTGGAATGGGACTAGAACGGTTCCTCTCATGGGTCACTCTTCAAGACCACATTCGGGAAAACATTCCATTCCCACGGATGTTGAACCGCTTGCGCCCATAAATTTCAGCAAATCATGACCGATATCATTTAGGGTAGATTATTAATTACACATCGAGTCCCAGAGTTCAACGATGGTTGTCCTTTGGGACTCGTTTACGTATTACTGAACTAGGCTTGGAATCATCTTATTAACCGAGAGGAGTTTTACAATGGATCAACAATCCTTCATGGAAAAGTATGTTACCGCAGGTACAACGGCAGTTAGTAACTTGCTTCTTCACCATTACCATGAAATTGGGATGACAACGGCGGAATTAATGGTTTACATTGAATTGCGTTCTTACATTGATCGTGGCCAAGGTGATCCAACGGTCAGCCAAATTGCCCGTCATTTAGGGACGACGGAAGATCAAGTTTATGATCTAATTAATCAAATGATCAAGGACCATTTGATGGTCCAAAAAATGGTAAAAAGTGCTGATGGCAAAGAGAGTATGGAATATAATTTTGCTCCATTGCTACATAAATTACAGCGTTTGATTGAGCAGCAAACGACAACCGCTCACCAGCAACAAACGAAGAATCAGCGCCAAGAGTTATTTGCAACTTTAGAGACGGAATTTGGACGTTTGTTAAACCCGATTGAAATGAGCTTAGTGAACGATTGGTTGGATCAGGATCATTATGATATTGAAATTATTAAGTTAGCTTTACGGGAAACCGTCTTAAATGGAAAGTATAATTTTAAATATATGGATCGGATTTTGAGTAACTGGGCGCGGCAAAATCTTAAAACTCCGCAAGCGGTGAAAGTGGCAATGAAACAATTTGATGAACAACACCACTATTCAAGTGGTAATTCTCAGCACGGGGTCCAGCCTTCGGGACAAAAAATTCCAATTTTCAAATTAAATAATACGGATTCTGATAATTCATAAATTCCACCAAAAGTTTTTAAGAATTAGTAGCTTCCGGTATTTTTACTAGGCAACGTTGTATAATTAGCTTAATAAAACATGTGGAGGATAAATCATGAAAACCACAACAAAAATTATTTCGTTAGCGTTATTAGCCACTACGGTGGTAGGGATTGCCAGCCTGCCAACCCAAGCGGTAATGGCTGACCAGCAAACGACGAGTGCAAGTAGTCAATCAAATACATCCACTCTCTCATCATCTTATGTTGTTTATGGTGCTGGGGCACCCCAAAGTGTTTATAGTGACTTAAACGATACGATGGATGTCGATTCGTCTTTTAAAAAGTTAACAGCGACAGCGGCTGATTATCAACAGTATATTGGCAATGACTCATCAACGACTAATGCCGCGATGATTTCATCAGTATCCATTGCGCCAACTGATCCTGGTTCGGGGGTTAATGTTAACATTCGTAAGTATAATGGCAAATCAAACATTACCAAAGTTACTGCGCAACAGTATGCAATGGTTGCGCAAATGGCCGGGGTAACAGATATTACAATTAATGTTACCGCTAATCGTCCTGTTTCTGGCGAGTCGGCATTGACAGGTGTTTACAAAGCATTTGCTGCGGATGGCCACCAACTAAATCCCCAAAATACCAGTGCGGCTAATTCAGTGATGGATGCTACACAGGGAGCCATTGATGCCAATTCTGATGATAAAAACTATGCTGGTAAATTAATGGCCGCCGTTGGTGATGTTTCTAAGCAGATTGCCCAAAAGAAACAGAATAGCGGGGAGTTAGCCACTAAACAGGATATTCAAAAGATGTTGAATGACGCTTTGGAAAAGCGGGGAATTGAAGATCAAACCTCAACGCACCAACAAAATAAGATTGCTAATTCCTTAGTTACTTTCCAAAATTCACCGATTTCCTCAAGTAAGACGTACGTTAATAATGTTACTAACACGATTAACAATGTTAAAAATTCAAGTGGTGATCTGATGAATAAGGCTAAGCAGTGGGCGAATAGTGATTCTGCCAAGCAAGCCGAGCAGCAAGCTTCAAACTGGTTCCAACGGTTGGTAAACTGGGTTCGTTCTTTCTTTAATTAAGTAATTGAACATTATTATTTAAAAAAGCTTTGTCAAACTAGTGACAAAGCTTTTTTTATGAGTATTTTTTCTAAAAAGTCAAGCAACTTCTTAAATCATGATAAGATATTACTTATTTTGAATAAGGAGAAAGACAATTGACAAATCATAACCAAGTCAGAAAAGGAATCCTCTGGGCGGCCATGGCGTCATTTAGTTGGGGGATTTCGGGAACGGTTCTACAGTTAATTTCACAAAATTTGGCCATTCCGGCCTCATGGATGCTGTCGACGCGGACGTTCTTTACCGGATTGATTTTATTACTGATTAGTGCCTTTTTATACCGAGGACAAATTTTCAACGTCTTTAAGGATCGGACCAGTTTGATCTCTGTATTTACTTACGCGATTTTTGGGTTGGCGTTTAATTTGTTGACCTTCTACTATGCAATTCAAACCGGGAACGCATCTACTGCAACAATTTTGCAGTATCTCTCACCGCTGTTCATCGTGCTTGGTTCGGTCATTTTTCAACGCAAAATGCCAATGCGCAGTGATTTGATTGCGTTCATTCTGGCATTATTAGGGGTCTTTCTTTGCATCACCCGGGGAGATTTTTCTCACTTAGCAGTCCCATTTATTTCTTTGATGTGGGGGTTCGGTTCAGGCATTACTGCTGCTTTCTATGTTGTTTTACCTAAGAAAGCGGCTGCCAAGAATCCACCATTAGTAGTCCTCGGTTGGGGAACCATGATTGCTGGAATCTTTTTCAATTGTTTCCGGCCATTTTGGGTTAATCCACCGCACCTGACAGTAACCTTAGTCTCATCAGTTGCTACGGTAATGCTTTTTGGGACCATTATTCCCTTTGGAATGTTACTGTATGCCTCGCGAATTGCCCCATCTGACGTAATTAGTATTATGGATGCTGCACAACCGATTACCACCAGTATTTTGAGTGTTATTTTCTTCCACTTGAATATGAATTGGGTCGAAGCAGGCGGAATCTTAATTGTGATTGTTGCAATCTACATTCTTCAGCGTGGTCGGCGGGAAAACACTGCTGTCGCCCCTGAACTAAATGATGATGAGGCTGATCTGCACTATTAAAATCAACTTATCTTTGCGGTCTGGTTTTCCAGACCGCGTTTTTTTATCCTTTGCTAAATCAAATCGGCAATTGGTCCAGAAGTTCACAATTCAGCAAAGTTGCTAATTACAAAATTAATTCATCTAGAATTCGTTGGTTTAACAACAACGTAGCCGGGTAGTGTGCATAATAATTACCGTGTAAATTTACACAAAATTGAATAATATAAAAAAAGATGTAGAATACTATATTTAAGCGTTATCAGCTTGGACAAATATTAAGGAAGTGCAAACAAATGGCTCAATTAGATTTTGAAAAATTAAAGCACACCCCACAATACCAAACACTGCAAGTGTTGAACGAAAATGGGGAAGTTGTGAACCAGGATATGATGCCTGATTTAACGGATGATCAACTTGTTGACCTATTTAAACAAATGATCTGGTCGCGGATTGTTGATGACCGGACGACCAAGCTCAACCGCCAAGGACGGCTTGGCTTCTTCGCGCCAACTGCTGGTGAAGAGGCCAGTCAGATGGCTTCTAACTACGCTATGACGAAGGACGATTACCTGCTGGGTGGTTATCGTGATGTTCCGGAATTAGTTAAACATGGTTTGCCACTCGCCAAGGCCTTTATGTGGTCCAAAGGAATGGTTAATGGTAATAAGTATGAGGCAGACTTGAATGCGATGCCGCCACAAATTATTATTGGTGCCCAGTATGTACAAACTGCTGGAGTCGCGCTCGGTTTAAAGAAGAAGGGCAGCAAGGCGCTTGCCTATACCTATACCGGTGACGGTGGAACTTCGCAAGGTGACTTTTACGAAGGAATGAACTTTGCGGGAGCATTTAAAGCCCCAGCCCTCTTCGTGGTTCAAAACAACCTCTATGCAATTTCTGTACCACGGGAATTACAAACTGCTGCGCCAGTTTTGGCACAAAAAGCGGTGGCTGTTGGGATTCCTGGTGTGGTTGTTGACGGAATGGATGCCCTGGCGGTTTATACTGCAGCTAAGCAAGCGCGTGATTACATTGTTGCTGGAAATGGTCCAGTCATGCTAGAGACACTGACTTACCGGTACGGTCCTCACACCTTATCAGGCGATGATCCAAAGCGCTACCGGACAAAAGAAGAGGAAGATGCTTGGCATGCTAAGGATCCATTAACTAGAATGCGTAAATTCCTAACCGCTAAAGGAATCTGGAATGAAGAACAAGAAACAGCATACGAAAAAGAAGTTGAAGCAGAAATTGATGACGCAATCCATGAAGTTGAATCTCAACCAGCGGAATCAGTAACTGAGTATCTTAAGAATGAATTTGTAGAAACGCCACCAGCAATTCAAAAACAAATTGACGAATATACAGCAAAGGAGGGCAAGTAATCATGGCTAAATTAACAATGATTAAAGCAATTACCAACGCCCTAGATGAAGAATTGGCCCATGACGATCAGGTGCAAATTTTTGGTGAAGATGTTGGTAAAAATGGTGGTGTTTTCAGAGCTACCGATGGTCTGCAAGCAAAGTATGGAAAAGATCGGGTTTATGATACGCCGTTAGCTGAATCCGGTATTATTGGGTTAGCCAATGGATTGGCAATGCAAGGCTTCCGCCCCGTTCCTGAAATTCAATTTATGGGCTTTGTTTTTGAAGCATTCGACCAAATCGCTGGTCAATTAGCACGTGAACGGTTCCGGATGGGAGGATCACGGAAGTATCCAGTCACCATTCGAACGCCATTTGGTGGTGGTGTGCACACTCCAGAACTGCACTCAGATAGTTTTGAAGGCTTGGTTGCACAAGTTCCTGGATTACGCGTGGTTGTCCCAAGTGGTCCCTATGACGCCAAAGGACTTTTGATTTCTTCCATTCGTTCTGACGATCCGGTTATTTTCTTGGAACACATGAAGTTATATCGTTCTGTGAAGGAAGAAGTTCCAGAGGATGCCTATACAGTACCGTTGGATCAAGCGGCCGTAAAGCGGGAAGGAACCGATGTTTCAATTATTACTTATGGTTACATGGTTCAAGCGAGTCTTAAGGCTGCCGATCAACTGGCCAAGGAAGGTATTAATGCGGAAGTTGTTGATTTGCGAACGATTGCCCCATTAGATGAAGACACAATTCTCGCCTCCGTGAAAAAGACTGGTAAGGCGGTTCTGGTTCAAGAAGCACAACGTCAAGCCGGTGTTAGTGCTCAAGTAGCCGCCTTAATTGCGGAAAAGGGAATATTATCATTGGATGCCCCAATTAAGCGGGTGGCAGCTCCAGATACGCCATATCCATTTAGTCAAGGTGAAACGGCATGGTTGCCAAATACGCAAGATATTGTTGATGCCGTTAAAGAAACCGTTAATTTTTAATGAGGTGAACAAAGAATGAGTGAGAAATACCAATTTAAATTGTCAGACATTGGTGAAGGAATGGCCGAAGGGACTGTCGGTGAATGGCATGTCCAAGAAGGCGATACCATTAAGAAGGACGATGATCTCGTTCAAATTGAAAACGATAAGTCCGTCGAAGAACTGCCATCACCCGTGGATGGAACAATTGATAAGATTCTTGTCCCAGCAGATGAGACTGCCGAGGTTGGTCAACCATTAGTAGAAATGACGGTTGCTGATGGACTCGGCAATGTTGACGCGACTGCTGCGCCAGCTAAAAAAGCAGCAGCTCCGAAGCAAAGTGACAATAGTGCCAATGGCCAGGACATTTATGAATTTAAACTCCCAGATATTGGTGAAGGAATGGCCGAAGGAACTGTTGATGAATGGCATGTCAAAGTTGGCGATACCATTAAAAAAGATGATGACCTGGTTCAAATTGAAAACGATAAATCTGTTGAAGAATTACCATCACCCGTTGACGGAACAGTGCTAGAAATTTTGGTTCAACCAGATGAAACAGCCGAAGTTGGCCAACCACTCGTTAAGCTTTCGGTAGCTAAAGGGTTGGGTAACGTTAGTGGTTCAGCTGCTACGAGTACTCCAGCTCCGCAGGTTCCTGCTGCTTCAACAAATGATCCTACTGAAGCTGTTGCACCAGCTCAGGCAGACCACTCTGTGCCAGTTTTGGCAATGCCGGCAGTTCGTAAGTTTGCCCGCGATAATGACGTTCAATTAACGGCTGTCAAGGGAACCGGTCGCCATGGTCAAATTTTGAAGAGTGATGTTGAAGCATTTATGAAGGCACCATCATCAGCTGTTGCTTCATCAACCACTTCCAATGCAACAGCGTCAGCTGAACCTGCACCCGCAAGTGTAGATAGCGCATGGCCAACGCACGCTGAGAAGATGACACCAGTGCGGAAAGCTACGGCGAAGGCAATGATTAAGTCAGCATCAGAAATTCCAATGATTCATCTCTTTGATGAAGTTAATGTGGATAAACTCTGGGATCACCGTAAGAAGTACAAGGAATTGGCGAAGGAACATGGTGTTCATTTAACCTTTATGGCTTATATGACCAAGGCATTAGCGGTAATTATGAAGGAATTCCCAGTCTTTAACGCTACTGTAGACATGGATAATCACGCTATTAACTACCGTGACTACATCAATGTTGGAATTGCTACGGATACTGATCGTGGGTTGTTTGTACCAAATGTTAAGCATGCTGATTCACGTAGCTTGTTTGCGATTGCCAAGCAAATTTCGACGAACACCGCAAAGGCCAAGGATGGTAAGCTAAGTGCCGATGACATGGGACACACCGGAATGTCAATTACGAATATTGGCTCTATTGGTGGTGGCTTCTTTACCCCATTGATTAACTGGCCTGAAGTAGCGATTTTAGGTATGGGGAAGATTTCTCCAGAACCAATTGTCGAAAATAATCAGGTTAAGATTGCCAAAGTGCTTAAACTTTCACTGGCAGTGGATCACCGCATCATTGATGGTGGAACTGCACAACGGGCAATGAACCGATTAAAGGAATTATTAGCAGATCCAGAACTACTGTTAATGGAAGGGTGATTGAATAATGGTTGTAGGCGATTTTCCAATTGATTTAGATACGGTTGTAATTGGTTCTGGTCCTGGTGGTTACGTTGCTGCGGTTCATGCTGCCGAATTAGGCCAAAAGGTAACAGTGATTGAAGAAAATGATCAACTTGGTGGGGTTTGTCTCCGGGTTGGTTGTATTCCTTCAAAAGCGCTAATTCAAGTTTCCCATGATTATCAGACGACGTTGCATTCTGCAGATGAAGGAGTTAATGCGAGTGGTGTTGATTTAGATTGGTCAAAGGTCCAAGGATATCGCGGTTCAGTTGTCCAGCGAATGACTAATGGGGTGGCCTACCTCTTTAAGAAAAATAAAATTGATGTGATTCATGGACGGGCCTTTTTGAAAGATCAACATAGTTTACGGGTAATTAAGGGTGATAGTGCACAAACTTATACCTTCAAGAACTTAATCATCGCGACAGGCAGTCATCCAATCGAAATTCCAGGGTTTAAGTTTAACGGCCTGGTGATTGATTCGACAGGTTTGTTAGAGCTTCAACAACAGCCAAAAGAGTTAGTAATCATTGGTGGTGGCTACATTGGTTGTGAACTAGCATCAGCATATGCCAACTTTGGGACCCACGTTACCATCTTAGAAGGAACTGACGCTATCCTGCGAAACTATGAAAAGGATGTTGTTAAGATTGCGCAGAAGAACCTTGAAAAGCGTGGGGTCACCATTGTTACTAATGCCATGGCAAAATCAGCGGTTGATGATAGCAATGGAGTTACTGTAACCTATACCTTAAATGATCAGGAAGAAACCGTTAATGCTGATAATGTCTGTGTTGCAGTTGGTCGGCGACCAAATACCAAGGACATCGGTTTAGAGCAGGTTGGCATTCAAACTGATCAACGGGGATTAATTAATGTTGATGCCCAAGGACGGACCAACATTGATAATATTTATGCAATTGGTGATATTGTTGCCGGGGCCGCACTTGCTCATAAGGCAAGTTATGAAGGAAAAGTCGCTGCTGAAGCAATTGCCGGTCAAAAATCAGTGGTTGATTACCGTGCAATGCCAGCGGTTTGCTATGTTGATCCAGAAATTGCGACGACTGGATTGACCGTTGCCGAAGCTAAGGATCGGGGCTTGGATGTCAAATCAGCTAAGTTCCCATTCTCTACTAATGGCCTGGCAGTTTCTATGCACGCACCAGATGGCTTTGTTCGACTCGTCTTTACCAAAGACCAATCACAAATCGTGGGTGCTCAAATTGTCGGTGCGGATGCCTCTGATTTGATTAGTGAACTTACACTAGCGATTGAATCTGGTGCAACGGTTGAAGATGTGGCTTTGACTGTCCACCCCCACCCGTCACTTTCTGAAGCAATTATGGATAGTGCAGATGTTGGTCTTGGGATGCCAACGAATATTTAATACAATGGAAAGAGAATTAAAGTAATGCAATATTTAGCAATGAAAAGTCATGACATTCGTCGTAATCTAGCTACTGAACAATATTTAATGAATAGTGACCGAATTAAGCCACCATTTATGTTGTTCTACATCGAGCAAGGTTGTATTATTGTTGGACGGAATCAAAATACCCTCGAAGAAATTAATCAACAATATTGTGAGGAACATGGGGTAACAGTTACCCGACGGCTTTCCGGTGGGGGTGCAATGTACCAAGACCTTGGTAACTTGTGTTTTAGTTTTGTGGTCCCAGCGGATGAAATCCGGTTTGGAGATTTTAAAGACCTTGTTAAACCAGTTGTCGACGCCTTGCATGAAATGGGATGTACCGGAGCTGAAGTTACGGGTCGTAATGACATCGTGGTGGACGGTAAAAAATTCTCTGGTAATGCGATGTATACCCGTGGTGGGAAGACTTTCTCTCACGGAACTTTGATGTATAACGTAAATACTGATTCAGTTGCGCATGCACTCCGGGTTCCAAAGGATAAAATTGCTTCAAAGGGCATTAAGTCTGTTCGTTCACGAGTTACCAATATCATGCAGTATCTGAAACCGGAATATCAAAATTTAACGACAATGGAATTTCGGGATGAATTAATTAAGCACATTTACCATACCGATACTTTGAAAGCAGCTCAGGAAAATGAATATCATTTGACCACCGAAGATAACGCTGCAATTGATAAAATTGAACAGCAATTGTATAAAAATTGGGATTGGGTCTATGGTAAATCACCTGAATTTACGGTTAAGAAACGTCACCACTTTACGAGTGGTACGATTGATGCCCGCTTCTTAATTGAAGATGGTTTAGTTAAAAACTTAAAAATTTATGGAGACTTCTTTGGTACTGCCAATGTCCAGGATTTGGAAGAGGCAATTAAAGGATTGCGGTATGATCCTGCAGCTATCCGAGCAGCGTTAGACCAGTTTGATTTAAACAAGTATTTTATGGGGATTCCCCAAGCGGATGTGATTGATTTAATTGCTGAACAGCATTAATAATAAACTCACGGGCTCTAGAGTTTGGTTTTGCCAGACACTAGAGCCCATTGATGTAATAATGAATGGAGGGGCGAGAAATGCAGTGGGTGCCAAGTCACTATCAAGCAACACATGATATGAGTGCGCTACCGTTTCATTATGATGCACTATGCCAAGTGGTTAAGGTAACGCCGACAATTAGTGGGAACCAAATGCGCCTGAAATTAACCAATCGCTTTGGTCGGCACGCGTTGTTATTTGACCACGTCCAGGTTGCAAAGACACCGCATTTTACAGCTACGCAGCAAGTAACCTTTCATCATCAACCGCAAATTATAATTCCAGAACATAGCGTTATTTGGACAGATCCAGTAGATTTTCCGATCAAGGTTGGTCAGCCAGTCTATATTAAGATGATTGCTAACCATCCGCAGAAGTATGTTGATTTTGCTTCAACCTATCAAACCACACTCACTAACGCGGCCCTTTCACGGCAGAGTGATTTCATTCCGCCGCTCACGGAGCGATGGCGGAACCGAAAAGGGTGGTTCAGTTTAGAAAGCTTGGAGGTATTCTCGTCAACTAGCCCTGTATACGTTGAGATCACCGGGGACTCATTGGTTGAAAGTGGAATGGTGGTTGCCGAACTTATTCACTATTTCAATCAATCTAATCCGAATCAACTTTGCTGGTTACAAACTGGAATTTCTGGCAATCAACTCTGTCATGATGCACCAATGGAAGAACCATTGTATGAAACTTTTGGGCGTAGCCTTTTAAAACGTCTTCAGAAGTCAACACTGCGGCCTAATATGACCATTGCCATCATTGGGACAAACGACCTAATTTTGCCATTCTATAGCAAAACGATGGCAGAACAAAACGTCGCTCCCCGAGAAATTATCAGTGGATATCAACAATTAGCTACAATTTGTCGTGCTCGGCAAAGCGCATTATTGACAACTACCATTGCGCCATTACGTTTGTTTGATTTACCTGATCCTTTACCGGCTGAGCAAATTATTACCAGCCAGCGGCGAACGATTAATACGTGGCTGCGTCAGCAGTCATGGATTGTCGATGGGGCACGTCAACTCCGTGATGCTCACGATAATTTAACAGCTAAGTACGATTTTGGTGATCATCTGCATTGGTCGCCAGCAGGTGGTCAAGAAATTGCTAAACTGCTGATTCCGCAGATTAAAAAATTGGTTAATTAAAAAGCATCCGTTAATATCATTACAATATTAACGGATGCTTTTATCAGTTATTGACCACCTGTAGGTGAAGTTTGAGTAGCATTTGAAGATTCAGTTGCGCTTCCACCGTTACCATTGTTATTACCTTCGGTAGCAGATGAACTAGCAGCACTTGAGGAATTACTACTGCTGCTCTCAAAGTATGAGCTGACGGAAGAGGATAAGCTCGAACTAGAACTTTCACTGCTTGAAGAACTGGATGAACTATCGTCATCGTCAATGGCAGTGTATTCAAGCGCCCACTTAGAGTCTTTAACCACGAGGCCACGCCGTCCACGATAACGAACTGCTTCAACGGTATCAGGCATTCGCCAATCACTGGCGTGGTTCTTACCGTCTAAGTATTCCATAATTGCGCGGTAAAGTAAGATCGCGGACTTTTCATAAGCACTTGAAATCGAATTCTTCATTGGCTGATCATAACCAGTCCAGATGGCCACTGAGTAATTCTTCGTATACCCAGCCATCCATGAATCCATGACCCGAGATTGACTGTGCCCAGAAGGATAATTCGTGGTCCCGGTCTTGCCGGCTTGGTGGACACCACTAATGTGGGCAGCGGTCCCCGTACCATCGGAACTGTCAATTACACCCTTGAGCATGTAGGTAATCATGTATGCTGTTGCCTTGCTCATCGCACGTTTACCATGCTTCCCATAGTTAATGGTCTTGCCATCCTGAGTAGTAATTGATGAGATGTAGTAAGGTTTGTAATAAGTCCCACCATTTGCAAAGGCAGCGTAGGCTGCTGAAACTTGCAGTGGTGAAACATATAATCCAATCCCGTTATTCAAGGTGAAGGCCTTTTTCTGGGAAATTCCTAATCCGTTTAAGAACGTTGTTGCCCGCGAGATGCCGACCTTTTGCAAGGCCCGAATAGCAGGGATGTTTCGGGATTGAACCAGTGCGTCTTGCATGGTCATGGTTCCCTTGGTCTTGTTGTCGAAGTCGTGAAGCTCAGTATTGGTTCCGGGCCAAATAAACTTGGTATCACGCAATGTATAGAAAGTTGGCCAATTCAGATATTCAATTGCCGGACCGTAATCCATCAGCGGCTTAGCAGTAGAACCAGAAGAACGGTTAGTCTGGACCGCCCGGTTCAAACCATACACAATGTTTCCGGTATGCCGACCACCTAGCATGGCAACAATTTGACCATTACGAGGGTTAGTAACCGCCACTCCAGTCTGCATTTGGCTACTTTGGAAAGAGACGGAATTATTAGCGGCATCATACAATTTCTTCTGTGCGCCAAGATCCATGTTGGTGTGTACTTGAAGCCCGTCGGTTTGGGGATTGTAACCCTTTTGCTCAAGTTGAGCTAATACTTCTTTGACGTAGGCGTCAATAACGGGTTCCTTCACATTAACATCATTTGACTTAGTATTGCCGTGCGTTTTGTCTAAACCATCGGTCACGGCTTCTGATTTAGCGCTGTTAGCTTGGGCTTGACTAATATACTTGCTTCGCACCATGGCGTTTAACACTTGGTTACGCCTGATTGTGGCGGCTTTAGTATCACTTACCGCAGGGTTGTAGTATGTTGGTGACTGCGGAATTCCTGCCAACATGGCCATTTGGGCCAATGATAATTCATTGAGGTTTTTCCCGTAGTAGTATTGAGCAGCGGTCTTCATGCCGTAGACCCCATTGCCCATGTAGACTTTATTGATGTAAAACTTCAAAATTTCATTCTTTGAAAAGTTTCGATCAACGTTAATTGCTAGCCATGCTTCTTGGGCCTTCCGTTTAAAAGTCCGGTCTGAAGCAGCTGTTGAGAAGACGGAAAGCTTAACTAATTGCTGAGTTAGTGTACTACCACCCTGCGTCCCATCGGAATGGTGGAACACATTATTTAAGGCTGCCCCAAAAATCCGTGTCGGGTCAACCCCGTGATTTTTATAAAAGCGCCGATCTTCAATCGCCACCACAGCGTGTTTTAAAGTTGTTGGAATTTCGTTTGATTTAGCATATTGTCGCTTTTGAGCTCCCAAGCGGGAAACCACTTTATTGTTGGCATCGTAAATCGTTGTGGTGGATTGACTAGCCAATTCACTCCGACTGATTTTTGGTGCACTGGATGCCCAGTAAAAGAAGAGGGCGGCTCCGGCGATAATTAGTAAAACGATAATTCCCACGGCCCACAGGAGCACTTTTTTGATCAGCGGTCCGCGACTAGTGCTTTCCTCCAGCTCATCATTTTGACGACGGCTGGGAAATTCGTCATTATTCATTCTTTTCTCCTTTTTTATAGATGGCAATTAACCGATCAACGGCTGGCAGGTATTGGAGCCGTGGATTTAACCCATATTCGACGGGAATGCCATCTTTTTTAATGGTGGTTAGAGTAATTGAACTTTTTCCGCCATTTTGTTGGTCTTGCCAGTAGGCAAAAAGTTTGGTTGCTGGTAATAAGTATAGCAAATCCAAAGTGGTGAATTTAATGAATGCAAAACAGATACCACCTTGTTTAACACACGCCATCAAATGATCAATTTGGTGTTGATGAAAGTTCTTCAACGGGAATGATCGTTTATTGCGGGTTTCCTTTGCATCAAAGTCAATGTAATAGCCTTTGTAGACCCCATTATAGTCAGTCGTTGAAGGGCGTCTGAAGTAGGCTTCTCTGATTACGGCAGCACTTCGCTTTGGGTAATCAACTTTTACCAATTGAATGGGGGTTGGCTTTTTATGAATAACCGCTTGGTGGGTGGCTCGGTAGTATTGATTGCTTTCGTTAATTTCTTTTTCCAAGGACATTCCCCGCTTACTATATGAAGATTGGCGTGGGGCAGGTAAATGATTCACCGGTTGTGTCCGGTGAAGGTGTGGCCCTTGTCCACTTGGATAGTGAATACTCATTATGGCTCCTCCCTTGACTACGTGCTATTATACCAGAGAAATAAAAAATACATTCAATAGTTAATCATAATCTGGAGGAATTGAAGTGTATCGTGTCTGGTTAACTGGCTATCGGGCCTACGAGTTAAGCGTTTTTCAGGACAATGACCCGAAAGTAAAGGTTATTAAAAATGTCTTAAAAAAAGCGCTCATTGAGCGTCTAAACAACCATTCAGATGAATTTTGGGTCATTAGTGGACCGCAAATGGGGGTTGAACGGTGGGGAATTGAAGTTGCTCTTGAGCTCAAGAAAGCTTATCCCCAGTTGAAAACCTCAATTATGGACCCATATGCGCAGGTGGCTGCGCGTTGGAAAGCGGAGAATCAAGAAAAATTAATGGCGACTTTGCAGCGGGTTGATTTTCATGCACTAGTCAGCAATCAGCCGTACCAGTCGCCACAGCAATTACAGAATTATCAACGGTTTATGCTTGAGCATACTGATGAATTACTGACGGTATTTGATGCTGATCGTGAGTCCGAGAGCGAACAAGTCAGTAAGCCTTCGTGGGATTATCGGGCCGCACTCAAATATCAAGAGGACCATGACTACCAGTTAACTACGATTGATTTTGATGAACTTCAGGAAGCAGCAATGGAGTTAAATGAAGAACAAAATCCGGATTATTAATTTTTGTTGAGATTTTAAGTTTCTGGTACATGATACTTGTAATTATAAGGGAAGTTCGCTAAAATATTGTGTTGTCGGATTATTTATAGATTGAGGTGTTTAGGTTGGATAACATTAAGTTTACGCCACAAGATATTTTACATAAGCAATTTAAAGAAAAAAGCATTGGTAAGGGGTACGATGTTGATGATGTCGATTCATTCTTAGATGACGTCATTAAAGACTATGATACCTTCAATAAGACTGTTCAGTCCCTTCAAGACGAAAATGAACGGCTCAAGGCAAAAGTTGACGAACTTAACCGTCAAGTCGAGGTTGGTTCTTCAATTGGTGCCAGTGCGCCAACTAATAGTCAACCGGTATCCAATGCCACTAATATGGATATTTTAAAACGGCTATCCAACCTGGAACGTCGGGTGTTTGGTTCACAACTAAATAACGACGATAACGATTCACACCTTCTTTAATTGAGATCCGTAAAAATTTGAAAAAATTTGCAGACTTTGGGTAATCGAGCACAGCAATTGTTGTGTTAGGAAGGTCCATGCTCGCACGAGCTGCGATGCTCGTAGTGTTTGTGCTCGCTGAAACGATAAGGCGGGGCACCGATTTTCGGTGACGGCGGAAAAAGCGGCTACGGCTTTAGCTATGCCCTAGTATTCCTGAAAAGTGCCACAGTGACGAAGCAGGATTGGAAACAATTCTGATGGAACGCGGTAAACCCCTCAAGCGGTAAACCCAAACTACGGTCGGGGAGCTTTGGATAACAAATTGAAGTGATTCCAGGGGAGCGTCTTTGACGCTGAGATAGATGATTACCACTGTATAATTTGTGCCTGACGATTATACTTTGACAAAACATGGCCTACAGAAGTTTGCAATTCAGGTGCCCGGTTTTCCGGGCTTTTTTTGTATTCGGGATTATTAATAAAATTATTGAAACTCAACAAGAGGAGCAGTACACTAAGTTTGTGATACTTTGATTACTTTAGGGAGGAACATCAAGTAATGACTAGAAAAAAACAACTTTCCGCCTTGTTAATGAGTGCGGTGCTTGCTGGATCCACTTTTTTGGTACCAGTTGTAATGGCTGATACGGTTAATGGGAGTGTTGAAGAACAGGCTGATATCACCAATTGGGTCGCAAATACCCCACAACAAATTTCTGACAATATGGCAATGCAGCATATTAATACTAATGATCTCAATGGGACTAAGTACATTGTGCAGTGGGGCGACACTTTGTCAGGAATTTCTGCTGCAACGGGAATTTCGGTTGCAAAATTAGCTTATGATAATCATATTCAAAATATTAATTTGATTTACGCTGGGCAAACGCTGATTTTAAATCGGAACGGCAATGTTCCAGAAAACTATCATGTCGTCGGTGATCCTAACCAGGTTGTCATTTCAAAAACGACAATCAATCATGGCCCCAAGAACGTTAAATTTGTGGTTAGCCCAAAGGTGACAGTTAATAACGATAACAGCACTAATACTACGACGACTAACAATGATTCTGGTAATGATCAATCATCAACTAATAATGAAACCAGTAGTGATGACCAAGATGATAACGAGAGTACTAACAATAGCTCGACTAGTCACCATCAGAAGTCTTCTACTAAGTCAGCAAAGGCGCCGGCAGATGCTGATGATTTAGCCGATAATTTAAGTAATGCTGCGGATGATAATGACGATGATTTAAGTTTTACTAAATATGACGAAGATGATGCTGACAATCTAAAAACCGTTGATTTAGATGATGATGCTGAAGCAATTAATAAGGCGGTCGCAAAGGGAAAGTTTAAGAAGGCAGAACGCCTTATTAAGAAGCACCTGGATGATGATCAAAAAGATGCAGTTGTCGACTACAAAGATGGTGAAGTTACTGTCTACACAAAGAAAGACTCTGATGATTCATCTTCTAGTGACCATGATAATTCCAGCGATCAGGACCAGAATAATGATAGTCAACAGGTAGACTCACAAGACGATAATGATGAGGATGACGACTAATGAAGATGTGGACACGAAAAAAGAAAATTACCATTAGCGTAATTATTGCCATTGTTGTGATCTTAGTGGGCGGCTACTTATTTGGAACTCATCGGGTCGCTAGCACAGTTCCAGGACATGTCTACCAATACACGCGAGTGTCAATGGAAATAATAAGTTGTACATGGCGTTTTCTAAAAATACTGATCAAGTGGTCGTAACGGCAGATAAGGACAAAGCGCTTAAAGCCAATGCCAACGATCATGATTTCCAAACAATTTACAATGGGGAGAGTAAAAATGGAACCTGGCAATATTTGGCCAAGGGAAGCCATTTGACACTTTCTAAATCGCAATCTGGTAAAAATTCACGGTGGCAATACAACCGGGTACTTGTGTTGGGCAAGAAGATGTATGCTGGCAGTTTTACTTATCAAATTGCGAATGCCGGTCAAGGAGTCGATCGTAAAAATACCACATTTGAGCAACTCCGCTAGGCAAGCGACTTTAATAGCCAGAATGACGTTTGTTATTCTGGCTATTTTCGTTCATAATGGATTTATGATGGAGGATCGATGATGAGAAATTTTGCGCGTTCAATCAGTAGTTTAAACCAGGTACCAACTTCAGCGGAACTTACTGGGTCCCACCTGTTGATTACCGGTCAAACTGGAAGCGGCAAGACGACTACCACGCTATCACTATTGAGTCAGTTGCAGCAAACTACTGGAACGGTGATTGTGTTAGATCCAACGGGAGAGTATACTAAATTGCCAAACGCGGTGGTCTATCGACTCGGGGCCAATGCCTATCTTGATGCTGGACAATTCAGTGCAGCTGAGTTATTACGAATTACTGGTTTACCACATTCACTCGCTCAGCTACTGAACCAAGCAATGAATTCACTACGGATAAAGCAAAATATTCAAGGGACTTCACAAATCTTTAAAAAGATTAATTATCCAATCAATCAGTATCTGCAACAAGTGGCGCAGTTAACTGACTGGAGTTCGTCGTATCCGATCAAGCTGCTTGCCCAGCAAATAATTGAAGAATTGGTGGTACCATTTGCGGATCACCGGGCAAATTATGATGTTTGTGGTCAAGAATATGATTATCGGCAGATTCGTCAACTATGGCCATCACTCGTAAAATTACGAACCCAAATTGCTCAACCAGCGTTTCAATCATTATTTGGGACTGGGCAGCAGGGTGGTTCGTTAACTGAATTAAATTATATTCTACGGATGTTTTTAACTCAGCCGGCTGACCATCAAACGTTGGTGATTGACTTATCACCATTGAAACAATATGAAGAGGTGCAGAGTACAGTTATTTCTATCCTGTTGAAGCATTTATTAAACGAACGTTTATGGACTACTACTAATCGGTTACCAGTTAAAGTCGTCATTGATGAGGCCCATCGCTATCTGCCAACAAATGGTGATTTGAAAAATAATGGTATTTTTCAAATCGCGCGGGAAGGGCGTAAGCTAAATTTAGCGTTAATTATCACCACTCAATCACCATTGGATTTACCGAGTGAATTGCGGTCACAGTTCGGTAATTTGATTGTTCATCATTTAGCGGCGCCGCAAGAATGGGTAGCTTTTCCATGGGCTCATGAAAATAATGATCATTTGGTGACGGGTATGGCAGTGATGAAGTGCGGATTAAATGATGCAGTAACGGCGAGGATTAATTTACCAGCATGGTGGGAAAGGAGCCGACATGGCATATATTAAGGAACTTCGACAACGAGTTGGTCACATGCCGTTGATTATGACCTCTGCTTCCGGAGCGTTATTGAATGACCAACGACAAATCTTATTACAAGAACGGGCTGATACTGGTAACTGGGGATTTCCGGGTGGTTATATGGAATACGGGGAAAGTTTTCACCAAACGCTAGTCCGTGAATTTAAGGAAGACGCTGGATTAAAGGTCCAGCCAGTGAAGCTTTTAGGAATTCTGGATCAGGATTTGTATCAATACCCAAATGGTGATCTGGTTCAACCAGTGAACGCTTTTTATTTGGTTCAGTTAGATGATCAGCATCATTATGCAACTAAGTCGTCTGAAACCACTAGCTTAAAATACTTTGATGTTGACCAGCCACCCCACTTTTTTAATCAGCAACATGAAAAAATGTGGGCAATCATTGTTAAATATTTAAATAATTTGAAGTAATCAATAAATGAGGGATGAATTGTGCAAGAATATCAATTAATTGCCACCGCTGCGGCTGGCATTGAAGCAATTGTCGGCAAGGAATTACGTCGCTTGGGCTATGACACCAGAGTAGAAAACGGGCGGGTTCGCTTTACCGGAACCATTCGTGATGTAATGGTAACCAATTTGTGGCTACGGACGGCTGATCGGATTAAAATTGTGGTTGGTGAATTTGATGCGACGACCTTTGATGACCTTTTTGAACAAACGAAGGCTTTGGCGTGGGATCAATTGTTACCATTAGATGCAGCTTTTCCGGTGGAGGGAAAGAGTCACCGCTCCCAGCTGCATAATGTTCCCAGTGTCCAAGCAATCGTCAAAAAGGCAATTGCTGAAAAAATGATGGCGGTTTACCATCGACGAACGAAGCTTCCGGAAACCGGTAAGTTATATCCATTAGAAGTCGCAATTAATAAAGATCATGTCTTACTAACCTTAGATACTACCGGTGAAAGTTTATTTAAACGTGGTTACCGCCGGGATAAGGGTGGTGCACCATTAAAAGAAAATATGGCGGCTGCTTTAGTGTTATTAGCCCACTGGTTTCCAGACAATCCGTTTGTTGACCCGGTTTGTGGTTCCGGAGCGATTCCGATTGAAGCAGCATTGCTGGGACATAATATTGCCCCTGGGATCAATCGGTCATTTGCCTGTGAGCAATGGTCGAATTTGATGCCATCTGGGTTACCTGATGATGTTCGGGATGACGCGGATGCGCAGGCTGATTATGATGTTAAGTTAGAAATTCACGGCTATGATATTGATCAGAAGATGGTGGAAATTGCCCAACGAAATAGTCAGGCGGCAGGCTTAACGCATGATATTACGTTTAAGCAGTTAGCAGTTAAGGATTGGCGAACAGATGAAATTAACGGTGTGATTGTTGCAAACCCACCTTATGGTGAACGGTTGAGTGACCGGGAAACGGTCCATGAATTATACCGCCAGATGGGTGAATTATACCGACCAATGACTTCGTGGAGTAAGTATATTTTGACGGCTGATTTAGAGTTTGAACACTATTATGGTGCCAAAGCAACCAAACGTCGTAAACTATACAATGGGGCATTGCGAACCGACTTATTCCAATATTGGGGAAAAAAGATTAGATAAAATTATAACCCCTTGGTAATTCAACGTTACCAAGGGGTTTTGTAGTTGCGAAAGGGTCGTATACTGCAGAGATACATCAATATAAATAAAAAGATGTCTTGATTGATTTTGAATTAATTGCCTTATGATCGTATATTGTTATAATATATTTGTAACTATTAATAGTTACAAATATAAAGGACGGATCATGGGACATAAAAACACAATAAAGAAAATAAAATCTGGTTCTAGTAATGTTACTTTTGATGAGGTGGCGAAACTTTTACAGTCACTTGGCTATAAGAAAAATAATAATGGTAAAACAAGTGGATCGAGAATTAAATTCATTAACATAGCAACTGGAAAAATAATTTATTTACACCGACCACATCCTAGGAAAACGTTATTACAATACCAAGTTAAGGCCATTTTAGATGTAATTGGAGATGAAATCTAATGGAAAAATTAATGAAATATAGGGGCTACTACGGAACAGTTGAATACTCATTAGAAGATGAAGTTCTCTATGGTAAGGTTGTTGGAATTAATGGATTACTTTCTTATGAAGGCAGTACGATTAAAGAACTTGAAGATGATTTCCATGGTGTAATTGATGAATATATAGAAGATTGTAAAACTCAAGGAATAACTCCACAACGGTCTTATAAAGGCACGTTTAATGTGCGGATTACTCCTGAACTTCATCGTGATTTAGCCATTGAAGCTGAAAGAAAAGGTGAAACACTCAACAAAATGGTTGGAGAAGCACTCTCTGAATACTTGCACGATTAGATTATTACAAAATTAGAATAAGCAAAGAGTACAAAAAGAACTCCAGTCATCTGTGGCTGGAGTATTTTTTTGATAAAATACAATTCTTGTCTTGTTGTGAAAGGGTTGTAAAGGGGCACATTCAAGCACTGCTTAAATTTTATCGAGTGGTTCTGGATGGGTAGGCGCCGGGTAAATCTTATTTAACCGTTGCAAATCATCGCTCGTCAATTGAATATTTAATGCAGCAATGTTGTCCTTGACGTGCTCGACCTTACCGGCTTTAGGTAGGGGGATGATATTATGATTGCGGAGGATCCAAGCAAGCATGATTTGGTAGGGAGTTGCTTGATGTTCTTGAGCAATTTCTTCAATCGCCCGTTGTGGTCGAATAAAATTCCAGCCCACTGCGTGGAAAGGCGAATAACTTAAAAAGCCGACTTGGTGTTTGATTTGCCAGGGGAGTAAATCATATTCTACGCCACGACTGGTTAAATTATAGAGATCTTCATTAGCAAAGACATGGCTGCCACCCGGTACTTGCATTAAGTCCTGCATGTCATGAATGTCAAAGTTAGAAACGCCCCAATGACGAATTAAGCCTTCCTGCTGCAACTTTTCCAGACTGGCCACAGTAGAAGCAAGATCAGCATTGGCCCGCCAATGGAGCAGGTAGAGATCTAAGTAATCCGTTTTTAGCCGTCGCAAACTTTGTTCTAAGCTACGCCGTTGTAATTTTGGTGTTGCATGTTCTGGCAAAAACTTTGAAATTAAAAAGTACTGGTTGCGGGGGATGCTACGCAAGGCCTGGCCGATTACTTCCTCACTATTGCCATAACTTTCTGCCGTATCAATTACATTTATTCCATTTGCCAAACCAAATTGAATGGCTTGTTGCTCATCAGCGATATTCCGACTAAGAGCCGCACTACCAATGCCAATTGCGGATAGTTTTTCATTTTTTATTTGTAAATACTTCATTTTTCTCCCTCCACGGTCACCATCATTATAATTTGTTTCTAATTACTTATCCATAATTAACGTGCATGGTATTCAATGCAAAAGATGAATTTAACTAAAATACAAATTCGTAATATACTAATAATAAGTATTACTTACAAAAAAGAAGAATAAATATTGGAGAATATAAGAATGAAACAAATCACTGAAGGTTATTTTGATGGCGAACGGCCATTATTTAAGGAACATGATGCGGAAATTATTGACACTACCTTTGGTAAGGGTGAATCTCCACTCAAAGAGACCCATGATTTAAAGTTATCTGGGGTTGTTTTCACGTGGAAGTATCCGTTATGGTATTCCAAGCACGTGGAAGTCACAGACACTATTTTTGAAACGATGTCACGATCCGGGATCTGGTATACTGATGACATCAATATTCATGATTCTGATTTACAGGCTCCTAAATTGTTCCGCCGTTGTAATGGTGTTCATTTGCAGAATGTCTATTTTTCTGATGCGGATGAAACCCTGTGGACTTGTAATGATGTCGAACTAAAGAATGTTCAGGCACGGGGTGATTACTTTGGGATGAATAGTTCCAATATCCGGATTGATGGTTTGGATTTAATTGGTAATTACTGTTTTGATGGTGCTAAGAATATTGAAGTTCATAATTCACGGTTTGTATCCAAGGATGCCTTTTGGAATTGCGAGAACGTGACCATTTATGATTCTAAGATTAGTGGTGAGTATTTAGCCTGGAACACGAAGAATTTGACGTTGGTTAACTGCACGATTGAAAGTAATCAAGGGCTTTGCTACTTGGATGGTATTAAGTTAGTTAATTGTAAGGTGCTTCGTACGGACCTGGCATTTGAATACTGCAAGAATATTGATGCTAAAATTACGACCCACGTGATGAGCATTAAGAGTCCGATTAGTGGCCGGATTCATGTTCCATCAGTTGGCCAAATTATTCTTGATGATCCAGAAATCGATCATTCACAGACTACAATTATTCAAGATGAACAGGAGTGATGATGATGACTAACTATCCAGAATCCGCTAACCGTCGCGATACTAACTCTGTTAAATGGGATGTTGGCAGGGATGAATTACCGATGACGATTGCTGATATGGACTTTAAAACTAGTCCGGCCATTATTCAAGCTATGCAGGATAAACTCCAACTGGGCGCGTTTGGCTACGAAGAGATTCCCGATGAATACTTCAATGCGGTTGCTGATTGGTATGAACAACGTCATGGGTTCAGACCACAAACCGATTGGATGATTTTCACGACGGGAGTGGTGCCGGCAATTTCATCAGCTGTCCGACGTTTAACATCAATTGGTGATAACGTTTTAGTTCAAGCACCAGTTTACAACATTTTTTACAACTCCATTGTCAATAGTGGTCGCCATGTTCTCTCGAGTGACTTAGTTTATGATGCTCAAACGCATTCCTACAGCATTGATTGGCAAGATCTAGAAGCCAAACTGGCAGATCCCTTAACCAACTTAATGATTCTTTGCAACCCGCATAACCCAATGGGCATCATTTGGACGCGGGATCAGTTAATTCGCTTGGCAAAACTGTGTAACCAGTATCATGTCACTATCTTTAGCGATGAAATTCATGGTGATTTTACTTTCAATCAAACTGGCTATGTGCCAATGTTTAGTTTGCCCCTAGATTTAATTCAAAATGTCGAAGTTGCAGTGTCGCCAAGTAAGACCTTTAACGTGGCGGCGCTCCATGCAGCCACGGTGATTGTGCCAAATGCTAACTTACGTGCACAGGTTAGTCGAGGGTTAAATAGTGAAGAACTGGCTGAACCTAATTTAATGGCCATTCCTGGAACGATTGCTGCTTATGAAGATGGATCTTCGTGGTTAGATCGTGTTTTGGCAGCGATTCAGGATAACCGCAAGTTAGTGAACGACTTTGTGCAGGAACAACTTACTGATTGGGTTACTGTTGTTCCAGGAGAAGCAACTTACCTTCTTTGGCTGGATGTAAGTAAACTCACTAATGATTCAACAAAATTAGCGGCGTTTATCCGCAAACAGACGAGATTGATTCTATCAGTTGGAGCGATTTATGGTGGTAATGGCAACTCTTTCTTACGGATGAATGTGGCCTGTTCTGGCAAAACTGTTCTGACCGGATTAGACCGTTTGGCACGGGGAATTACAGACTGGCAAAACCGATAACTTAAAATGAAAATGACGTGATATTCAGATGGACTCCAGTGCGTAGTAGCTTCGAGCACTCTGGAGTCCTATTTACGCACTTACTTAATTTTAGGAATGGGAGGCTTTCATGAAAATATTTCACCAGCTTAATTGGTTCTTTCGACAACAATGGCGACAGTACTTTGGTGGTGTCTTGGCGCTTGTCTTAGTGGCAATTTGTAACGTGATTCCTGCCCGGGTAGTTGGTCAGGTCGTTGATGCAATCAGTGCGCACCGCGTTACTGGACAATGGCTAACACTCATGATTTTGATTATGCTGGTGACGGCCGCTTGTCAATACTTACTGCGGTTTGCTTGGCAAAAATTAGTTTATGGTAGTTCGTATGTTCTAGAGCGCCAGTTACGGGGACGGTTATTTAATCACTATTTACAGATGGATCCGATGTTTTATCAAAAATGGCGCATTGGGGATTTAATGGCTCACGCAACTAATGATGTTGAGGCAGTTCGTGAAGTTGCTAGTTATGGAATCTTGACGTTGGCGGATTCGCTGATTACCGGTGGTTCCATGATTATTGCAATGGGAATGTTTGTCAACTGGCGGTTAACAATTTTAACCTTAGTGCCGTTGCCATTATTAGTACTGTTGGCTAATCGTTTGGGAAACAAAATCCACGATGCATATGGGACTGCTCAAGCGGCTTTCGGTGATCTTAACAACAAAACTCAAGAGAGTATCAGTGGGATGCGGGTTTTAAACGCCCTTGGTGATGAGCAAGCAGATCAACAGGATTTTAGGCGGTATGTTGATCGTACCTATCAGACAAATAAGCGGGCCTATTTCTGGGATGCACTTTTTAACCCGGCAACAACACTGATTATGGGATTAGCCTATGTTATCGCCATTGGGGTTGGTGGTTTGATGGTGAATCAGCACCAAATCAGCGTTGGTCAGTTAGTGACAATGATGACCTATTTAGGTGAACTTGTGTGGCCATTATTTGCAATTGGGACACTTTTTAATACCCTCGAGCGTGGTCGAGCAAGCTACGACCGGATTGAGAAATTACTAGCTGAAGAAAATCAGTGGCAACCTGGGACTGCGCAATCTCAGCTGGCATTCCCTAGTCGGTTGAAAGTCAACTTGGATAAATTTGCTTATCAAGATCACGGGAAACCAGTATTGGAAAACGTTCACTTTCAGGTAAAGCCTGGTGAAATGGTCGGTATTGTTGGACCAACTGGAAGTGGTAAATCAACGTTATTAAGATTATTAGTGCGTGATTTTGATAATTATCGTGGAGAAATTATGTTTGGCAATCAAGAAATCCGTCAAATTCCGCATGACCAATATTTAACACAATTAAGCTATGTGCCACAGACGAATTTCCTGTTTTCCACTAGTATTCAGGATAATTTACGGTTTGCCGATGTTCAGGCACCATTCGTCCAGGTTGAACAATCAGCCACGCAGGCTGTCATTGCGGATGATATTCAACAAATGCCCCACCAATATCAAACCCAAGTTGGTCAACAGGGAATGTCATTATCAGGTGGACAGAAACAACGGGTTGCAATTGGCCGTGCTTTACTAAAAGCGGCGCCGCTACTGATATTGGATGATCCCTTATCTGCAGTGGATGCCCAAACTGCGACGCTGATTGAACGAAATCTTCAGGATCATCACGATCAATCGGTGGTGATGGTAACAAGTCGGTTGAGTACGGTGCAGCACGCCGATTGGGTACTGGTTATGGATCATGGAACAATTATTCAGCAAGGGACACCTCAGCAATTAGCTACGGAACCAGGTTGGTTTAAGGAAACATTAGCAGTTCAGGAACGGCGACAACGATTGGAGGCAGATTTAAATGAATAATAACCGATCTCAGCGACAGATTTTAAATCGCCTTTTTCGAGCTGCCCGTCCCTTCTGGCGGCAGTTTATATTAGCCGTGGTTATGGCGATCCTAGTTAGTATTGTTAATTTACTTCTGCCGCGGATGATTCAATTCTTTATTGATCATTATCTACGTCACGCTCAAGCAACGGCGCAAGTCATGATTGGCTTTGTGATTGCGTATTTTGCGGTTACCGCGATGAAAGCCATCATACAATTTGGTCAAGCGTACAGTTTTGCGATCGGGTCCGAGGCGACCCTGGAGCGCATTCGTTTACAACTTTTTGAAAAGTTACATCGGATGGGGATGGCCTACTATGACCAAACTCCAGTTGGGGAGATTGTTTCGCGGGTGACGAATGATACCAAGACACTGTATAACTTTTGGAACCTGATTTTGAATCTGATTGTTGCAATTGCAGGCCTGGTATCAGCATTTGTTGCTATGATGATGGTTAACCAACTATTGGCGTGGCTCACGGTCGGCTTATTGATGGTCATCATTGGCCTGGTCTTTTTGTATCAACGGGTTAGTGTTCCCGTGTACCACCATGTTCGTGCTACTTTGAGTGACATAAATACCCGCTTAAATGAGACTTTAAGTGGGATTGAAATCATTCAACAATTTGGACAGCAGAAAAGACTTAGCAGTGAATTTGCCAAAGTTAATCGGCAATATTTTAAGTCGCGAAGTAGGTTAATTATTTTTGATTCATTCTTACTCTATCCCGTGGTGAGTTTAATGTTTATTTTGGCTAAAACCGCCACTTTAGGTTATTTTGGTTGGCAAAGTACTAATTTATCGGTTGCGGCCGGGGTTGTGTATGCATTCATCGCATATCAGCAAAACTTTTTTAATCCACTGACTAGTGTAATGGAGAATTTGGCAACCTTTCAGGAAGGGATAGTTGCAGCGCAACGAATATATGAGTTAATGGATCAGCCGACAAATCAACCCCAGCAAAAAAATCGTGACCTCCAGATTGGTGTTGGTAAGATTGAATTTCGTCATGTTACCTTTGGTTACCAGCCAGGACAACCGGTGTTAAGGGACGTTTCGTTTGTTGTTCACCCGGGTAAAAAAGTCGCCTTAGTTGGTCATACGGGTAGTGGAAAAAGTACGATCGTAAATCTTTTGATGCGGTTTTATGAGTTCCAACAGGGACAAATCTTGATTGATGGGCATGATATTCGCGATTACCCACTGATTGAACTCCGCCGAAAGATTGGTTTAGTAGTTCAAGAGCCAATCATTTTTTATGGGACGATTGCCCATAATATTGCGATGTTTGCGCCTGAAAAATCGTCAGCAGTTCGTCGCGCTGCCGAACAAGTTAATGCTGCGCCCTTTATTGCAGCATTACCCGATGGGTATCAAACCCATTTAGGAGAGGGAGGTAGCCAGCTTTCCGTTGGCCAGCGCCAATTAATTTCATTTGCCCGGACGATGTATCGTCATCCAGAAATTTTAATTATGGATGAAGCAACCGCCAATATCGATTCACAAACTGAGGACTTAATTACCACCAGTTTGACGAAAATGGGGGCTGAACAAACCACTATTGCAATTGCCCACCGGTTATCAACGATCCAGGACGCTGATCAGATTCTGGTATTGAAGGCCGGACAAATCATCGAACGGGGGACTCACCAACAACTGATGAAACGGCATGGCTACTATGCTAAATTAGTGACCCTGCAAGAGAAATAGGCAGACCCAGAGATTTTAGATTCTGGATCTGCCTATTTTTAGCTTTTTGAACTTAAAATTAAGTAAACGCGTCCTTATTCAGAATGCTTTTTGTTATACTGGAAGGTGGTTATTCAATTTGCCGGAGTGCTTGGTTAGCAAGATGATGGGCACCATGATTTTCTTTTTCTGGAATCCACTGGGTAATCACAGTTGAAAAGTGTTCCATTAAGGATTCTAAAGAGTTAAGTTGGTCAGCATAATGTTTGCTGTAGTGTTTGCCAATTGCGTCACTCATTAGGCGACTATCAGTATAAAAGAGCGCGACTTCATCTGGAGAATAGTGTTCGATGAGGTAGCGAAAACCAAATTGAGCGGCCAGAAATTCACCGGTGTGATTACTGGCGTTAGTGACGTGATCAGTTAATTGAATTTGTTGTCCATCAACCAGAATCACGGCTCCAAGACCGGTTGGGCCTGGATTATCTTTGGTAGCGGCATCTGTAAATAATTTAATCATTTTTAAAACCACATCCTTTGAAGGAGAACAAAATGGAAGAACAAAAACGGTATTTTTACCAACCTGATTTAACAACAGCGATTATTGATTGGAGTTGGACGCTCATTATTCTAATCATTGGAATCATTATTGCATTTGAGATTACCCATTTTCAATGGATTACGGCAACTTTTATCGCAGTGTTCTTAGTCGTAGCTGCTTTGCAGATTTTTCGTCGGACCGTGGTGATCTCACCAAGTAAGATGGTTTTCAACCGCCTATTAGTGAAGGAATATTTAGTGATTCCAACTAAGGAGATTCGGCAACCACTATTTACGAAGCACACGATGACAATTACGGTTCAAGGCGAAGTCATGACTTTCTCATTTACTGAACGCTCGTTGCGATCGATTCAACACTTGTTGCGCGCAAATGGGGTGATTAAAGACGATGAAAAATAATAAACTTAACTGGCTGCCATACTGCGGGTTGGTTGTCATTTTAATTGGTGCTGATCAATTATTAAAATGGTGGGTAGCAAATAATATTTTACATAACCAAACCCGCCCATTAATTCCGGAATTGGTGGAACTAACCAACTTGCGAAATGATGGTGCGGCGTGGTCATTATTAGAAGGCAAGCAGTGGTTTTTTGCGATTGTTAGCATTATTGCTATTGCTGTTTTAATTTATCTAATGCACCGGTTTAAGGGCCAATGGCTCGTTGAAGTGAGCTTTAGTCTGATTTTTGCGGGAACAATTGGTAATTTCATTGATCGACTTCGCTTTGGGTATGTCGTTGATATGTTTGAACTAATGCCAATTAATTTTCCCGTATTTAATATTGCAGACGCTTGTTTGACCGTTGGTGTCGTGATTTTAATTATCATGGTGTTGTTAGAGAAGGATGAAGGGGATCGTAATGCCGAATCAACCAACCCAACTAAAGATTAGCACTCAAGAGACTGGAAGAATTGATAAACAACTCGCCACGCTCTTACCAGATGTGTCTCGTTCACAAATCAAAAAATGGATTGAGGATGGTAATGTGACGGTGAATAAGCAGTCTGTAAAACCGAAATATCATCTTCAAGCAGGCGATATTGTTCAAGTGATTCCTAAACAACCACAAAAGATTGATTTGGAACCAGAGAAGATTCCCTTAGAAATTGTTTATGAAGATGATGATGTCTTGGTCGTCAATAAACCACAGGGAATGGTGGTTCATCCATCTGCGGGTCATCCTAACCATACCTTGGTTAATGCGTTATTGTATCATTGTCCACTATCACATATTAATGGCGAATATCGGCCAGGAATCGTTCACCGGATTGATAAGGACACCTCAGGATTATTAATGGTCGCTAAAAATGATCGGGCCCATCGCTCACTGGCGGCGCAATTAAAGGCAAAAACCAATCAACGTGAATACGTAGCGTTAGTTCATGGCGTTATCAAAGAAGACCAAGGCACCATCGATGCTCCACTTGGCCGATCAGCAAAGGATCGTAAAAAGCAAGCCGTGGTGGCTGACGGACGACCGGCAGTGACCCACTTTCGGGTACTCAAACGATACTTGCATTACACATTAGTTGCCTGCAAATTAGAAACCGGTCGAACCCACCAGATTCGGGTTCACATGAAATACATTGGTCATCCGCTGGCTGGTGATCCGTTGTATGGACCACGGAAAACCTTGAAGGGAAATGGTCAGTATTTACATGCTCGTTTATTAGGCTTTGAGCATCCGGTTACGGGTAAGGAAATGGTGTTTGAGGCACCCTTGCCGACTTGGTTTGCGCAAATGTTAAAGCATTTGGATCAAACAGATTTGCCACGGACAAATTAAAATGTGGTGTAGAATGAAAAAGTACTAATTGACAGAAGGGGAAATTTCAATGACAGCCCATTATTTAATTTTGGAAGATGGTTCGGTTTACGCCGGTGATAGCTTTGGTTCGCCAGCGGTCACTTTTGGTGAAGTAGTTTTTAATACCAGTATGGCTGGTTACCAAGAAATTATTACGAACCCCATCTATGATAACCAAATTATTGTTTTCACCCAACCGAATGTCGGTAATGTGCCAATTAATCGGAATATTTACGAATCAATCGTTCCAGCAGCTAAAGGAGTGATTGTGCGCGATTTGGCGGCATTTGATGACCAACACCGTCAGAGCCTTAGTCATTACCTTCAGCAAATGAATATTCCTGGAATTACGAACGTTGATACACGCGCACTTGTTCATAAATTGCGTTCCGCCACTGAACCCATTCGGGGGAGTATTGTTCCTGTTCCTGACGACCATGCATTTGATCAACTCCATGCGACAGTCTTAACTAATCAACAGGTGGCCCAAGTAGCGACGCCAAAACCATATCCTAACCCTGATGTTGGCAAGACAGTTGTGGTAGTTGACTTCGGACTCAAAAATGGGGTTTTACGGGAACTTTCCCGTCGGAAATGTAACGTTACCGTTTTACCGTACACTTCGACTGCCGACGAAATTTTACGGTTAGATCCAGATGGAGTCGTTTTTTCTAGTGGTCCAGGAGATCCGCATAGTTTAAAAAAATCGGTCTTAAAAATGATTCAAGAAGTTCAGCAGCACGTGCCCGTTTTCGGGATTGGCTTAGGACATGAATTATTTGCCATGGCTAACGGTGCAACTGTCAAACGACGCCCCGTTGAACATCATGGAATGAATCACCCAATTAAGGAAATTATTACTGATCAGATTGATTATGCTAGTCAAAGTGCCGGTTTTGAAGTGGATCGGGAAAGTGTTGATCGGCAAAAGCTTTTTATTACTTACGTTGATTTGCTTGATAACAGTGTTCAAGGACTTCGGCATCGACAATATCCGGCGTTTTCCGTTCAATTCTTTCCTGATGGTGCGCCAGGTCCTGACGAAACCGATCCATTATTTGATGAGTTCATGGATCTCATGAATCAGCGAGGAGATGAAGATTTTGGCTGATAGTAAACCAACAGCTTTGATTATTGGTGCTGGGAGTGACAATTTGCAGCAAGGCGGTGAACTCGACTATGCAACTCTAGAAGTTGGCAGGACCTTGCAAAAAGCTGGTTTTGAAACCGTTTTAGTGGATGATAATCCATTTTCGACGTCACTTGATACAACGAGTGCAATTACGCAACGCTATATTTTACCACTAACTGCCCAGAGTATTATTGAAGTGATTAATCAACGTCATCCGCAGCTGATTGTGCCAACGCTTGGCGGACGACGCGCCTTTGAAATTCTTCAAACGGTTAGTGAATCAGGAATTTTAACTGAGAACGATATTCAGATTGCAGGAGTACCTGAAGCGACAGTTCGCCAGGTTAATAACCCGATGTTATTAAACCAGACGTTGCGGCGATTGCAGGCACCAACAAAAAAGATCGCTACGGTGGATAACTATCAGGCGGCATTAGAAATGGCGCAAGAGGTTGGTTTCCCAGTGGTGGTTCGTGCTGTCTTTCCCAAGTCACTTCGGATGCGACGAATTGTGCAGGATAGCGAAGAATTACGAACCGCCGTTAGTCGGGGAATTCAAATGTCGCGCAGTGGTCAGGTAATGGTTCAACAAAGTCTAGCGGGATTGAAAGAAATTGAAGTGATGGTCATGCGCGATTCCTCAGGTAATATGATGTGCCTCGGAATTGCTGAAGACATTGATCCGATTGGGATTCATGCTGGTGATTCAATTACTGTCCTCCCAGCGCAAACGTTATTGGATCGTAACATTCAGGATATGCGGAATACGGCTTTTGCGATTACTCGCAAGCTACGGATCGTCGGGATTAATCACGTTCAGTTTGCTTTTGACCCTCACCAAAACCGCTATTATGTGATCAAAAATAGCCCGTACTTTGATCGCATTAGCACGTTTACTGAAATTGCGACGGGTTATCCTGTGAGTCGGGTCGTTGGTCATTTATATGCTGGTGAATTACTGAGAAATATTCACCTCGATCACGGATTAACGAAGCATACGGCGGTCACAGAACCAGTGATGGATCGGGCAGCGGTACGGATGCCAGTTTTTCCTTTTAGCCAATTAACTGTTAATAATCAAAAATTAGGTACTCAAAAGAAATCAGTCGGCAGTACCATCGGTATTGGCCGTAGTTTGATTGAAGCATTACTTAAAGCGAACGCGGATTATCAATTTGGCTGGCATAATGGTCAGGCCAAATTAATGCAAGGGATTAGTGACGATCAATTAGATCAGTTGCTGATCCATCCCCATGGTGACCGGCTCTATTCACTAATTGAGGCGATTCGTCGAGGATATTCAGAAAAAGAATTAGCAGAGTTAACTAAGATTGACCGCTATTATTTAGCGCAATTTAACCGTCTGTTAAAAATTCAGACGGAAATTCAGCAGCTACAAGAAAGCCCGGCAGTTCTGAAAGAGGCTAAATATTGGGGATTTGATGATGGAAAAATTGCAGAATTATGGGAGACTAGTGATGAGCAAATTTTCCATCTACGCGAACAGCACCAGATCAACCGAACATTTAAAGAAGTTGATCCATCGGCGGGGGAATTTGATCAGCATTCCCGAACTTTCTATTCTACGTTTGAAATTGAAAATGAAAGCCGTCCGGAGGATAGTCAACCAATTTTAGTCGTTGGTAGTGGTGCCCGTCGACTTGGTAACGGGAATGCAAATGATTACGTAATTAGCCGGGTGATGAACGAATTACGTAATCATGGTTATCGAATCGTGCTGGTGAATGATAATCCTAGTTCACCAACCATGGCAGGACTCTTTTCAGATAAACGGTATGTTGAACCATTAACGAACGAAACTGTTATGGATATTGTGCGGGTTGAAAATCCGGCCAAGGTGATGGTGGCTTCCAATCAGGGTGAGTTAATGGAACGTTTACGGAGGCATTTGCCTGAATCTATGCCGCTCCTTACCATTCCAACGGCAGATCAGTTGGAGGATGTGGTCAGCAATGAGCCACTTTTGGAGTATAATGCCTTGTTTGATGGTCAATACGTTTACCCATTGGGAATGACGGCTGCGTTGCAAGCAGATGACCAGCTTAACTATCGGACTGTTGCTAAGCGGTATCCAACCACCTTAGCGCCAGCAGATGTCAAAAAGGTCATGGCACTCGGTGAGCAATCGGTGCGTGAGCTAACCAGTCCGGGACTTTATCAGGTTTTGTTGAAAACTGATTCGCTTGGCAATTACCAGGTTCAAATGTTACGCTCCTTGCCGGCGCCGGACATTGCATTTCTATCAAAGGTTTTGCAATTAGATTTATCCGCAGTGCTGGCTCGTTTGGCGATTAATAAGTTTAGCGGTAAATTACTGCAACGCTCAATGGAAAAGCAACCGTCGCAACAACGGACAGCCGTCTATCGAGCACTATTCCCGTTTAAGGCGTTGCAAATCAAGGAACTGCCAACGGCGCTCAAGGTGATGGGTGCAGAAATGCAGTTTATAGAATAAAAAGGATTGGGAATTTTCCCAATCCTTTTTAATTTTGTAATAGCTTCGGAGTCACGCTCAGCGTCTTCTGACCCCGAAAAATAACGAAACCTGGCTTGGCACCATTTGGCTTATGCAGTTGTTTGACCCGTAAGTAGTCTACCGGAACGTGATCAGAATTACGTCCCTTGGAGAAATAGGCGGCCAGCTCTGCAGCCTCTTGAATCGTCTCGTCAGTCGGGGCAGTGCTCCGAACGATCACGTGGGATCCCGGCATATCTTTAACGTGGAACCAAAACTCATTCTTATTGGCGGTCTTAAAACTTAAGCGATCATTTTGTAAATTATTTTTACCGACCAAAATGGTGGTTCCGTCACTAGCATGGAATTCTTCTGGCTTGCTGGTACGAACTTTACGTTTCTTCTTACCTTTATTCCGTTGTTTAATGTAGCCTTGTTCCTGTAGTTCGACCTTAATATCTTGAACATCAGCGGGGGAGGCAATTTCAATTTGACTCAATATATTTTCAAAGTAGTCAATTTCCTTTTGCGTCAATGCTAATTGCTCATTCACGTATGCAACGGAAGCCTTCAGTTTATCGTACTTGGTAAAGTATTTTTGGGCGTTCTTAGATGGAGAAAGCTCAGGTGCTAGCTTAATATGTAACGGCTGGTTATTATCATAGAAGTTAGGCAGATCAATGCCAGTCATCCCGGCCTTAACTTGGCCCATAAAGGTGGTTAAAATTTCACCCCGGACCCGGTAATAATCTGCATCCGCAGCTTCAGAAAGTTGGTGATGCAGCTTTTTTACCTTACGACGATCTTTTTTGAGTTCGTTCTTAACAACTTTTAAAACTTGCCCAGCTAGTTCCTTTGTCCGGTCACTTTCCGCTTTTTGGGCGTAGAAGGCATCAAGCATAGCACTTAAAGTTGGAAATGTTTGCAGTGAACCTTGATGATCAACCGGTGGAAAAGCCATGAATGACTTCTTACCATGGTCATTGGTAAGAATGGTCGGTGTCGGGTGGTTGAAGTGATTGATAAACTGTTCATAAGCAGTTGGCAGGTTATCAGCAGTCAACAGTTCACTTGCTAATTCGTGAGCCGTTGCTGGCGCTAATCCTTGATAAGTTTGCTGAAGTGCATGTGACAGACCATCAAGATCCGATTGATATTGACGAACGAGGTCCGAATACTTTTGGTTCGGTAGGTAGGGATTGGTTCGTTCTTGTTTTGGCGGCATCACGAATGGTGCCCCCGGCAATAGGATCCGGACCCGGTTTTGATCCGAACCAACATGTTTAATTGTCTCGATGATTTTACCATTGGGTTCACTGACTAACGAAACGTTACTATGACGGGCCATAATTTCAATATAAATAACTAATTTTTGGTTATCACCGAGTTCATCGCGGTTGGTAAAGTTAATTTTCACAATTCGGTCGTTTTCAACCTGTTCAATTGATTCGATAATGGCACCTTCCAGGTATTTGCGCATCGTCATCGCAAAATTACTTGGTACTGCCGGATTTTGGTAAGAAATGGTGGTTAGTTGAATCCGGGGGTAGGATGGGTTCGCAGAAACCAGTAATGAGTAATTGTGGCGGTGTGCCCGTACAACCATCACCATTTCGGCTGGATACGGCTGATTAACGCGCATTACCCGACCAGTTTGTAATGTATCATTAAGTTCTTTAACCATTGCATGGGTAAAAAAACCATCAAAAGCCATTGGGCAGGTCCTCCTTTTTAGACATTTAAATACTATTATACCTTTTTTGACGAATCCAGTAAAACACTGTAAGCTAATTAATGATTGTCATATCAAGCAAGATATGGTATTTTTTTAGTATTATTGAGTTCAAAATTAAAGCAATTATTTACATTAAAATCATTTCGAAAATCATATTTGGAGGAAATAACAATGAAAATTGCGGTTGTTACCGACAGTACAGCATACTTAACCGCAAAGGAAGTTGCGGATTATCATATCCATGTCGTCCCAATTCCGTTTACGATTGACGGTAAAGATTACCAAGAAGGCGTTGACATCACGACAGAAGATTTTTATCGTGAATTAAAAACCTCAAAAACCTTCCCAAGTACCTCGCAGCCACCAATTGGTGAAATGATGGCGTTATACCAAAAGTTGGCGGATGAAGGCTATGATGCGGTTATTAGTATTCACTTGGCGAAGAGTATTTCTGGTTTTTTAAATAATATTCAACTGCTTGCGGAGCAGATGAAGGATACCATCAAGATTGTACCATTTGATTCGCAAATCACGGTTAAGTTGATGGGACAACTCGCGATTGAAGCTGCAAAACTTGTTGACCAGGGTGATGATGTTGATACCATCGTCGATAAATTAACTAAGTTGCGGGCAACCATTCATGACGATTTTGTAGTTGATGACTTACAAAATCTGGTGCGGGGTGGTCGCTTATCTAATGCTTCAGCTTTTGTTGGCTCGATTTTGCGTATTAAGCCATTATTGTCATTTGATAATCCCAACCATGCGATTGAGGCGTTTGAAAAGGTGCGTTCAATGAAAAAGGCGAAGCTCCGGGTCGAACAAATTTTTGATGAATCCCTTGCGAAGACTGATTATCCAGTTCGGGCATACGTTTTCCATGCCGCAGCTGAAGAGGCAGGACAAAAGTGGCTTGCTGATTTGCAAGAGAAGCATCCTGAGATTGATTTCGAATTATCATACTTTGGCCCAGTTATTGGTGTCCACCTTGGTCAAGGAGCTCTTGCGCTAGGGTGGATGCAGGATACCAGAAAGAAGCCACTATAATGAAAAAATGGGGTTTATGGTCTGGCTTAACTGTGTTTGCGCTACTCCTATGTTTTGTGCAATGGCATTATCCATTGCCAACTGGTGCCGTGACGGTTCAAATTGCTGGTATCATAGTGATGATTATTGCCTTAGGGATGAATCTATTGCAAAGTTATGGTACCTTGGCGGTAGTGATGGTTACTATGCTGCTATTAAATATCCATAATTGGACAACGATGGTGCCAATCTTGCTTAGTTTATTGGTCGTTTCAATGATTCTACGTTGGCAAACGCCGCTGACGGTGCATATGAGTCATACGGAGGCCATTAATTTTGGCCTTATTGCAGGATTGTGCCAGTTCGTTGGGATGTTGGCGGTCGTATTTGTGCAGGCCTTATTAATTACTAATAAGTGGGCCGACTTTACGATGATATTGGGGATGGGGCTACCGGCTTCCTTACTCAATGGCCTGCTAGACTGTTTATTAATTCCACCATTAACGTTGTGGTTACGTCACTATACAGAAGTAGTTGAAAAAAATAATCAGGAGTAAATTTTACTCCTGATTATTTTTTTAGCGGATTGATGCCCATTCATCTTTAAATTCATCAAGGAAGTCCAGCATAACTTGCTGACGATGAGCAGCGATTTGTTGTGCGGCCTTGGTATTTAACATCGGTTTAATTTTTAATAACTTTTCGTAAAAATGATTAATAATGGTTTCGTGACGCAGGTCGCGGTAATCATCACGCGTCATATTTTCCCGTGGAGCCATTTCTGGATCATAAATCCGCTCACCGTGCTTGCCACCAAAATAGATAGCACGGACAATTCCAATTCCGCCAATGGCATCGAGCCAATCGGCGTCTTGAACTACCTGACCCTCGGGTGATAGCACTGGTCGTTTGCCATCTAAAGTATCAGCAAACGACATTTGAGTAATAATTGCCATGACTGCGTGGATCTGATTTTGGGTAAAATCAATTTTGCGCAAAAATTCCCGCAGTTCATCCTGGGCTTCTTTGACACTCATGACTAGTTTTTCATCAATCGTGTCATGTAAATAGGCGGCTGCAGTGGCGATAAATTCATCGACTTGTTCATCTTTAGCTAGCCGCTTGGTCATTTTAACTACTCGACGGATGTGATCAAGGCCGTGGCCGGTATGATCCATGCCAAGTTTTTGAATCGTGTAGTGTTTCACAGCATCGAGCTGCTCTGCTGGTTCCATTATTTTAACTTTCCTCTCTAATTCCAGTTAGCATTAAGGGTAAATCATCTGTTTCCGATTGGCAAGTCCTTCGGTATAATAATCTTGATAAGGAGGATACTATGAACCTACTATTTTCGATTGATGATCGTTTTTATCAGCAACTGCTAACCGTTTTATACTCCATTGACCTTAATTCATCAGCGAATGATATTAATGTCTATGTCATTGTGACCAAGGATTTTTCCCATTCAGCTGAATTGGCAGCCGGGTGTCAAAAATTAGGAATGCATTATCATCAGGTGGAGATTCCCGAAAGTGCTTTTCAAAATGCCCCGGTTACGGATCGCTATCCTACGACAATTTACTATCGGCTGTTAGCACATCTCTATTTACCAAAGCAATTACATCGGATTTTGTACTTGGATGCAGATTTATTATGCATTAATGATTTGCGGCCACTTTATGATATTGATCTCAAAAACTACATGTATGCTTCTGCAATTCATACTAATCTGACGAATGCGACGGATGTGATTAATAAAATTCGTTTGCAAAATTTTGATGCGGATGGCTACTATAATTCGGGAGTTCTCTTAATGAATTTAGATGAAATTCGCCGACGAGTCGATCCCACTACCATTTTTGACTATATTCGTGACCATATTCTCCTGTTACCAGATCAGGATGTTTTAAACGCACTTTATGGCCGTTACATTCTTTCTGTTCCAGATGAATTGTATAATTTTGATGCCCGTAATCTCCGGGTATATGAAACAATCACACTTGGTAGATGTACCCTAGACTGGGTAATCAAGAACACGGTGATTCTGCACTATTGTGGACGACAAAAACCATGGTTAGAAACTACTAACCATGGCCGTTTTACATCACTTTATAAAAATTATTTCCAAATGACGAGTAGATTAATGCAGAATTAGTTGGTGACCATTAAGGAAACTTTCCGTAAAGTGATCAGTTCGCCGCAGGTATTTTTTACCAAATTCATCAATTAACCCGTGAAATTCTTGGGCATCCACTAGTGAAAATTCGGCCGTTAGTTGACAGCGGCGTGCTAGGGACTGATAATCCTTTAATTCTTTGATGCCTAAGTGGGTAAAGAGGGTTCGTGCATATTTATCACTAATGAAGGCGGGCTGGTCAAAGACATAGGTAAGTAAAACATCGGCAGTTTCATTGCCAATGCCATGGAGGGTTAGGAGCTTTTTTCGCAACTTCTTACCAAACCGTTGGGCCACTAATTCAGGTTGAAAATTAAACTGATGATACCAAGCAAAGAAATTATGAATCGCCTTACCCTTATTTTTAAAGAATCCCGCTGGGCGAATCAGATTTTCTAATTTTGCTGACGGTAAACTAAGTAAAGCATTGCCATCAAAAGCAGTTTGGTTACGTAAATTAGCGGTGGCGCGCTCGGCATTCTCAGCATTGGTGTTTTGAATGAGGATCGCTTCGCAAATAATTTCATTTTTGGAATCAGCTGGCCACCAACCAGTCGGTCCCATTTGGTGCAGCATCAGCTGATAAAGTTCGTACAAGGTAATTTTCATTTTATTTACCCCACAGGAATTGAATTAACACTTTATCTACTGCTGGGTTGCTATGAAGTTTACTATGGCGGGCTAATTTACCGTGGAAAGTTTTGACCTGATAAGACTTTGCCCGTTGAGCAACTAAATACTTTAAACTCAGAGACGACACGTTCGTGACCGTACCGTCGGTTTTGCCACCAATATTACCGATAATGTTTAGTACCCGGATTTGATTTTTCGGATAGATTGAACGAAGTTTAGTCATTTGCCGATAGGTGGCATTCATGTGGTTAGGCTTACCGTTGCGACCCAACTTTAAATTTTGTGGTTGACGAATCTCCGCAGGAAATTGTGCGAAATCTAATCCATCGAAATGGCCAGCCATATCTACCTGCTTGCGGAGTTTAGGCATTGATTTATTCTGCGCATTTTGGAGAAGATAATAAATGATAGAAATATTTCCGAGGGAGTGGCCGACCATGTTGATGTTTTTAATTCCGTATTGCTTTTGCAATGCTTTGACTACATTGGTGGCCCAAACACCGTGCTTATTAAAGTCTAACTGCCGATTATCTTCATAGTTAACTTCGACAATCGGATTAATAGAATTTTTGTGCATAGTCCCGTGCAATGTTACATGCCCATCCTTGGCAACATTAGCACGGAGTACTGTCTTAGTGACGCCGGCCTTCTTGGCGGCGTTAACCATATGTTCTTCAGCATGATAACTGCTGCCACCGCCATGGAAAAATAGGGTCGGGGTGGTGGACTGAACAAATTTACTGGATTTTTTGTGTTGGTACCACGCGCCACCAACAATTCCTAAAATGATAATGATGATAATCGTCGCAATACTATAGCGTGCTGATTTAGACAATTTAAACCCTCCTTTAACAATTTCATAAATATTATATAACCGCTTGGTTACTTTTTGTTAGAAATTTGAGATTTGCCAAAAACTTGTGTACAATGTTTTCTTGTGAATTAAATTATTAGGAAAGAGGGTTGCATTATGCACATTGAAAAAGCACAAATGACAGATTACGAACGCGTTGTTGAAATCCTAAAGGACGGGCGCAATCAGTTGGCCGAAAAGGGGATTGATCAATGGCAGGGTGACTACCCAAATCCACAACACGTTAAAGAAGACGTTGAAAATGGTTTTGCCTACTTGGTTCATTCTGATGATGACGAAACTGTGGGGACGTTTACGATTCTACCAGCTCCTGATCATGCATATGATGAATTAGATGGTGAATGGTTAAAAGAAACTGATGCCTATCTAACGATTCACCGGGTGGCCATTCATTCTGACCATGCTGGTCAAGGATATGCTTCTAAGTTATTTGTTGCAGTGATTGATCATATTAAGAATCATCGGCCGGATATTGAATCCATTCGGATTGATACTCATGAAGATAATAAGGCAATGCAACATCTGATTACTAAGCATGGCTTCACGCGAGTAGGCACGCTCCATGGAGTTTACCGTCCTGATGAAACGAGTTATGTTTACGAAATGCTTACTAAATAATCAATAGGGAGCGTGACAGAAGCCATTTATGACTTCGTTTTACGCCCCCGCGAGCGCAAATAGGGCTCCAGAGTTCGGTTTTTTACCGAGCACTGGAGCCCATTTGCGTACCGCGCAGTTCGTATTCAGCTTGCTAGAATTACTTATATCAAAGCGCCTATTTTTAATTCTTAAAACTATGCACTGGTGCTGGAATTAATCCACCACGTCGAATTAGATTAGTACTTACTGCAGGGTTAACTGCCATTACAGGGGCGTGGCCAAGGAGACCGCCAAACTCGACCTCATCACCAACCTTTTTACCTGGTGCTGGAATGACCCGCACGGCAGTGGTTTGATTATTAATCATCCCAATGGCTGCTTCATCCGCAATCATGGCGCTTATCGTTTCTTGCGGTGTATCACCAGGAACTGCAATCATGTCAAGGCCGACGGAACAAACTGCCGTCATTGCCTCTAATTTAGAAATATTCAGGGTTCCTGCATTTACCGCTTTAATCATTCCCGCATCTTCTGAAACGGGGATAAATGCACCTGACAAGCCACCAACATGGCTACATGCCATAATGCCACCTTTTTTAACGGCATCGTTGAGCATTGCTAATGCTGCCGTAGTACCGTGGGTTCCCACTTGCGCAACCCCAATTTCTTCCAGCACTTCGGCAACTGAATCACCAGCAGCTGCGGTGGGCGCTAATGAAAGGTCAACAATTCCAAATTGCACCCCTAGTCGATCAGCGGCAAGGGTACCGACTAGCTGTCCCATCCGGGTGACCTTAAATGCGGTCTTCTTGATGGTTTCTGCAACCACATCCATTGAAGCCCCTTTAACTTTTTCAAGAGCATTTTTGATTACTCCGGGTTCAGAAACCCCAACGTTGATCACAACATCTGGTTCACTGACCCCGTGAAAACCGCCGGCCATAAATGGGTTATCTTCCACGGCGTTACAGAAGATGACCAATTTAGCGTTGGTCATCATATCGCGCTTAGCACCCTCAACTACCACTTTTCCCATTTGAGCAACGGCATCCATGTTAATTCCGCTGCGGGTGGAGCCAACGTTGACGGATGCACAGACAAAGTCAGTTTCGGATAATGCTTCCGGGAGGGAGGTAATCAGTGTCTCATCACCAGTTTGATAACCTTTTTGTACTAACGCACTGTAACCGCCGATAAAGTCGATCCCCAAGGCTTTGGCAGCACGGTCGAATGTCTTGGCATATTTTACATAGTCGTGGTCATGAGAGGCTGCGGCGATGAGTGAAATCGGTGTTACCGTGCCCCGCTTATTAGCGATGGGAATACCATATTCAGCTTCAATTTGTTGACCAACTTTGACGACATCCTTAGCCTTAGTGGTAATCTTTTCGTAGATCTTTTCGCAGGCGCGATCACTGTCACTATCAATACAGTCGAGTAATGAAATCCCCATCGTAATGGTTCGGACATCTAAATTTTCATTATTGATCATTCGACTAGTTTCATAAATTTGTTGTGAATTCATGGGGACCTCCTTTTAGAGATTGTGCATGGCATCATAGAGTTTGGCGTTCCGCAGGTTAATTTCCACGCCAATTTGTTTTCCTAGTTTGGTAAATTCAGTGTTTAACTGGTGGCTATCGATGTCCTCTGGTACCTGGACGGACATCATCATCACAAAGTTACCATCCATGATAGTTTGTGAAACGTCAAGAATGTTGATATTTTTATCTGCTAGGACTGTGCTAATCTGTGCGATAATCCCCACTTGGTCTTCACCCAAAACGGTAAGAATAGCTTTCATTAATGTTTCCTCACTTTCATTTAAGTTGGAATAATTTTAATATATCAGAATCAGTTTTTCTAGGTATTATTCGTGTTTATTAGTTAATTATCTCAAAAAATAAAAAGGATGGTTCAAAGCGAGGCTATATCCGAACAAAAATGGAAAGATGTCATTTGACATCTTTCCATTTAATACCAACTAGGTTTATCGCCGTTTGTTCCGGGCTTATCGATTCCTATTGATCGGTGAGCATAGGGTTCCGGATTTTTAACGATTTGGGCAACGACATAGCCAATTGTTTTACGTGAGACCTCGGTTCCTTTAAATTTTTCATTGCGCTCTGTGGTTTCATAGTCCACTTCGTCCTTGTTGGTTAGCCAAGCCGGACGAATAATAGTGTAGTTGAGGTCTGAATTTTCAATCACATCAGCAGCTGATCGATAAGTTCCAAGATAACTCGTAGCACCGCTCTGACGGAGCATGTGGTTGTTCCATTCACCAAACTTTCCGGGAACTTCATCATAGATTTCAATGGATGAGATCCAGATTAAGGTTGTGATTTGATGACGGTCCATTGCGGTGACAATGTTTTGGGCCTGCTTTTTAATATCAGGGTTACTAAGGTTCGCGTACACGATATCAATATTTTGCATGGCGTGGTCCAGGTCAGCTGGGTTGAGAGTATCTCCATTGATAACTGAAATCCTTTGTGGTGCCAAACCAGTAAATTGGTCACTATGCCGCGTAAAAAGTGTTAAATGATCACTGGTATCATTTAACAAAAATTGAATGGCAAAATGGGCGATCCGACCGCTAGCACCCAGAATTAAAACATTCTGATTCATTAGCAATTCCTCCTTAACTTGTTTACAATTAAAGTATAGCAAGCTAATAACTAATTAAAAGTAAGCACTTTCTAGTAACATAGTTACTCAATGGTAACTTATGCTAGGGTGCCACATGAATAAAGAATTAGGAGAAAATGATGGCCAAACAGCAAATGTTCAATACAGGAGCAGAATATGCATTAAGCATTTTGGGTGGTAAGTGGAAAGCAGTGATTGTCTTTTTGCTAGCAGGCCACTCCTGGCGTACCGGTGCTTTGCAGAAACAATTAGGAATTTCACAAAAGGTTTTAGCAGATCAATTACGTGAATTGGTCAGTGCGGGCATTGTAGAGCGGAAGAGTTTGCCGGTGATTCCACCACACGTAGAATACTGTCTAACTGGCGAAGGTGAAGATCTATATGCAGCATTGCGGTACTTAAATTATTGGGGCGAACAAAAGGCACAACATGACCCGCAGGTTACGATTCAGTGTACGGAAAAGATGCATGAGTTGGGTTTAGATGGTCTTTGCGTCATTACTAAGCGGCATTTAAACCACTGGAAACAAGAGATTGTGAAGAAATAAGGTGAACTAAAAGGGTTGTCCGTCATTTCGACAGGCAACCCTTTCGTTAACCATGTAATTAATGATTTTGCTTTTTTCGTAAACCACCGAGGCCAAAGAGACTAGCTAAGCCGGCACTTAAAAGGCCTAGGGTGATTAACTGATTAGAATCGCTATTCCCAGTTTGGGGTAGTTTATGGTGCGGAGTAACGACGTTAGAAACATTTGTGGAGGACTCAACATGCATTGGTTGTGAACCAGGGATAGTGCCCGCTTTATTAGGATTTTCCTTTAGTGATTTAGTAATCGTTGTCGGGCCAGTTGGTTGAGTCATTGGCTCATTTGGTTGAATAGTTGGCTTTTCGTGTTCAACGAGTACCGTAACGTTGGCAATCCCATTTGGCATAGCCACTTCAGTCTTTGGAATGTTTTGCCCAGGAACTAGTTGATAACCAGCTGGGATGACTGGATTAATGGTAACGATTTCATCGGTTTTACCAGTTAACGGTGTAGTACCAACTTGTTGGCCATTAGCTTGATCAACATAGATAATCGCACCAGTTTGGTCATTTGGTAAGTAGGTGATATTCACATCGGCGGGGTGATCAGTTGGACCAACCGATAACGCACTAACTTTGGATTGACTAGCGGTATAACCAGCCACCGTTGGAACATTGACGGCCGGTAGTTCCAGTGAGTTATGATCATAAGTATTAGTAGAATGGTTAGTAACTAGATCTGTGTTGGCCGTTTGGTGGAAAGTTACCGTTTGAACAATAACTTGCGGTGTTTTTCCAGGTTCATTAATCTTGATTGTCCGTGAAACGGTCACCGGTGTGTTCTCAACTGTGGTCTTGTGTTTCAATTTCAAGTTGAATGTTTGGTTAGTGTCACCAAAGATTGCTTTTGTTGGAAGACTAGCATCGATCAATTCATAATTCTCTGGAACGGCTAGTGAAAGCTCCTTTGATTGGCCAGTAAGTCCGGTTTCGACAATGGGTTCACCAACGACTTTATTGTCATTTTCTGTATCAATAAACTGGTAAGTATTGCTAGTTTTGATTGTAAACGTAGCCTGACCAGAAAGTCCCGTAGCGTCAATCGTAACGTTTGGCTGATCGTCCTGTCCAACACCAGCCTTTTGATTGAAGTAAGCCTGTAAGTGATCAATAATTGCGTCCTTATTGAGGGTAATGGTGTAGGTACCACCGTTTGTTGGTGCTTTACCATCCACAGTATTCCAGGTGTAATCGCCATCCTGCAGGGTGTAGTTTTCATAATCCAGCGTCTTTTCGGTGGTTTCTTCTCCTGGTTCGTCACCCATAATCATTACGGGGGCAGTTACATGAACGGCAATCTTGCCACCTTTGTTAACTTCAGCGACGGTAGTTTCGTGACCATCGTAAATTTTTTCATTCTGTCCACTTAATTTTGCCACTCCATCATCAGCATAAACTTGGTAAGTAGCAGCGGGATCAGAGAACCATTCATAGTTATTACCGTTATTTCCATCAGCTGCTTTTACCTTATTCATGAATTCATCTGACAAAACAACATCATACGTGCCAACATTAATTGGGGCACTCTTGCTCTTTGTGACAATGTCATCCGGTTGTAATTGGAATGTTTTCGTGGTGCCATATGATTGATAAATGGTAATTTTATCTGCATTATTATCACCGAGGCCAAATTGGGTATGAAAAGCACTTAAACCATTAGTACCGTCATATGGCTTTTCAGCACTACCATTGAGGCTAATGTCTTTATATCCCTTGTTAATGGTTAGGGTTGCAGAGCTAGTCACATCTTTCAAATCAGGGTAGGTAAAATCTGTCCCTAATTGATCTTTAATGTCCTGCAAACCCTGATCAGTAAGGATAACCTTATATGAACCAACATTACCTGGAGTTCCATCGACCGCGACATCACCGTCAGTCAGTTCAACCCTTTCATCGTTCGAAAGCTTCACACCGTAGCCACTTGGTAATGCTTTATCATTAACTAATTGTTGCCAGTCATTATCACCATAATTAACTTCACTGTTTCCAGTTACTTGAATGGAAAGTTGTTGAGCCTTTTTCGGTTGCTCTTGATTTAACTCAACTTCCCGCTGTTGAATTACGTCACCAGTGGCATTTGATTTTGCGGCTTCAGGAGTAGGGTTCTGTGCATTAGTATCTGCTAAGGCCGTCGTTCCACCCCAGTAAAGCGTGGTTCCCAATAAAACCGAAGCGACACCAATTGATAACTTCCTTAACCCATAGTGTGATTTTTACTTAGCAGTTGAATGATGAATTAACGTATGATTGTTTTTTGAAACCATTAGAATTGTCCTCCCGTTATGAATAACTTTATAAAGAATCCATCCTCATTGTAAGCCTTTCCAGTTGACGATGAAAGGTCCGTAATCACAAAAAAATCTTCTTACACGAAAGTGTAAGAAGAATATTAAATAATTTAAAGTTTAAATTCACTTTTCTCGGGGGACTAGGTTGCTTAGAACACTAGTAGTTAGTCATCCCAAACTTTTTTAGCAATATTAAATGCTGACCAGGCATTTGGCCAGCCAACGTAGAAGGCTAATTGGGTAATCATTTCAGCAATTTCACCCTTTGTAATACCGTTTTTCTTGGCAGTTGTCATGTGATAAGGGAGTTGTTCAAAGGCCCCCTTAGTGATTAAGGCAGTTACCGTTAGAAAACTCCGGTCACGTGGACTAAGTTCCTTTTCTCGCGACCACACTTGACCAAAGAGGACATCGTCGTTTAATTCTGCAAACTTGGGTGCAAAGTCCCCAAGTTGATCACGACCAGCAGTTTGCTTTTGTGCCATTTTAAAAACTCCTTTCGGTTAACCTAAAGTGTTGTAGTAATCGTCGTCAACTTTTTCAAGCCATTCGCTGGTGCCCTTCGTAATTGCAATGTGGGAGAACCATGAATCCTTAGTGGCCCCATGCCAATGCTTAACTCCTTCATGAATAGCAACGACATCGCCGGGGTGGAGGAGTTGAGCAGGCTTGCCTTCTTCTTGATACCAACCTTCGCCGGCCGTTACTAAGAGAATTTGAAAACCATTGTGGTGGATATGCCAATCATTCCGGCAGCCTGGCTCGAAGTTCACGTTGGAAACATTGACGTCAATGTTATCATCAGCCCCGACCAGACCATTGAGGTAGCTGGTCCCAATAAAGTACTTCGCAAAGGCGACATTCTTGTCACCAAAACCAAACAGATTGTTTTTAACTTCATTTTCGTTTTTTTGCCATTGAATTTTCCTCCATTTCATTAGTTGTCTTTATTATATGGAGCTGCTTTATTAATGTGAAATGCTTGTTTATATTGCTTACTAATGCATTTTTTGTATGATCCGGTATAATGATTCTAGGAGGAGTGATACCAATGGAGACACGCGTCTTAAAGTACTTTTTAGAAGTTGCTAAGCGGAATAATATTACGCAGGCAGCAGAGCATTTACACATTACCCAACCGACATTATCACGCCAAATTATTGAACTAGAGAAGGAACTTGGGGTGCAGTTGTTTGATCGTGAAAAACGGCAAATGCGACTAAATAAAGCTGGTGCGCTCTTTCAGCAACGGGCGGCCACGATTTTGACCCTGTTGGATCAAACCGAAAGTGAATTGGTGAATACCCAAAATGAACTATCCGGAACCATCAATCTGGGAGTGGTTGAAAGTGCGGTCGCTAATTTTATGATGCAGGCCGTTGCTGACTTTCAAGACCAGTATCCGGCTGTCCGCTTTAATATTTTTGATGGGGATGGTGATACTTTACGTGAGCGACTGGATCAAAGCCTCTGTGATTTAATCGCGTTAATTGAGCCAGTTGAAGCCGCTAAGTACAACTACTTTAGTTTGCCGATTCGTGAAAAATGGGGATTGATCATGCGTAAGGATGATCCGTTAGCCAAACGAAGGACAATTATGGCCCATGACTTATATCAATTACCCTTAATTGTTGGCCGGCGAAATATTGTTCGTGATGATATTCTAGATGGCCTTCATCTGGATCCCAACAAGTTGGACTGGAAGATTCAGATTAATTTGCCGCAAAATAGTCGCGATTTATTATTATCTGGTAAATACTATCATTTAGGAATCTATGGTGTTTTTGAAAAGTATCATGACGACCGTTTGACCTTTGTGCCATTTAGTACAGAACGGACGACGGGACACCTGTTAGCGTGGCGAAAAAATATCCAGTTAACGCCGGTTGTGGAGAAATTTCTTCAGTTTGTTGCTGAACGAACCGTTGATTGAAAAGTTTGGTACAATGGTATAATTAGAAGCAGATTAATTACGTAAAGGTGTGAATATTAATATATGGAATCCTATTGGATACGTTTGTTAATTATCGTTGTTATTTTACTGTTGGCAGCCTTGTTTACCTTACTTGAATATTCGGTTGTTAAGGTGCGGCCAAGTGAGCTCCAGGAATTAAAGCAAACGAAAGTGGTAAAAAAGGCCGAGCATATGGTCGGCAACATGTCAGAGTATCTTTCAACCGCTCAGGTTGGGGTTACCATGACGTCACTGGTCTTAGGGTGGATTGGTGATGAGTTTATTACGGACTTACTGCTCAAGATGAACTTTATTCCGGCAGATGTGTTAAAACCACTAGCACCGGTGATCGGGGTTTTAATCTTCACCTTCTTCCATGCGGTCTTTACCGACTTGGTACCAAAGAATATGGCGATTGACCGGCCGGTCCCAATTTTATTGGCGATTGTGCATCCCATTCAATTCTTCCACTGGATCTTCTATCCATTTGTTTGGTTATTTGCTGTCGTCGCCGGATCGATTACTAAGGCCCTCGGCTTTAGTACTCATCCGGAAGAAGATACTTATTCGCAAAACGAAATTTTATCGCTTTCACAACAATCGCAAAAAGCCGGTGAAATGGAAAAGGAAGACATTACTTTCATGCAACGGGCCTTTGAAATGAATGATAAGACCGCGGCGGACATCATGATTGACCGGACGCAGTTGGAAGTGATTGATCGTAACGCCACGATTGCTGAGGCGGCGCACCTTTACTTTACGAAGCGGTTTACTCGTTATCCAGTGGTCCAAAATAACGATAAGGATCACATTATTGGTTACATCTTTAGCTATGACATCATGCGCCAAAATCAGATCAATCCTAAATCATCCATTCGCGAAATCATTCGGAAGATTCCGGTCGTTTACGAAGGGGAATCATTGACGGATGTTCTCCGGAAGATGATGCGTAAAGAAGCCCCAATTGCCGTTGTTCAAGATGAATATGGTGGTACTTCGGGAATTGTGACTGACAAGGATATCTATGAAGAAATGTTTGGTAATGTCCGGGAAGAAATTGATCATGTTTCAGCTGATATGATTGAAAAGCAAGGAACTGATAAGAAAGGTAATCGGGTCTTTAAGGTTTCTGGTAAGACACCGTTGTCCGACTTTGAACGTTACTTTAATGTTGATATTCCCCAATTTGAAGACAAGGACGTGGCCACTTTGACGGGATACTTCTTAGAAGAAGAGTATCCAATGAAGTTAGATCGGCCAATCAGGCTTGGCGACTTTTCATTTACGCCGACTGAGGTGCAAAATGAGTACGTCAGTGAGTTCCGGGTCGTGCAGATTCAAAAACCAAGTTCGCCATCCCCTAAAAAGGATCCATCTACAGCGGATGATAAATAAGCCTTTAAAACTCATTCTTAATGGAATGAGTTTTTTTGATGGAAAAAATTCTCAAAGGCGGTTAAACTAGTATTAATTGAGTTTACGAATTTGGGGAATTTAAAATGTTAATGTATTTAGATGTAATTGCAATTGTCTGTTTTGTGTTGTTTATTTTGCTATTAATTAAGCGTGCTCACCGGATCCGCAAAACCGGTAACTATAGCAATGCAGGCAGGTTTACCATTTTCTTGAGCTGGCTATTGTTGCTCGTTTTCTTTATCAGTATTTCTGGAATTGCTTACTGAGCAGCAAACCCAACTGGTTTTGACCATTTAAAAACGGTTGCGGCTGATCAAGTTGCTAAGGTCAGTCACCATGATCAGTCTTCAGCAAAATCGCAAACTAAAGCGTCCAAGCACAATCATTCAGCAGAAAGCACGGAGCCAAAGAAGGTGAGCTGGTCACCTGAGACACCACAGTTAAAGAGCGGTGAAGCGAAGGTGGCGTTTACGGTTCCCAAATCAACGACGGTTGTGATCAAGGGACATTTACATCACCAACAATATGGTAAGATCAGTACTGATGACCGCGCCAAAAAGTCAACGATTAAGTTCACTTATGCTGGGCAATACGATGTGGAAATCAATCAAGATGGTGATCAGCATACCGCCACACTGACAGTTAAATAATTAATTACAAATTAAGAGTAAGGATGGGGATCCTTGCTATGTTTTTAGATTCAGAAAAGGGATGACAATATGGAAGCTAAAAATCGACATTTGCTGGCGAGTGGATTAGTCGCTTTAGGAATTGTTTATGGTGATATTGGCACTTCACCACTGTATGTCATGAATGCATTGATTAACGATGCTGGTGGTACGAAATCTTTAACGACCGACTACATCATCGGCGGTATTTCACTGGTCTTCTGGACATTAATGCTGATGACGACGGTTAAGTATGTCTTAATTGCGTTGCGGGCTGATAATAATGGTGAAGGTGGCATCTTTGCTTTGTACGCGCTAGTCCGTCGCCAAGCTCGCTGGTTGATCATCCCGGCGCTATTGGGTGGCGCGGCGCTGCTTGCTGACGGGACGTTGACGCCGGCAGTGACGGTCACGACTGCAATTGAGGGATTAAAAGGAATCAAGCTTGGTTCTTCAGTGTTGGTGAGTGACCAAAATGAGGTTATTGTCATTGCATTTTTGATTTTATTGATCCTTTTTATGATTCAACGGTTTGGTACTAGTGCTATTGGCAAAACGTTTGGTCCAATTATGCTCCTTTGGTTCCTGTTTTTAGCGTTCTTTGGTGGTTTGAACTTGGTGAAACAACCTGTCATTTTAAAAGCCCTTTCGCCAGTCTACGGGATCCGCTTGCTTTTTTCACCAGCAAACCGGGCCGGAATTTTAATTTTAGGGGCGGTCTTTCTAGCCACTACTGGTGCGGAAGCCCTCTATTCAGATATGGGACATGTCGGACGGAACAGTATTTACCTGACTTGGCCGCTGGTCTGTGGATCTTTAGTTTTGAATTACTTAGGCCAAGGGGCGTACTTGTTAAATCATTTAAACGAACTCGGTCAGCAGGGGGCGGGTTATAATCCGTTTTACCAAATGCTTCCAGGTTCAGTAACAATTTTTGGGGTATTGATTGCGACCTTGGCGGCGATTATTGCGTCACAAGCACTAATTACTGGATCGTTTACCCTCGTTGAGGAAGCAATTGGTTTAAAATTACTGCCTCGTTTAAAGGTTCGGCATCCTTCGTTGTCGCGGGGACAAATCTATATTGGCCCCATTAACTGGCTTCTGTGCCTCACTACTTCTGGGATTTTATTCTATTTTCAAACGTCTGCCCACATGGAAGCGGCTTATGGATTGGCAATTACTATTACGATGCTAATGACCACTCTGTTGTTGCATCAGTATTTAGCTAATCACGGGTCAAAGATCTTGGCAATGCTTTTCTTAATGGTGTTTGCAACGATTGAAACGGTCTTTTTGTTGTCCAGTTTAGCGAAATTTGTCCATGGTGGTTTTGTCACCGTGATTATCACGGCGCTGATTCTCCTCGTGATGATTTGTTGGTACTATGGCGGTCAGGTTCGTGACGAAATGAATGACGAGAGTAAGTATCTGAATTTGGAAGATTACAAAGAACAATTACAAACTCTTTCCGCGGACGTTACGATGCCGCTGTACGTCAGCAATTTAATTATGATGGCCCGGATTAATAAGAACCACTTACTGAAGCGCGAAACGCTGTATTCAATTTTGGATAAATCACCGAAGCGGGCGCAAGTATACTGGTTCATTACGGTTAACACAACGGATGAACCATATACTAGTTACTACAAGGTTGATATGATGGGGACGCGAAATGTGGTCAACCTGCAACTGTACCTTGGATTTAAGATCGATAGTAGTGTTAACCTGTACCTTCGGCAGGTGGTGCAAGAATTAATGGCAGAAAATGTAATTGATTTACAACCGCAAAAGTACACCACGACGCCCGGAAGGAACGTCGGTGATTTCCGCTTTATCTTCCTGCGGGAACGGTTATCACCAAATTCTGAAATTACTGGGTGGAAACGATGGTTAGTTCAAATGCGGTTGCTACTGCAAAACTTGACCCTTTCGCCGGTCCAATACTATGGTTTGGAATTTAGCCAAACCTATGAAGAAACCGTGCCACTGTTTATTAAGAACCGACGGGGAACCACACTGGACCAACGCCAAGTTAAAAACTATGTTAAATAAAAGAAAATTCGCCAGAGCTGGAAATTACTCTGACGAATTTTTTGAATTTAACTACGAACTTTTTGATGACTGCGGCCAATGACGACAATCCAAATGTTAATAAAGAGGGTTGCACCAGTTAGGGCAAAGACCATTGAATAGGTTGAGACACCAGAAATAACGGAACCCAATAAGGCACCGAAAACCGATCCCGCAGCCTGAAATGATTGATTATAGGAAAAGATGCGACCAAATGCCTCATCGGGAACGTCCAGAGTCAAAATCGTTTGGGCAGCTGGCATTAGACCAGCATTGGTCATGCCAAGCAAGAAACGCCAGAAGGCTAACATCCATGGGGAAGTGGTAAAGGTCATCGGGATAAATAACAAGGTTGCGATAATTAACCCAATCATTAAGACCCGTTCTGGTCCAATTTCATCCATGATGTGGCCAACTTTCGAAGCTGACAATAAGTTACCAAGGCCCGGAGTTGCCGCAACCACCCCAGCTACAAAGGCAATGTCACCAGTACCATGCATCATTTCTTTAACGTAGAGACTCACGATGGGGTCAATACTCATAACAGACGCTTGAACGATCATGGTGGTAATGAACATGGCAAAGATAATTTTCACGTTGGGGATTTTATGTAAAAGATCCTTCATTGGTTTCATTGCTTCTTTATCAATTGGGGTGAAGTGTTCCTTCGTGTTGGTCCAGGTGGTAATGAAGACCAAGAACATTCAACCACCGGTGATAAAGAATGGAATCCGATAACCAAAGTGACTTGATAACGCACCACCGATTAACGGCCCGATTAAGTTTCCGGTTACTCCGGCAGTCATCATTGCTGACATCACCCACCCTGATTTACGGTGGGGCGTTTCTCCAGCCATTAGTGCCGTCGCGTTATTAATGTAGCCGGAGAACGCTCCTTGTAAGAAACGCATTCCAATGATCATCCAAACGCTGGTGGATAGTCCCGTAATAAAGATGGTACAGGCCATGACCCCAGAGGCCCGCAGACACATTAATTTGCGGCCCTTTTGATCGGCGAGATTTCCCCAGTAGGGTGAAACAATTGCTTGTGAGATAAAGGTCATGGCAAAGGCAAGACCAGAATACAGGTTGAGTTCAAATCGGTTAAAAGTACCGAGTTCATTAATGAACAAGGAGATAAAAGGCATCGTCATCGAATAACCCATTCCGGTAATGAAACATCCAATCCAAAGTGTATAAAAGGTATTATGCCAACCCTTCGGCAGGGGTTCTGGCGAATCTGTGGTATCCATAGATTTATTCATCACTCCTCAAAAAATTATATAGAAATTAGTATACCAGATTTCCATTACTTGATTCTGGAAAAAATGTGGTAAAGTTAAAAGAAGATCGAGAAAGCGGAGTGGTAATGGTGACAAAACGAATTGCGGTTTTTTCAGATGTTCATGGGAATGTGCATGCCTTTCGGGCAATGTATCACGATGCGGTTAAGCAGCACGTGGACGAAAGCTGGTTTATTGGTGATTTATTAATGCCGGGTCCCGGAATTGACGAAATTTGGGAAATCTTTCAAAAATTAGCACCAACGGTTATTGTTCGGGGAAATTGGGATGATTTAACGGTTCGGGGTGCCCGAGGACAGATGGATCTTGATCGACCATCACATGTTTATTTTGCGCGGTTGGCCGAATACGTTGGTGAACGGATCGATCCAGCAATCATTGATAAAATTGCTGGATGGCCACTTCACCAGACAGTTGAAGTGGGACCGCTGGCCTTTGGGGTTTCTCATAATCTACCAGATTTGAATATGGGCCAGGCGCTTTTCCCAACAAATTCGTCGACTAATTTTGACCAACTATTTGATCAAGATCGTCCTGACGTAGCCATTTATGCCCATGTTCATCATGAACTGCTTCGTTACGCAAGCGATGAACGCAAGGTTTTAAATCCCGGTTCCGTTGGTGAGCCGTTTAATGGGTGGGATCGTCTCCAGAAAGATACCCGGGCTCACTACCTGGTTATGGAAGTTGATGATCAAGGGATTGCGGGCCTGAATTTTCGGCACGTCGGTTACGACCGGGCAGCAGAAGGTCGGTTGGCTGACCAATCCGGCGTTCCATATCTTGAACTGTATCACCGTACCCTTAAAAGTGGCCGGGTTGATACCCATAACCAACCGCTTGTGGATGCCCAAAATCAAAAGTATCATTACGCAGCTCAATATCGCGATTATGCTGCGAAATTAAATAACAAAAAGTAAGTAAAATACTTGATAAATCCCGAAAGTATGGGATAATAGAGAGTAGAAATTGACGAAGAAATGTTTAAATTAGCCAGATTACATTACCAAAATAATTGTCGAAGGAGGACGATATTTAGATGGCGAAAAAGTCAAAAATTGCTAAGTTAGCACACCAACGAGCACTAGTTAAAAAGTACGCAGCTAAGCGCCGTGAATTAAAAGCTAGTGGTGATTACGTTGCATTGTCAAAGCTGCCACGGAATTCTAGTCCGGTGCGTTTACGTAATCGGGATGAATATGATGGGCGGCCGCATGCTTACATGCGAAAGTTTGGCATGTCACGTTTAACCTTCCGGGATTTAGCGCACAAGGGGCAAATTCCTGGTGTTAAAAAAGCTAGTTGGTAGTTAAAAAGGCAATCGCATTTGCGATTGCCTTTTTTTATAGATTTTCATCAGTTTTAAAATTCAACGGACTATTATCAGTCAGCTTGGTAATCAATTCTGCAGTTAGTTGCTGGTACTTTCGCAAAACTTGTTGGGCAAAGACCGTGTTTTGCTTGGTAATGTAATAAGCCCAATTTTCATCACGGGTTTGCTTTGCCTGATCCATTTCATCAATAAATTTGATAGCCGCTTGATTAACACCTTTTTGCACATCTTCTAGGAGGGGCAGGAGATTGTGAAGGTCACTATCTACAAGTACCCCCGCGTGCTTAAAAATCCAATAAGCTGAGTTGGGCTGTGCCGGTAGCTTACCACGGCGGTAAGCAGCCGGCGTTTCATTAATGTCCGCAAAAAATGGTACGAAAGAGCTTTCGGCAGTTACGCCCATGGCTAACCAGTGAATATCATTACCATATGGTCGATTCATTTGCAAAATATGTGATTCTTGCGTTTTGGCAAGACTAATTGGTCGGTAGCGATGCCGATCATGCGGATCGCCAGTTCCAATTGGATCATATGGTGTGCCTTGGTAATGGGAACCGAGGTAGTTTTGCACATCAAAGATACTGATAAGATTATCCGGTTTCATGATGAATGGCAAGGCTTGTGATTCCGGCGTTTCATTTTCAGCTTGACTGGCACTAAACATCTGGTGACCAGACCAAACTCGTGGTGTACTATAAATAGCGTCGGAACGGTCTGCAGTGCCAAAGATTTGCCGGAAATTAAATCCAGTTGGCTGCGGGTTCAAATGATGATGTTCCACGAACTCTTGAATACCGGGGTGATACAAGAAGTTGTGCGAATCATTAAAGTCGACTTCTTGAATGGCAAGTTGGTTGCCCACGACCGCATAGGCATCGTCGGGAATTCGCTGGGCAACCCAGTAGTGACCAGCACCACTTTCAAAATACCAGGCTTCTTGATCATCAGCAAACAAAACCCCATTAGTTTCTCCAGTTCCGTACTGTGCAATTAATTTACCGAGTCGTTGAACCCCTTCTCGCGCTGTCTTGACAAATGGCAGAACAAGGGTAATCATGCCTTCTTCATTTAACCCATTTTCTACGAGGGGATCAAACCCTAAAACGAGGTCATTGGAATATGCGCTTTCGGTGGCACTCATGGCAACATTAAATTCATTGATTCCATCTTCCTCAAAAAGACCTGCTTTGCTCGTCCATTCAGGGGTAGCAGTGTATTTAAAACTAGGGGTTGGTAAGGGAATTTTAACCTTCGTTTCTTTAGAAATGAACTGATCACCTAATTCACCACGTTGGTGGACCACAAAGTGTTTGGGCCAAGCCGCTTTAGCATCTTCATTACGGCCAATCATGATGGTTCCATCCAGGGAGGCCTTTTTCCCAACCAAAATACTGGTACATGCAGAAAATTTTTTCATGAACTTGCTCCTTAAAATTAGTTATTGTGTTAATATTACACCCAAAAAATTGTAAAATGGGGAAGAATTCGGAAAGAGGGGTATTATGGCTCGATTATCAATGTTTCTTGTAATGCTAGCAGCGCTATTAATTCCAATTTTAATGGCGCGGTTTAAGATCTCTGGAGTTCCTACTGCGGTTGCTGAAATTGTCATGGGGATCCTAATCGGAAAAAGCTGTTTCAATATTGTTCAGGTCACGTCTGATTTGACACAATTGTCGTCTTTAGGAGTGATCATTTTAATGTTTCTATCGGGAATGGAAATTGACTTTGACCTTTTCCGCCCCGGTACCAATAATGAAGAGCAACGTTGGTCACCAGTGAAGCTGGCTGGAATTGCGTTTGTTGGGACCCTAATTAATGCGTTTGTTTTAGGCTTAATTCTACGCATGACCGGCTTATTCGACAATGTCTTTCTGTCAGTGATCCTCTTTTCAACGATTGCCCTCGGGGTGGTAATTGCGACTCTAAAGGAAAAGGAAATTTTGAGTCGGCCAATGGGGCAAACCATCCTGCTGACAGCGGTACTGGGTGAAGTGGTACCAATGTTTGCCTTAACCGTTTACGCGTCGGTTAATGGGGGTAACGGGAGCCGGATTTGGTTAATCGTGCTCTTATTGCTGGCAGCCATTTTCTTATTGCGACGGTTTAAGCAGCCTTACAATTGGTTTACCAAGGTTACTAAGTCCACTACTCAGCTAGACATTCGGCTAGCTTTCTTCCTGATTTTTACGCTTGTGATCATTGCGGAAACCGTGGGTGCTGAAAATATTCTCGGGGCCTTTTTAGCCGGAATGGTAATGAAATTATTAGAACCGAGTGAAGCAACCCGTGATAAATTAACATCAATTGGCTATGGATTTTTCATTCCAATTTTCTTCATTATGACCGGGGTGCGGTTGAATTTGCGGACCTTACTAAGTAATGCGCAGGCATTGCTTTTAATTCCAATTCTCGTGCTTTGCTTTATCCTAGCTAAGTTTTGGACCTTCCCAGTCTACCGACTGCGCTTTGGACGGCGGAATTCATTTGCGGGTGGTTTCTTAACCGTCACGACGATTACGTTGGTCTTGCCATCATTACAAGTTGCTCGTAATCTGCACACGATTACGGCTACCCAATCAGATGCTTTTATCCTTGCGGCGGTGATTGTATGTATTGTGGCACCAATTGTCTTTAATTCGGGTTACCACCTGGATCGAGAAGATCTGATTCGGCAACGGGTCGTATTCTTAGGAACAAATGTCTTAACGGTGCCGGTAGCTCAACAATTGCAACGGAATTGGTTTGATGTCCGGATGGTCACTGATGATGAGAAAAATTATAAAACCTATAATAGTCAGGTTGACCAGCTCACTTACTTGCCAAATCTTGATGAGCAATGTTTAGCGGATGGTAAGTTCTTTGATACCGATATTTTGGTAACGGGCTTCCGCCGCGATGATAAGAACTTTAAGTTTGGTCATTTAGCGAAGAAAAATGGCGTTAGTCGGGTAATTGTCGCCCAAGTTAACCGCACGGTGGATGAAGGGCAATTAGCAACCCTCAGTCAATCAGGGGTAGAACTCTTCAATCCGTTCAATGTTGAAGCTTCTGTCATGCGGTCACTGATCGAATCACCAGCGGTTTACCAAATGCTGACTAGTACTGAAGCCGGTCTGTTTGAAGTCCGGGTTCGCAATCACAAGTACACTGACCGGCCACTGATGGACCTACCATTTGTTGATCAGATTACGATTAGCCGCATTCGGCGGGGTAATAAATGGATCGTACCGACAGGCGGTACCACGATTAATTACAATGATCACATTATTTTTACCGCTAAGGATATTGGAACTGTGGCAACTATTCGTCGGGAATTGAGTAAGCAGAATTAGCTTACAAATGTGAAGGAAAGTCGCGGATCCTCACTGCTTGTTGTAAAATAGAAGGGTATTACGCAAATTGGAAAGGATAACAAGATGAGTGATCAACAGTATGTAATGGCGATTGATGAGGGAACAACTAGTACCCGGGCCGTTATCTTTAACCATGATGGTCAGGAAGTTGCCATCGCCCAACGAGAATTCCCCCAATATTTCCCACAACCCGGTTGGGTTGAACATAATGCTTTGGAAATTTGGGATGCGGTTCAGCAAGTAATTTCTGAAGTAATGATCAAAGCTGGCATTCAGCCTTACAAAATCGCTTCGATTGGAATTACCAATCAGCGGGAAACGACCGTTATTTGGGACAAGCATACTGGTCAACCGATTCATAATGCAATTGTTTGGCAATCGAAACAGACCGCGCCAATTGCGGAACAATTAGCTGCAGATGGCTATACGGACCTTATTCATAGCAAAACGGGACTGGTGATTGATTCATATTTCTCAGCTACCAAAATTAAGTGGCTGCTAGATCACGTTCCTGGTGCCCGGCAAAAAGCTGAAAACGGTGATTTATTGTTTGGTACGATTGACACCTGGCTGTTATGGAACCTGACAAGTCATCGGGTGCACGCGACTGATGTCACCAATGCCAGTCGGACCATGTTATTTAACATCCATAGTTTAGATTGGGATGATGATATTCTCCGGCTGCTGGATATTCCGCGGCAAATGCTACCAAAGGTACAGGCTTCATCATCAATCTTTGGTTATACTGGTGATTACCACTTTTATGGGGTCCAAATTCCAATTGCGGGGATTGCCGGTGATCAGCAGGCGGCACTCTTCGGTCAAGCGGCCTTTGACAAAGGGGACGTCAAAAATACTTATGGGACGGGTGCCTTTACCGTCATGAATACTGGTGACCAACCAACATTGTCAGATAATGGTTTATTGACGACAATTGCCTATGGCTTGAATAACAAGATTACGTATGCCCTGGAAGGGAGTATTTTTGTGGCCGGATCGGCAGTGCAATGGCTCCGGGACGGTTTAAAATTATTTAAATCTGCGGGTGAATCTGAGCAAATGGCGGTCGACGCCAAAACTACTGGTGGTGTGTATGTTGTCCCTGCCTTTACGGGACTCGGGGCACCATACTGGGATCAAGAAGTCCGCGGAGCGATGTTTGGCCTAACCCGGGGTTCTAGTCGCGAACACATTATCCGGGCAACACTAGAAGCGATTGCCTATCAAACGAAGGATGTAGTGGATACAATGGTTGCGGATACGGGACTGCCTCTCACAATGCTGGCCGTCGATGGTGGAGCTTCCCGCAATAATTTCATGATGCAGTTTCAGGCAGACATCCTTCAGACACCAATTGTCAGAGCACAAATTGAGGAGACGACTGCCCTTGGGGCTAGTTTTCTGGCTGGCTTAGCGGTTGACTTCTGGGAAGACCAAACGGAACTGAAAAAGCTCAGCAAGCTGGGCACGCAGTTTACACCTACCATGCCAGCAGAACGGGCAGCCAATCTGTATCAAGGATGGCAGCAGGCAATTCATGCTGCACAATATTTTTCACATCAAGTTTCACATCAAGAATAGTTGGGAGATTCATTAGGAATGAAGAAATTAGTGGCGTTAGTTTTAAGTTTAATTGGGATGCTAGTCATTTTGTATGCGGTGCTTTTTCTAGGCGGTGCTCAGCAGGAAATGATTATGCTTCTGGGCGTGCTCTTTGCCTTAGCAGGAACCGTCAGTGCACTGTGGTCAAATGAATTAGGTAATAAGGATCGCTGGTTAATGGGGGCCAACGTGATCTTATTTGCAGTTGCGGTTGTAGTTGCCATTATTAAGGTCGCGCTTCACGCTAATTAAGTCGTTGACATTTGAGTGAATCAACGGTAATATATAACTCGTTGCTAATTAGCAGCGAGTAATTTCGGAAAGTAGCTCAGCTTGGTAGAGCACCTGGTTTGGGACCAGGGGGTCGCAGGTTCGAATCCTGTCTTTCCGATTGACAGGCGCGGGTGAGAGTCTTCTTGCCAGCGCCTTTATTTTTTAGGAACGGAGCAGGAGCATGAATTTTTCGTTTAAACGGCGGGACGTAAAAAAACTGTATTTGAAGTATAGTTTACTGTTCATCGTAATTGCCGCTTGTATTTTTGGGACATATTTAATTTTTGGGCATACTTTCATTTTAAACCGGGATGCGCTGAATCAACACTTGCCATTAATGGTGAAGTATCGCCAGGCGGTCTTAGAGTTTCTCCGGCACCCATTTCATGCTCACCAGGTCTGGTCATGGAAAATGGGCTTGGGAACCGATACCTTTCAAGTCTATTCATATTACACGCTGGGCGATGTTTTTTCATATTTAGCATTACTCTTTCACGCGCACAAGATGACCATGGCTTATCAGGTGATTTTAATTTTACGGATGTATTGTGTCGGGCTTGCCTTTGTCTACTTTGCCCAACACTTTCGTTTCCGCGACAATGTCATCCTCGGGGGAACGGTTGCTTACATGGTGAATGCATTTCTGCTGTATGCATGTATTGCCCAACCGTTCTTTACCACGCCGTTTATTCTGTTTCCTTTAATTGTGGTGCAAATTGAACGGGTTTTGCAGAATCGTTCTGCTTGGCCATTGGTTGGGGCCTTTTTCTGGATGCTGGTCAGCAACTACTATCTGGCTTACGTTCTCGGGATTGGGGCCTTCTTATACTTGGTATTACGGGTGGCAACTCATTATCGTAAGACACTCAATTACCCACTGGTTCTGGGAAAGTTAGCTTTTGCTACGGTCACCAGCATTTTACTGGCAGCAGTATTGCTTGTCCCAGAACTCAATGCGGTGATGAATTCGACCCGGGCTGGGTCTCAGTTTGCTAACGGCCTCAAGACATATCCGCTCTACTATTATCTTTTCCTACCTAAACAGCTGATTAATGGTGGTCAGTGGTACTTTATGTTTTGGTCGGCGCTCGGGATTGTAAGTATTGGTTTTATCGCGCTAGTTTACTTGTACAGCCAGCCGCGTCGTTACCCGTTATTGACCATTAGTCTCGGCTTAGCATTTGTGATGCTCCTAATTCCAGCAGTCGGCGCCTTTTTTAACGGGATGATGTCAACTTCTAATCGTTGGACGTTATTAATTTACCTGCCACTAGCAATGACAATTTGTATCCTCCTAGAAAATGCTGCTCGGCTCTCCCGACACCAGTTATGGATCTTAAATTGGGCGACCATCATTTACTTAGTAATTTTATTTGTCACATACTTTTTCCAAAATGATGATGCGATGTTTATGCCAGTCTTCTTCTTGATTGGTTCGATGATGGTGCTGTGGATTCTGAATTTGCATGGTGTTCGCCATCCCGACTATTGGCTTTTGGCGATTATCTTGTTAAATGCCGGCTTTAACGAGATTTATGCTGCTTTCCCGTATAATGGTGGCTTTTCCAGTCGAATGCTAAACCGTGGTGAGTATCAAGTGATGACGAAGAATCGGTATGGCGGGCTGGACCAGGACCTTAATCAACAATATTTCTACCGGGTCTCTACGGTTAGTCAAAACAAGATTATTCCGGGAGTCAACTGGGATAATGATTTAACATCCGGATTGAATAATATTGATTCGTACTATTCACTGCAAAATAAATATCTTGGCGCATTTAATAATTCACTGCAAAACATCCAATACACCCCGAATATTCCGATTCGTCAGGCGGATGATCGGACGGTGTTAAATAATTTCTTTGGGGTTAAATATCTGTTTGTTCAAAGTAATGGAGATAATGCAACTAAAATTCCGTACGGTTATAAGCAAGATCAATTGACGGCACCAATTATCAATTATGACCAGGGACAACCATCAGATGCGAAGAAAAAAACGGATTTAATACCGACCCAGACGATCCGTTATAAGACGAAAAATGCTTTTCCGTTGTTGTACTGGCAAGACACCTACATTCGTCCGCAACGGTACCAGCAACTATCTGCCTCCGCTAAAGAACGGGCATTAGCCAGCGGGGTGGTTATTAACGCCAGTCAGAAGAATGCCCAAGGAATGCGTGTTGCTGACTTGAGTAATGCTGTCCAAACGGTCAAGTCAGTGTTGATTTCAAACCGACTGAATAAAGTCGATCCAAACCACTTAAAATACACTGATAGTGATGAAACATATCAACTGCAATTTCCGGCAATGGAGAAGTCCAGTAACCGGAAGCAATTAAGTGGTAGTGAAGTGCACATTGATTTTTCAAAAATTAAGTACACGCCATTTTCAATGAAAGATCAGCTTAAGTACGAACAGCAGCATTTACTAGAAATGGCGGTTAATCCCGGACAATATATTAACCACCGCTTCAATCAGTATAAGTATTGGCGTTATCACGTTCTTAATGGTTCGCCAGATATCAGTTTTAAGTTGAATTTTAAGAGTAAGTTTGGGACGGCAACGGTTGACCAACCCAAGCAAAGTGTGTTGTCACTTTTTAAGAAGGTCAAAAATGGAACCCTCAACATCGGTTATTACGATGGTAAATTCCCGCAAAAGTTAACGTTTAAACCAACTAAGCTAGGCACGTATCAATTAAAGTATCAAGTCACTGCGGTGAAATTAGGGCGTCACTATCAGAAACAAGTACGAACGATTCAACGTCATGGGCTCAAGAATCTTAAATTTAATCCAAACCAAGTGGCTGGGAATATCACGACTACCCGAACCGGGATTTTGACCTCATCAATTCCGTATTCCAGTGGATGGACCGCCACGGTAAACGGAAAAAAGGCCACGATTATTCGGACCAATCAAGCATTCGTGGGCATTCGGCTTCCCAAGGGAACGCACCACGTGGTATTGCATTACCATATTCCAGGATTACAACTAGGGGCAATGGTCTCCTTAGTTGGTTTGATCTGGACATTCCTGTGGGCAGTGATTACGATTATTATGAATCGTCGACACGTATAATTACATTATTTAATGGAAAGGAGTCGTAAATGTGGAGAAATTACCAACGCAAATTGAAGTTCGCGGAGCACGAGTTCATAATCTAAAAAATATTGATGTTGATATTCCGTTACACAAGTTTGTGGCGATCTCTGGCCTGTCTGGCTCGGGGAAAAGTTCGTTAGCAATGGGAATTTTATATGAAGAAGGTTCGCGCCGTTATTTAGAGGCACTTTCAACTTACACCCGACGGCGGATTAAAATTGGGGCTCAAGCTGAAGTAACCAGTGTTAAGCATATTCCGTCGGCACTTGCTTTGAAACAACGGCCAAGCATTCCTTCAGAACGCGCTACTGTTGGAACGATGAGTGAAATCTTTAACGTTATTCGGCTGATCTTTTCTCGGTTGGGGTCACCAGTCTGTCCGAATGGTCATCGGCTAAAGCCGAGTTTGGAGATTGCACAGGTGATGAGCACGTCTGGGGATGATATGGGGAAATTAACCTGTCCAGAATGTGGCGCGCAATTCTATGCCTTTAGCGCGGAAGATTTTGCTTTTAATTCTGCAGGGGCTTGCACTAACTGTCAGGGGACTGGTCAAGTCCGGACAATTGACGATAGTAAATTAATTGGTGATGAAAACCTGAGTTTAGCAGATGGTGCGGTGGCTTCCTGGCACCTCCCGGGGCGGAACTTTATGCCGAGCGTCGCTGAGCAAGCAGGTGTGCGGATTCACGTACCCTACAAGGATTTGACGGATAAAGAGAAGGACTTTGTGCTGAATGGTCCAGAACGGAAATTTAAGATGGACTTTCGGTCAGGCACGGGGCGGGTCTTTCACGACTTTAATGCTTTATATGAAAATGCCCATGCAGCGGTGTTGCGTTCTGCACAATCTAGTAAAAGTGAACGGGCCCAAAAACGGATTAGTGAGTTTTTCCACTATTCGACATGTCCAGTCTGTCACGGGACACGTTTAAAGCCCGAGTTGCTCAAGCAGCTTGCTGGTGGTTTAAACATTGCTCAGGTGAGTGAATTAACACTTGTCGAACTAAAAGACTGGCAACAGGATGTCTTAAAAGAACTACCATCAGATATGCATAAGATGGCACAAAGCCTCTTTAAAGAATTTACGGATAACCTACGACCGTTATTAGAGTTGGGGTTGGATTACTTGACCCTGTCACGAAACGGGAATACTTTATCCACGGGAGAACTGCAAAGAATTCAACTATCACGGACCTTGCGAACCCAAACCACGGGGGTGCTGTATATCCTTGACGAACCGTCGATTGGACTGCACTCGGATAACATTACTGGATTGTTAAACGTCTTCCGGGAACTTGTTCACCAAGGGAACTCACTTGTGGTTGTTGACCACAACGTTGACATTATTAAAGCGGCGGATTGGATCATTGAAATGGGTCCTGGATCCGGGAATGCTGGTGGTCAAGTTATTGCTCAAGGGACACCGGATCAAGTGGCCCATGATGATCAGTCCAAGATTGGACCATACCTAAATGGGACCGCAAAGTTGCTGGCCCGGTCTGTTGCTGATCAACCAGCAAAACAGCAAATTGACTTTGACGTCCAAAATTATTTCAACCTCAAGAATGTCCATGCCCAGTTGCCGGTTAATCGGTTAAGTGCGATTACTGGTTTCTCTGGAGCAGGGAAGACAAGTCTGATTTTAGATAGCTTAGTTCCAGCAATTCAAGCTCAAGCGAAGGACCAGCAGTTACCTAAGCAAGGGGCGTGTCCTACCTGTGGTGGTGCTGGCGTAGTAACTTTAGACATTCAATTTTTGCCGGATATGCAGCAAGTCTGCCCAGAATGTAACGGGGATCGTTATAATCAGGCTGTTCAGGTAGTTAAGTGGCACGGCTATTCGATTGTTGACATTTTAAAGATGGACGTTCGTGAAGCCCTTTCGGTATTTGAAGATCAACCGCGAATTGAAAAAGAGCTGCAACTTTTGCAAGAAGTCGGTCTTGATTATCTTCACTTGGGTGAAAGCACGCCCAGCCTGTCCGGTGGGGAAGCACAACGATTGAAGCTAGTCAAACACCTTAATCGTAATCAAGCAACTACGTTATTTGTATTTGATGAACCGACAATTGGGTTGCACCCGTTAGATGTGAAGACCCTTGTTAATGTCATGCAGCAGTTACTTGACCGTGGAGCCACGATTATTACAATTACACACGATTTGAACTTGATTGCCAATGCAGACTATCTACTTGATCTAGGACCACGTGGTGGAAAAAATGGTGGTCGGATTGTAGCGAGTGGTCAACCGCAAGACCTGGTTAATGATCCACAAAGTTTAACAATCAAATATCTCGCTGACTATCTAAAACGTTATGAATAATAAAAGGGCTGTCTGACAAGATCACTATTGGACTTGTCAGACAGCTTTTCTGCGTCTAAAAACTATACAGGGTAAGTTAATCAGCTTATAATATGGAGTAATTTGTTTGAATGAATGGAGTTGATTGAATGTTCAATCAAGAACGGTGGATTAATTGGATGGTCCGTTTTCGGCAACGGTCATTTGTCCAAATCCTGCACCGCACTTTAATTGCCCTTTTCCCTTTAATTTTAGTGGGCAGTTTTTCGTGGTTATTGTACGAAAATTTACTGTCAACGAACGGTTTCTTAGGTAGTGTTTTACACGTTGCGGATTGGTTACCATTCCGTCAATTTTGGCGGGCTCTCTTTATGGATATGACCAGGGTAACGGTTGGCTGGACTGCACCATTTGCCTGCTTAGTCAGTGCCGTTTTAACTACCAAGTACTATCATAAGGAAAATCCGATTGCTGGTGTGGCAGCGATTGTTTGCTATACCTTGATCTTTGTTCATGGTGTTCAAGGTAATAGTGACGTTATCGAGATGAAGTATTATAGTGCCGCTTGGCTCATTATTGGGGTCCTGGTAGGGTATGTAGTTGGGCGAATGTTTGTCCGGGGCTCGGGCGGTCAGCCACTTTTATGGACTTTGCAGAACCCAATTCAGCAATTATTAAGACCGTACTGAAAAATTTAAAGCCACTTGTCATTTTGGTTGGCAGTGCTTTTGTTCTTCACTTCTTATTTGCCTTATATCGACAATTTGGTTTAGACGGCATGGTCAGTCAGTGGATTGGGTCGACCTTAGACCGGAACAGTAACTACTTCTTGAACATTACTTTGTCAGTCGTTAACACAATTCTCGTGTGGTTAGGGTTTGCTGAACCGCTTAGCGCGACCTCGCAGGTTTATAGCAACGAAATGGCCGCAAACCTTGGTTATGCATTGACCCATAAAACAGCCTGGGGAATTCCGTATCCATTTACGCCTTCATCATTGTATACGGGCTTTGCAGTTTTCGGCGGGGTCGGATTGACTCTCGCATTAATAATCGCGGTGCTGTGGAGCAGCCGTTCGCATTATTACCGTCAAGTCTCACGATGGAGTATGGCACCGGGCTTTTTCAATATCGGTCTGCCAATTTTGTTTGGAGCGCAGGTGTTCTGTAATCCAGTTTATTTATTACCATTCGTGTTTTTACCGGTAGTTAATATTATTTTAGGAAGTTGCCTGATTTTCATCCATGCCTTCCCACCATTAGTTTACCCGGTGCCTAATGGAACCCCAGGAATTTTGATTCCATTTATTGCAACTGGTGGTAACTTGGTTGCATTTATTTTTACAATGGTGCTGTTGGTAATTGATGTTATTCTTTACATTCCATTTGTTAAACTCGTTGAAAAAGTTGAAGCGCAGGCACGGGAAGACTTAAAGGGGGATTCAGCAAATGAAAATCACTAAAAAACACCGGCGATTGATCATTTGGCTAGTAATCCTGATTGCCATTTTGACGGGGCTTTCCTATGGCTGGTCGTGTCAAAACGTTCACCAATTACGGATTCGTCAGCAGTCAAAAATGTCGCCAGTAATTATGATTCCAGGCAGTAGTGCGACGGTGAACCGGTTTGACGGTATGGTTAAAAAGATCAATAGTATGGATCATAAACGTCACAGCTTGCTCAAGGTTAAGGTATATAACGATGGTAAGATTACCTATACTGGCCGGGTCCGGCGCGGTGATAATGAACCATTTATGGTTGTTGGTTTTGAAAATAACCACGATGGATATAGCAACATTAAAAAACAGGCTAAGATGTTTAATAAGGCTTTTAATCAGTTAAAGAATCGGTACGATTTCAATAACTTTAAGGGAATCGGTCACTCCAATGGTGGGCTGGTCTACACTTACTTCTTGGAACATTACTTTGATGAAGATCAGATTACGATTAAACGACTGATGACGATTGGGTCACCATATAACTTCTCTGAACCAACTAGTCGGCGGACAGAAATGCTGAAAGACTTTGTTAAGTACCGGGATAATTTACCGGATGATCTCGATGTTTATTCGGTCGCTGGTTCGGAAAACTATGTCGAAGACGGGATTGTGCCTTTGAGTAGTGTGCTAGCCGGTAAATATGTATACCAAGGCGCGGTTGAGCACTATACACAAGTCACCGTCACTGGTAAATTGGCACAACATTCATCGCTTCCCCAAAATACGGAAGTCCTGGACTTAATTCAAAGATATATCTTAAAAAATAACCGCAACCCGAATAATGGGCCGCGGAAAGTTAATCAAAAGAATTCGGATACTGATCCGTATAATGGTAATTAATTGCAAAAGCGGCGCTGTGAAAATCCACAGCGTCGCTTTTTGAATAAATAATTATTGAATTAACTTGAACACTTGATCTTCCGGAAGATATTCCTTACCACCAGCAGGTTGTTCAATTGAACCAAACGGCATCTCAGCACGTAATTGCCAAGTTGTTGGTAAATCAAATGCTTCATGGATGGCGTCGTCAATCAGTGGGTTATAGTGTTGCAGACTAGCGCCAATGCCTTGTTCAGCGAGTGCTGTCCAGACCGCTTGTTGAGCACCACCAATGGCTTGCTCTGACCAGGGTTGGAAGTTATCAGCGTAAGATGGGAATTGTTTTTCTAAATTACGGACAATTTCTGTATCGGTGAGGTAGAGAATCGTTCCAAAACCAGCCCGGAAAGTGGCAATTTTCGCCTTCGTCTTTTCAAATGCGGCAGGATCCTTCACGATTTTTTGTAAAGTGGCTTCCACAATGTCCCAAACTCGATCCGATTGCTTACCAAACAAAACAACTGTCCGAACAGTTTGACTATTAAAGGCACTTGGTGAGTTGCGAACCGTTGTCTTAACAAGGTCAAAAATCTCTTCAGGAGTTTGGCGCACGTTTTCACCTAGCGAATAGATTGAACGACGTTGAGCAGCAATTTCATTAAATTTTGAAGTCATAGTAATCCCTCCAATGGTTTTGCTAAATTTCATTCATTAGCTTTATTTTAACTTACAAAAAGTTAGTAATCAAGAGATTAATTTATTTGTGAATGATTAAAAAGATTGATCACCCGTTTTGTAAGTGGGTCTAAGGCGGTTTCTTTCATCCACACCAGTTGTAGGGTTGAACGCCAGGAAGGTTCATCAATGGTTTGAAAAGGGTGGTTAGCATAAAGGGTGGCAATTGAGTGTGGTACCAACGCAATCCCCATTCCAGAGTTAGCTGCTAAAATAGCGGTCCGTGCGTCATCACATTTGACAGCATAGAAAGGATCGATTCCGTGCCGGCGAAAAGTGTCATTAAATACGGCTTCAAAGCGCCGGTATAAAATTAGTGGCCGGTGAGCAAGGTCATTAATTGTTAAATGCTGGTGTGCATTAATAGTGGGAGTAGTTGTCGAACTAATGGCCACCATTTGTTCCTCCATTAAGGAAGTTTGCTGGAGACCAACGGCATTGAATGGGGAGCGAACAATCGCCAGGTTAATGGTTCCAGCATGCAAAGCTTGGATTAGTTCATACGTATTGCCCTCAGTAATTTCAACATTAACCATCGGATAGTTATCAGTCAGCTGACTGAGTGGTCCGGTCATTACGATTTGCCCAGCTGATGAGATTAGACCAATTTTCAAGGTCCCGCTGGTGCCGTCAGTGGTTTGATGGATCTGTTGCTTGGCATTGTTAGCAATACTAACGAGTTGGCGAGCGTACTTTTGAAACGTCATCCCGGCTGGGGTTAATTTAATTCCATGAGCAGTACGCTGAAATAATTTGGTATCTAATTCTTCTTCTAATTGCTTCATTTGATACGATAATGGTGGCTGAGCAGTATAAAGGTGTTTGGCTGCCGAGGTAATCTGGTGTTCTTCCGCAATTACCAAAAAATAATGGAGCTGTTTTAAATTCATTTTGCACCTCATATCTAATTTTTTAATATCTATTATTATAAAACAGTATTTAATTTATTAAGAGTGGTTTTGTACAATTAAACCATTGATTGAAATTGAGGAGGATGGTTTGTGCAATTTAAACGATTACGGTCGGCAAAATTATGGTTAAGTGTAACCGTCGTATTAGTTATGATGATTGGCTTGATGATTCACCAACAGATTAGTTCAGTGACTAATCAGATGACCGGGAATGCGCATCAGCCGCTCCCCGCTAAACTACGTCAGGGAAAACCATTTACTGTGCTAGTAATGGGAACTGACGTCGGTGCTTTAGGCCGTGGAACAGCATACGCAGGTAATACAGATACGATGGAATTGATGGCCGTTAATCCGCAGAAACAACAAGTCGCAATGCTAGCAATTCCTCGTGATACCTTGGTTAAAGTATCGACTAACCAGGGAGCGGACTACGTAAAGATTAATGCAGTTTATGCTATTGGTGGTGCTAAGAAAGCAAAAAAGCAGGTCAGTGAATTATTGAGTGTTCCGGTTGATTATTATGCGCTGGTTAATATGGGGGCCATGAAAAAAGTCGTTAACGCTGTCGGTGGCGTGGACGTTGATAATCCGTTTGCCTTTGATTATGAAGGTCACCATTTTAAAAAGGGACGACAGCATCTTAACGGAAATCAAGCATTAAAGTATGCCCGGATGCGTTATGATGACCCTAATAATGATTATGGTCGCCAAAAACGAGGGCAGCAGGTCATTCAATCTGCCATGCGGACATTCAGAAAACGGGGTTCTTTAACGACTACAAATGAAATCATCAAGACCATTGGCGATGGTGTCCGAACAGATCTACCGGTTAATAACGTCAGCGGTCTTTATTGGAAGTATCATTCATCGTTAAAACAAACTCGCCATCGTGTCTTGCGGTTTAGGGATGCTGAGATTCAAGGGACAGCTTTTCAAATTGCGACGGTTACCGAACTACGGAAGGGCAGTAATTTTATCCGGAAAACGTTAGGAATGAAATCACTGTCGACAATTGATAATGAGGAGACACAGCTGAATCACAACCAAACTACTTGGAATGGTTACAATCAGCTTGAATTTATGCTACCGCATGGCGCAAAGTACAATCAGCCAGGAAGTGGTGGAGAATAAGTTCTTGGTTGTAAACAAATAGTCCTCCAAGGTCAGATTGCGACTCACTTGGAGGACTATTTGTTAATTTAGCTCATCAATGGTGACTTCACCAGCGACGTTGGTGTTGAAAAATTTATCGATGTCTTTAACATCCATCCCTTGGCCCAATCCCCACATTAACTTAGTAATTGCGCTTTCGGAGGTCATATCACGGGCGCTAATGGCACCTTCTAGCAATGCTTGCCGACCAACTTCGTATTTGGTTAGGTCGCTTCGTTCATAGAGACATTGGCTGGCAGCAATCACTGGAATCCCCTTGCGGATTAACTCACCGATGGCAGCAGCAACATTCCGTCGAATAAAAGTCATGCCACCGAGCCCGTAAGCCTCAATCACAATCCCATGACAGCCATTTTCTGCCATTGCGTGGAGGAGGGCGGGATCAAAGCCAGGGAATAATTTGATTAGAGAAACGTTTGTATCAATTGCGGTATTTAAAATGCACTGTCGAGGTTGCCATTGCTCTGGAATTTTGATTTCTAAACCATCGGAGGTCACTTCAGCGACTGGCGGAAAATTAACACTTTCAAAGGCATTAAAGGCCGTTGTCCGGACCTTAACGGCACGACAACCACGCATAACTTTACTGTCAAAAGCAAGGTAAATGCCAGGCTGCAAACTAGCGGCTGCCGCAAAAGCCAGTCGCATATTATCTGGAGCGTCACTCAGTAAGACATTGATGGGGACCTGACTTCCCGTAAAGACGACTGTAACATCAATATTTTGGAGCATAAAGGTCATCATTGAGGCTGTATAAGCCATCGTGTCCGTCCCGTGTGAAACGACAATCCCGTCATAATCATGCCGGTACTTGTAGATGTCTTCAGCGATGGTCTTCCATTCTTCGGGTTGGATATTGGAAGAATCTAGATTCAGAATGTCCTTCACGTCAATTTGATAGGGAAGGTTACCAACCATTTTGAGAAGATCTTCACCAGATTCGCCAGGAGCCAGGCCTTCTTCAGAAACAACGGAGGCAATGGTGCCACCGGTCGAGAGTAACAGCAATTTTTGTTGAGTCAATTTAGTCACCACATTTCAGTAGAAATTCTAGTTCTATTTTAAAAGCCCACCCCTGTTTGTACAAGAGTGGGCTTAATTTTAGTGATTGTCAGCGTCGTCTTGGATTTTAAGTGAAATCAACAAACCGATCACAACGAGGGCAATGGTAAAGTAGAAACCATAGTGGACCCCGTTAGTAAATGTAAAGGCGTTGCTACCACTAACTGCGTGACGACCAACTTCCAAGAAACTGGTAGCAAGAGCAGTCGCTAACGCTCCAATAATTTGCTGCATCGTGTTCAAAATCGTACTACCATCTGCAGATTCCCGACCACTGAGCGAATTTAAGGCACTCGTTTGTGATGGCGACATTGCCAATGGTGCCCCGATCATTAAGATAATGTGGGCCATGATAACGTACCAAATTGCAGTTTTGGTAGAAACAAAGGCGAGCAAGATCGCCCCGATTAACGCGATAACAAGGCCAAGGCGCGCAGGTAATTTTGCACCGACATTATCGTACATCCGTCCGGCGATGGCTGAGACAATCGCGTTGACCAATCCACCTGGTAACATAATTATCCCGGTCAATGCCAACGGTAATGTCATCCCATTTTGAATGTATTGGGGTAGTAAGTACATTGCAGAAAGAATAATTCCAAAATCAATCATGACAATTGCAGCCCCGGTCCGGAAGTTCGCGTGCTTGAAGACCCGGAGGTTCAGGATTGGTTCAGCGAGGTGGAGTTGCCGGTAACCATAGAACAGGAGGGCAAGAACCCCAATGATCAGGGAACCGAGAACTTTGGCTGATAACCAGCCACTTTCACTGGCAAAACTCACCCCGGCAATTAGGCCAGAAAAACCGATTGCGGATGCTAAGATTGAAATGATATCTACATGTGGCTTAGTTAATTCACTGATGTTTTCCAAAGAAGTAATCGCAAAAATTAACGCGATTGCCAAGAATGGAACGAATGACCAGAAGACCCAGCGCCAGCTACCAACGCCCAGTAAAATTCCCGTTAGTGTTGGTCCAATGGCTGGGGCGAACATAATCACGAGCGCACACATTCCCATGACCGCACCAATTTTTTGTGGTGGGAAGATTTGCATTGCCACGGTGAACATAAGCGGAAGGATCAATCCAGTTCCAATTCCCTGAATCATTCGACCGATTAAAACAACCGTAAAGCCATTTCCCATCGCGGAGATAATTGAACCAATAATAAAGTCACACAGGGCAAAGATAATGACTTGACGAGTTGTAAACCACTTCGTAATTAAACTCGAAAGGGGTAAGATAATTCCAATGATCAACATGTATCCAGTCACTAACCACTGAATCGTTGACTGATTAACGTGGAGCTGAGCCATGAGTTGGGGCAGGGCAATGTTTAATGAAGTTTCACTAAACATCCCGACAAACGCCCCCCCCCAACATCATACTAACCATCGCCAGCTTTGGATGGTGGACGGAAACCCGTGCCTGTAAATGCACAGTTTCTTAATTATCCATAAAACAAAACTCCTTCTCAAATAAATTTCAAACGGTAATTAATACCAACGATTGATTACTCTACCAGATTCTAAATTTTTTCGTAAGGATTTTTTTGAAAATATCGTTGAACTTTTTTGAAAACGATGTTATATTTAAATAGTCGTCAGGCGACAAGTTAAATATTGGGCTATAGCCAAGCGGTAAGGCAACGGTTTTTGGTACCGTCATGCGCTGGTTCGAATCCAGCTAGCCCAATAAAAATTAAGGCATTGCGTTCGCAGTGCCTTTTTTTTATAAAAATGGTGTTAATTTAATAAGGAGGGATTGAAGTCGGTTGGTCATCAACCGAATCATTATATGAATGAACAACAGATTCCACAGAAGAATTATAAGAAAGCCCCTTTCAAAACGGTCCATCGGCGGATCTTAATCGCGTTAATCCTGGGACAAATATCCTGTGGGTATGCGTTAGGTATTAGCGGAACCGGTTTTTCACTCGCACAAACTTATCTTCATCTAACTGACTTTTGGGTTGGCTTGCTCGGTGCGGGGAGTTTGATTGGTCTAGCCGGTAGCGCTGTGATGGGTAAGTTAGCGGATTCAATCGGTCGTCGCGGTCTTTTGATGATTAATATGTACATTTTTGCTGTGCTATCGTTGGCGCAATTAGTGACAACTAATCCCTGGCTGCTTTTTATTATTCGGGTTGCGATTGGTTTGATGATTGCCATTGATTACACGGTCGGCAATTCATTATTAGTAGAATGGCTACCAGAGCAAGAAGCAGGTAAGCGGCAAAGTCGCCTGATCTTCTATTGGGCAATTGGCTTTGTTTGTTCATATTTTGCGGGAATTCTAATTCAGGGATTCGGTAGTGCCACCTGGCAAATTATCCTTGCCTCCTCAGTGGTACCAAGCTTAATTACTGCGCTGTATCGCTCAGTCTGCCGGGTTCCCGCATCACCAAGTTGGTTAGCAAGCCAAGGGCAAAAGGAACGGGCCCAACACTTAATTCACAAGCACATTGGGCGTCGCAAGCGTGATCCAGAGAAGATTACGTGGCGAGTGGTGTTTAATAAGCAATATCGACGTCGGACCATTGTTGGTGGCTTATTTTATGCATGTCAGGCGTTCGCCTTCTTTGGCATTAGTATTTTCTTACCAATTCTTTTAAAGGGGTTGAAGTTAGGAAATGATCAATTATCGGGGGTAATGTATAACGCCTGCGTCATGGCGGGGGTGCTCGTTGGGATGGCCTTATTTAATCGTCTGAGTCGGCGAGCATTTTTGGTTGGTCACTTATTATTAGCGGCCCTGGCCTTAATGATTATCATTGTTAATCCCGGTCACAGCCAGTTTTCCAGTTGGGATGTTTTGCCATCTTCTCTGTTGTCCTATCTGCTGGATTGGTGCTTGATTATCCGTACCCGACGGAGCTATTTGATATTAAAGTGCGGGCAACTGGTGTCGGTACGGTCATTACGATTAGCCGGATTGGAGCGGCTAGTGGGACATTCCTCCTACCAGTTTTAACAAATATTGGTGGTAGTAATTTGGCCATGCTGGTATGTGCAATCATTCTGCTAATTGGTGGTGTCGGCTGTCTCTTCTTTGCTCCTGAAACATCCCCAAAGTAAATTAAAAAGGATTGACCAAATTTCGGTCAATCCTTTTTTATTACTTTTTAATCTTGATTTCCTTGTGTTGCCGACTTGCAAATAACAGAATTGCCATCCAAACGAGGGTCACAATTAATGAAATTAAAGTGCTTTCCCGCATCGTCATGGTAACAGCAACTACCGCAAAGAAGATCAGCACTAAGTAGTCAGAAACCGGTGCTAATGGCATTTTAAACGGACTTTCCTTCGGGTACTTCTTTCTGAATTTTAAGTGGGTAATCACAATTGCTCCCCAGATGAAGATAAAACTCGTGGTGGCCACACTAGAAATCAGGGTGAAGACACTGCCTGGAACTAAGTAGTTTAAAGCAGCCGAAAGGGTAATCAAGAGTGCGGAAATGATAATCGCAAATGTTGGAACTTGGAACCGTGAAATGTGGCTGATGATCCGCACCTTGGGATTAGGTGACTTGTAAGTCAATTCAGCTAACATTCGTCCGGTCGTGTAAAGCGCACTGTTACATGAAGAAGCAGCCGCCGTAATTACAACGAAGTTGATAATGTCCGCTGCCCCGCTAATCCCAATATCCTTGAATACCATTACGAAGGGACTGGAGTTAGCATTGAGCAGGTTCCAGGGGAAGATCGACATGATCACCGCCAGTGAACCAATATAGAAGATTAAGATCCGTACGGGAATGTTATTAATGGCCCGCGGAATAACTTCTTCCGGGTCTTGAGTTTCAGCAGCGGTCATTCCGACCATTTCAACCCCGGCAAAAGCAAAGACGACCATTGGTAAGGACTTCAGTACCCCTGACCAACCGGTCGGGAAGAAACCACCATGACTAACCAGGTTGGCTGGCGTTGCAATACCGGCACTAGTGTGGTAATGGAAAATCATTAGGCCGATCCCAATCAAAATCAGGGCAATGATTGCCACAATTTTGATTAATGCAAACCAGAATTCGACTTCCCCGAAGGCCTTGACGGTAATTAGGTTAATACAAAGCAGAATTGCAATGGTAATTAACCCGGGGACCCATTGCGGCAGGCCCGGCAACCAAAGTTTGATATAAACCCCAATTGCAGTTAGTTCGGCCATCGCGATCGCAATCCAACTGGCCCAGTAGGCCCAGCCGATGACAAATCCGGCCCGGTGGCCCCAGTATTTATGAATTAAATCGACAAAGGAGTGATAGTGAACATTGGTCATCATCATTTCTCCCATTGCCCGCATCATCCAAAAACAGATTAACCCGGTAATCAAGTAACCAAGGATGATGGATGGACCGGCGAAGTGAATGGATTCACCAGATCCTAAGAAAAGACCCGTTCCAATTGCACCACCTAGGGCAATCATTTGAACGTGACGGTTAGTAAGTCCACGTTGTAATTCATTTGAATCTTGCGTGGCCTGATGGCTTTTATCAGCCATTTAAATTCCTCCTTTAAGTTCATGCAGCTTCATGAACCATACTATAAATATTAATCAATTTCTCAGAATTGTGCAAATGAAGTGAAATTGATGCGCGCAAAAAATTGGTTAATGTTCTTATTATACCGCGTTTTTATACGAATGTATTAATAAAATGGTGACATGATTTTATCTTAGCCAATTCACAGTTTTCTGCTGATTAACCGTTAATAGCAGTCGGTATAAGGGAATGCTATAATTAGAAACTATTAGAACACTTTGAAATACAATTGGGGATGACAATGATGAAAATTGGTTTTATTGGTACCGGCGTCATGGGAACCGGAATTATTAATAACCTGCTTAACCATCATGAAACGGTAATCGTCTATAACCGGACGAAGAGTCATGCGCAGGCAGTGCTTGATAACGGTGCACAGTGGGCAACTTCACCAGCTGAATTAACGGCTCAGGTTGACGTCGTAATGACGATGGTTGGCTTCCCGCAGGATGTACGCGATGTTTACTATGGTGGTCAGGGAATCCTAACTACTGCCCATGCTGGTCAAGTTTTGATTGACCTGACAACCAGTACGCCATCACTGGATCAGGAAATCACTCGTGATTGTCAAAAGCAGGGGATTCAGTGCCTGGATGCGCCAGTTTCTGGTGGAGATATTGGTGCTCAAAAAGGGACATTGACAGTGATGGTTGGTGGTGAAAAGCAGACCATGGCCTCGTTACAAGGACTCTTTGATGAATTTGCCGCATCAGTAACCTATTTTGGCCCGGCTGGAAGTGGGCAAAATGCCAAAATGGCCAACCAAATTATGATTGCTGGAACCATGACGGGGATGACCGAAGCATTTGTCTATGCTAAAGCAGCTGGTTTAGATCTCCAGCAGGTCATGAATACGCTCCAAAGTGGGGCGGCCGAAAACTTTAGTTTAGGCAGCTATGGACCACGGATTTTGCAGCATGATTATACGCCGGGCTTTTTTGCTAAACATTTCCTCAAGGATTTACGAATTGCTTTAACAACTGCTGAACAGCTGGACATTGATTTTCCAGCTACGAAGGAAGCAAAGCGATTGTATGAAATTCTCGTTGACCAACGGGGACTGGGCAATGATGGTACACAAGCCTTAATCAAACTTTGGTGGCAGGATTAATAAATTGGGAGGTTAGTCCAAAATGACGTTAATGCTTTCCACAGTTTTCTTAGTGGCTGTCGCAATCGTCGGCATCGTAGTTCATCGACAATTTTTAAGCCATATCGCTAGCAACTATATCAACCTCGGATTAGGGGTGATTGTGGCCCTGGTGCCCGTGCTAGATCACTTGGTGGCGACATTTTCTTCGGAAATCTTTATGGGGATGATTGTAGCGCCACTGTTATTTTACGATGGCATGGAGACCAGGTTTTATAAAGTTGCTCGGAAGTTTAGGGTGATTGTTTCGTTGACCGTTTTTATGGCGCTTTTTTGTGCAATTGCAGCTGGTTTTAGTATGGCCGTTACGGGAATCGTTAGTTTACCACTGGCATTTGTACTTGCGGCAATCAGTACGCCAACCGATGCGACTGCAAGTGAGGCGGTTTCACACGGCCTGATTATTCCGGAGACTGAACGAACCTTTTTAAAACTAGAATCACTTTTCAATGATGCTTCAGGGATTATCTTGTTGAACATGGCTATTTTGTGGTACGTCAATGGATATATCAACTATGGTCAAACGGTTGCTAACTTTATGTATTCTGCAGTAGGTGGTGCCGTATTCGGTTTTGTCGGCGGGGGAATTATCATTTTGGTTCGGCAGGACCTGGTTCGTTCCCATATTAATTTAGTCAATACGGCTAATAATACAGGGACGCCATCGAAGATTATTTTTCTGGCGACGCCTTTCGTGATTTACTTTGTGGCAGAACACTTACACGTGTCTGGAATTATTGCCGTGGTTTGTACCGGGGTCTTACACAATGCTGAAATGGAACGGAGCAACCTCTTAAATCCACGTGTCATCTATGATTCTGAAGCATTGACCGGCATGATGAAAGAGTTACTGAACGGGATCGTGTTCGTGATTCTGGGAATTATGATGGTGCGGATTACCAATAACAACAATGTGGTTTTACATCCGCAGAATTGGTTGATTTTAGGGATTATTATGTACGTGGCCAACGTTGTCGTGCGATTTGTGTATACGTTAACAGTTCGCCATCTTAATGCCAAAGCTGCTACCATTTTTGCATTTGGTGGGGTCCACGGAACCGTGACCTTTGCCTTAGCATTTATGGTTGCGGAAACTTCGGTAAAACGGACCGATTTTAACTTAGTTTTGATGGCTGAAGCAGTGTTAATCGTTCTGAGTCTCTTAGTTCCAACATTTCTGTTTCGGTTTATTTTACAGCGGCAACCTTCCGACAAGGTGATTACTAAAAAAACGATCCAGATTCGTGACCAAATGATTCAACACGCAATTGAAAAAATTCGCCAAATCTATCTCCCAGAGGACCTTCGTCAGACAGTACTGTATGATTTGCAAACGCAACGGATGCACACCTCAATTAAACATTTTATCCGTGAATTTAAACGGTCGCTTCAGCGGCCTGCCTTAACTCCAGAAGAGAGCAACACTTTAGATATGGCTTATCGGTTAGCTTTTCGTGAAGAACGGGAGTATTTGAACGAAGTTTCACAACAAGAAGCTGGTTACATGGACATTGTGACCAGTCTCTACTCAGAAATCTTGATGGCGGAAATGGTGGTTCTGAATCACTAATCAGGTATAATAAAAGTAAAAACGGGAGAACATAAATGACAATTAAATTAGTAGCGATTGATATTGACGGAACGTTAATTAATGATCAGCGAGCGGTGACGCCGCAAACCGTGGCCGCAATTAAAAGGGCTAGCTCAGCGGGTGTTAAAATTGTGCTGTGTACGGGTCGGCCAATGACGGGAGTTCGGCCGTTTCTCAAACAATTGGACTTAGATCACTCTGATCATGAGTACGTGGTGGCCTTTAATGGCGGTTTGGCTCAAGACACGAATGGTCAAGTTATCGTTAACTACACGGTTGGTTTTAACGACTACGTTGATATTTTGGCATACGCCACCAAGCACAATGTTAAGTCGGTGATTGAAACCCAAGACTATATTTACACCACTAATCAAGACATCAGTCCATACGCGGTTCATGAGTCTGGTTTAGTCTTTATGCCGATGCGCTACCGTTCACTGGATCAGATTAATGCCCTTCGCAATCAGCTCGTGATTGGTAAGTTTATGATGACGGATGATAAGGAGAAGCTGGATGCTGCTCACCAACAACTTCCTGCGGACTTGGTCGAGCGGTTTAAGATTGTCCGGAGCGAGGATTATTATCTTGAATTTGTGAATCAAAAAGCCGGCAAGGGAGCCACGTTAGCGGCCCTTTGTGAACATCTAGGAATTCAATCGGATGAAGTGATGGCGATTGGTAATGCCCAAAATGACGAGTCCATGATTGAATTTGCCGATACTGGTGTCGCCATGGGGAATTCAATTCCAAGTACGTTGGCGAAGGCAGACGTTACCGTGGCCGATAATAATCATGATGGAGTGGCAGAAGCAATTGAAAAATATGTTTTGTAAAAGGTTAAATAATTACAAAGGGAATTAGGTCGCTGGACCTAATTCCCTTTATTAATTATGGTTGACTATTGACGAAATATTGATAATCTTGGTGAACTTGATTAGCATACTGAATTGCCCAATCGGCTAGTCCAGTATCAAGTGACTTTTGGTGTTTTAAATAGCCCCGGATGATGGGCGCAGTCGGACTCTGGTAATGGGCCATCGCCAGGAGGAGCGCACAGGTTTCACAGTAAAGTTGAAAACTTTCTAAATCGAGTTTGCTGACTTTAACAGATTCTTTCATATCCCGGAATTGACGAATGTAGTAACTTCGTCCGCCAAAGTTAGTGGCTCCTAGGAAGGGGTCAGAAGATGACTGCAATGTCCGCTGTGCGGTGACGATCCGACGACCCGCGCGTTGACCGTTAGCAGCCACTTGATCACTACCAAGGATTTGCAAGTTATACCGGAGTGGTAAGGCCTCTTTAATTTGGAGAACCAAGGGGGTTCCGTCGTTCCCCGTTAACAACATCAAGTAACAGCGGGTCCCAAAACTACCAACCCCGACACTATAACGGATAATATCTGAAATGTGGAAGTTGGCAAGCAAGATCTGAATATCTGGGCGGACATTCTTTCGATATTTACGGAAACCATTCACGATTTCCTGGTAGCGTGCTTTACCAACGTGTTTGGCGCGTGGAGCATTTTCAATGAAATGGTACTCGCCATCGGAACCTATTTCGGCCATCTTTCTCACAATCTGTGCGGAATTAGATTGTTGGCTCTTTTTCAAAATTTGTTTCATGACCTTATGAATGGCACGGGGTTGTTTATGATGATCGAGAGCCTGAATTGTTTGGGTCATGTCTGAATACTTGAACGAAAAGTAGTGGCGAGCAAAGAGCGGTTCTTGATTAGCACGTTTGATGGCATGTCGATAAGTTTTTGTAATTTTCTTTAATAACCGGTGGAGATCATCTTGGTCAAAGCCGTTTTCTTCACCGGCTAGTTGACTGCTTACCAACAGGCGCTTTAAATCACTTTCCCAGTTACCAATTCGTGCTTCATCAAAATCGTTCAGTCCAAAAAGAAGCTGGCGTTCAGATGAAGCGTAAAAACCGAAATTTTGGATATGGGCATCACCACAAATGATGATGGGAATGTTGCTTTGGGATTGGTGTTTCAAGTCCCGTTCCATTAATTCTGCAGTTCCGCGAAAGAAGGCGAAGGGACTAGCCATCATTCGCTGATGGCGCAAGGGTAAAAGTTCCTTAATCATATTGGATTCGGTCTTGGTGATGGCTTTACGGGGATCGCGATTAACCGGCGAATACTGGGCCAACTTTTCACTTGGCAATTCAGTTTGACGTTGCTGGCCGAATTTGATTAATTCTTGTTTTGATTTTTTGATTTGGACTGCTTTTAAGTCAAAAATATCAAGCTGGTTTTCCATAATATCAGGCTCCTCATGTATGATTCATCACCATTTTAAGATGTTTTGGCAAAATGTAAATAATCACACCGAGTTATGGTAAGATTTGGTTAGAAATGGGGGAGTCGTGATGAGCGTTGAACGATCAATTCACTTAATGGGCACGATTATTAAGTTGCAATTACAAACACCAGTACCAAATGCGGAGCAAATTGCGGATGAAGCAGTACGACGTCTCCGTAAGTATGAACAAATTTTTTCCGCAAATGATGATTCATCGACATTGATGAAGGTTAATCAGCAGGCAGGAAAGTCTGCGGTTAAGGTTCCAGCAGAATTATTTAACCTGATTAAAATTGGAAAGCAATATAGCCTGTATCCGGGTGGCTTCCTTAATATCGCCATTGGCCCGTTAGTGAAACTGTGGCATATTGGTTTTACGGATGCGCATGTCCCTGATAAAACAGCCATTCAGAAACGATTGGCTTTAACTGATCCGCGGTTAATCAAGTTAGATGAGCAACAGCAGACCGTCAAGCTAGCAAAGCCTGGTATGGAGATTGATCTCGGCGCGGTTGCTAAGGGTTACATTGCTGACCTGATTAAGGAATTCTTAGTTCACGCTGGGGTTACTTCTGCGGTAATTAATCTCGGGGGAAATGTGGTTGTGATTGGTGGTAATCAACAACGGAGCGATGGAATGTGGCACGTTGGTTTGCAGGATCCTCAGCAAGCATTAGGGAATTATGTTGATGTGTTGAAACTCAATAATCAATCGATAGTTACATCAGGGATTTATGAACGGAATTTAACCAGTCAGGGTCATTTTTATCACCACATTTTTAATCCGCAAACCGGTTACCCGATTCAAACGAATATGGCTAGTTTATCAATTATTTCTCCCCAATCAGTTGATGGTGAAATTTGGACGTCAATGCTGTTTGGCCAGGATTGGTCGTACATTCAACAGGTTATCAAAACGCTCGAAAATGTCCAAGCTATTGTCATTAATCGTGATGGCCAAATGCTGACTTGTGAATAATTGTACATGTGATATACTGATAAAAAATCGGAGGGATCAACATGAATCATTTTATTGCGATTGCTGGTTCAAACCGGCATGGTTCGACTAACAAAAAATTGATTAAGTTTATGAAAGAACGTTATGCAAAAGTGGCTGAGATTGAAATTCTCGACATTGGGAATCTGCCGGTCTACTACAAGACTCCTGATCATACGATTCCCGCAGCTGCGCAAGAGATGGGCAAGAAGATTGCGGCTGCAGATGGGGTGATTATTTCCACACCGGAATATGATCATGCAGTACCGGCCGTATTGATGAATGCCCTCGCATGGTTGTCGTATACTATTCACCCATTTCGGGATAAACCTGTCATGGTGACGGGGGCTTCTTATGGGACGCTCGGGACTTCCCGGGCTCAGCAAATTTTACGAAAGATGTTGGCTTCACCAGAATTAGCGGCCCGGACGATGTCAAGTTCTGAGTATATGCTTGACCACTCGCTCCAAGCCTTTGATGAACATGGTGAACTTAAAAAGGCAGAATTTGTGGATTTACTGGATCAAATCTTTGTCTCTTTTGAAACATTTGTTAAGCAAACGCGTGAGTTCCAACTGGAAAAGGACCACGCACTAGAAAAAATTCGTCAATTAGAATTAGGCAAATAAGCATTGAGGTGAAATCAAATGAAATTAGTTGGAATTGTCGGCTCTATCGCTGAAGACTCATATAATCGCAAATTAATGATGTACATGGCCAACCACTTCCGTAATTATGCGGATATTGAAGTGGTTGATATTAAGGATGTCCCAATGTTTAATGAGGACCAGGACGCTACGAATAGCGCACCAATCCAATATCTTAAGCACCGGATTGAAAATGCCGATGGGGTAATCATGGCGACCCCAGAACATAATCACACCACCACGGCGGCCCTCAAGAGTGTTATTGAATGGTTGTCATACAAGATCCACCCGTTGGAAAATAAACCAGTCATGATTGTTGGTGCGTCTTACTTCTCGCAAGGTTCTTCGCGGGCGCAACTGGACCTGCGAGAAATTCTCGAAGCACCAGGAGTGCGGGGATTGGTAATGCCAGGGACAGAATTCTTACTGGGCGATGCTAAGGAAGCCTTTGATGAACACGGTAACCTTACTGACGGTCAAACCATCAAGGTTTTGACGAAGATGATGGAGAAATTCATCAAGTGGGTTGATGTCATGCAAGCACTCCAAGGTCCAGAACCGGCCGATGCCTGGAAGAACGAAGATTTAACGGCAAGTGGCAAAGCTGATACGACCATTGAAGGGTTCAAAATGAATGATCCAGAATGGGTTGAAAAGGCAGCTGAGATTACCAAAGCCGCTTCCGGACACGATTATGTTCAATTAGATCGCGGAATCTTGACGGTCGATCAAATTAACTGGTTCCTTAAATCAATTCCAGCTGAATTAACGTTTGTGGATGATAATAACCAGTTTTTGTACTACAACCATAATCAGCCGGCCGAACGGATGAATGCTTCCCGTCGTCCAGAGCAAGCTGGTCTACCATTGAGTGAGGTCCACCCTGATATTCGCAATGTTCATGACCACGTCAAGCAAGTTCTGCATATTTTACGGACGGGTAAGCAGGACATGTTCCAATTATCCGAACCGCAAGACCGGAAGAACGTTAAGTGGGTGGTTAATAACTACCAAGCGATGCATGACGAAAGCGGTAATTACCGTGGAACGAACGAAATCGTGCTAGACTTTTGGCCAATTGTGAAGAAATACCTCGAAATGACTGGTCAAAAGTTAGTTGATGATCCTGACAATGCGGTGGATACGGGTGCTTCAGCGTCAGTGTCCGAAGATGATACGAACGCTGACGCAACTCCAGATACTAATGCTAGTGCTTCGGTGGCAGAAGAAACGCCAGTGGAAGAACCGGCTACTGATACTGATGCCAGTGCTTCCGTGGCTGATGATGAAGGTTCTGCAAATGACCAGCCTGAAAATGATGAACCGGACACGGGAGCAAGTGCCTCTGTTAAATAATCCCAACTTATAGTATAATTGCTGACATTAAGTAAGCTAAAAGAGGGATACAATGGAAAAGCGAGTTTATCTCGATAATGCCGGTACGACACCAATGTTACCGGAAACGATGCAAGCAATGACGGATGCCATGCACGACTACTGGGGAAATGCCTCAGCGACGAACTATTTTGGACGACAAGCTCGTGGGGTGTTAGAAAAGGCCCGTCACGTGATGGCAAAATCGATTAACGCTAAGCTTGATAGTGAGATTAACATCACGAGTGGGGGCACCGAGAGTGACAACACCGTGATTTATCAAACAGCGCGAGCACGGCAGAATGAAGGTAAGCACATCATTACGACCAAGTTTGAGCATGAAGCGGTCCTGCGTCCCCTTGAAGATCTGGAAAAAAATTATGGATTTAAGGTGACCTACTTAGATGTCGATGAAAATGGTCAGATTGACTTGCAACAATTAAAGGACGCTTTGGATGACGAAACCATCCTAGTTTCCATTATGACGGTTAATAACGAAGTTGGTAGTCACCTGCCAATTCATGAAATTGGTGAGATTGTGAAGGACTCGAAAGCGTGGTTCCATACGGATGCCGTGCAAGGCTATGGAGCGGTACCAATTGATGTCCAGGCTGATCATATTGATTTATTGTCGGTTTCCGCCCACAAGATTAATGGTCCGAAAATGATTGGTTTCTTGTATCGCCGGGATGGCATTAACTTTTCACCGTTAATGCGGGGCGGTGACCAAGAAATGAAGCATCGTCCGGGAACCGAGAATGTGCCAGCAGCCCTATCATTTGCCAAATCCATTGAAATGCACTTTGCGAATGGTCAGCGGGAAAAGAATGCGGCTCATTATGTTGCATTGAAAAAGCAACTGATTCAAGGATTAGATGACAGTAACATTGATTATGAAATCAACGGAAATTTAACTGATAATATGGCACCACAAACGATTAATATTTGGTTTAAGGGAATTCGTAATGATGCATTATTGGTGAACTTAGACTTAAATGGCATCGTGGGCGCCGCTGGATCAGCATGTACGGCGGGATCACTGGAACCATCACATGTTTTAGTGGCGATGTACGGGAAAACGAGTCCACGGATTTATGAATCACTGCGGTTTAGTCTCGGCATGACAAATACGAGTGAAGATATTCAACGGCTGGTAACCGCATTACAAACCATCATTCCGCAAATGAAAGTTGAAGCAACCAAAAAAGTTGATTAAAAAAATCGGTAATTCAGAAATGAGTTACCGATTTTTTGCGTATTTATATTAATGAGGAGGGATTCACATGGAAGAATTAATCTGGCAGACGGACTCGAAAACAATGGTGAGTTATTTAATGGAAACTGGGTATGACGAAGGTGACGTCACACGGGTAGTGCAGATTCTAGAAGAAACAAAAAAGGTGTTGCATGACGCAACACCAGGGTAACCATTAGTTGTTAGTGGATTTAAAATGCTTTAATCACGTTGAGCAAAATGAAGAAGATAACTGGTACTAGCAATGCTGGTAACATATCAACCGTTTTGAATTGGCGAATCTTTAGGAGTGAGAGCCCTGCCGCAACGATCAGGAAACCACCAACAATTGACATTTCAACAATGAATGCCGGTGAGAAAAAGCTGACGGATAAGAACTTTGCAATCAGGAAAATTAAAGACAGCCAAATAAAAATGATTGGTGTTTCAAGCAACATCCCCCAACCAAAGCCAGCACCGAATATAATGGCACAGACCAGTGTAAACATGGCATTGGTGTACAGCATGGTTTGGTTGCCGCTGGTGGCGGCGTAAACCGGTCCTAAAATGGCCAAAGCACCGATACAATCGAGAAAGCTAGCGGTCGCAATCCCTTCTCCAACTTTGGTGGAAAAACGCGAATTTAACCACCGATTAGAGCGGTCATCTAATTGAAGATAAGTACCGAGTGGAAAGCCAATTGCCATACTAACAATGAACAAAATGGGGTAGTGGCTTTTCGGGAGGTTGGCGACCACCGTTTGCATGCCAACCCCCAATGCTGCAAATCCAAGGACCATCCAGAGGGCGTCTTTATAGCGTTCGGTTATGAAATGTCGAACTATGACGCCAATGGCCGTGCCAAGGACAACCGCGAATGTATTTGATAAAATTCCAATCATTTTTAAACTCCATTCGTGAAAAGCAATGAGTTTATTTTACTAGAAGTCAGTTATAAAAGCAAAGAATGAATTAGATGATCAAAATATCATAAAACGTTATTGAAACTATATTTAATTAACAAAATTACTAATTAGTGTAATAATAGACCCGAATAATGAAATTTGGGAGGTTAATTAAATGGTTTCACAAAATAATCATAGAATGAAACAACAGCGTCTACTTGCTACTAATCAAGTATTTAGTCTGCGAAAGTTATCAATCGGTTTTGTATCAGTTGTTTTAGGCTTATTTTTTGCTTGTGGAACGGATGCCGTTGGGCACGCGGCCACTACCCAGCCAGCATCCAGTAATGCGGCAGCACAAATTTCAACACCAACTAAGAATTCACCGGTTACCCAATCAAATGGGCAGCCAAAGGTGGGGCAATCGTTAACCGGGACGAAGTCGAATGGCCAACCAGTTGTCCAGGCAGCAGTTGCTGATCAAAAAACTGCTGAGGAGGGGCAAACTAGTCAAGCGGCGCCTGTTCAAAATGTTCAAATTCAAATGGCAACCACGGATAAAAAGGATCCACACAAACTGCAATACAGTCAATTGTATGGTAATGAGCCATTAGTTGTGACCGTTAGTGGTGAAATCAGTCCAACGGCAAAAGCAGGGGATACTTTTAGCATCAATTTCTCTGATAATATTAGACGGTCAGATACTGATGAAGCGTCCGCAAACAATGGCAAACAATCAGCCAATCCAATTAAGGATAGTAATGGTAACCAGATTGCGTATGGTTATGTCGATGCCAATGAAGATAAGATTACCTATGTTTTATTACCAATCGTTGAAAATGAAAGCAATATTAAGTTTTCAACCTCAAACTATTTCTATCCCCAGATTATGAAAATTCCTAATAGTGGGACAGTTGATGCAGTAATTACCGTTGGGGATCAAACTAAACATTTCCCGTTAAATATTCAGTATGATAATCTGCAACAAAATGATGCCCAATACGGGTTTAGTGCGCGGATTTATGATATTGATTTTTCAAATGGAAAATATAAAGTTAACGCATACTTTAATGCGCAAAATAAGCCACTGGATAACCAACGGATCGAAATATGGGCGCGTGGCGATAATAATACTGATTTGAATCCTAAAAACTGCACGTTTAGAGTCTATCGGGTTAAGGATGGAAAGACCCTTAATGCATCTTTGATTCCAAACTATAGTGAGTATGACGATATTACGAATCAACTGAAAATTTCGACCAATGAAGCTGATGCTGAGACACCAGGTGTCCTGTATTATGATGCAGCAACTAACACGGTCAAAATTAATTTTGGTGGGAAACAAGATTCAAATGCCTACATTTTGCATTTTGAGGGTCAGTCACCAGTTAAGAATGGTAAAGTTCACCCTGGGATGAACATGCATATTCTCGCTAGTCGGATGACTTTAAACTTCTCATTTGGGAGCTTACCAGCCAAGGCGTCTGCTTCTGGTGAAACTGCAGATCAACTTGCCATTGTGCGGTTTAAGGGCGATGCCTCAGTAGCAAAGAATATTCAGTTGCCAAAGTCCAACATCAATGAAGGGGGTTGCTAATCAGGCTATTACCTTTGATCAATTAGCAAGTATCATTAGTGAGCTGAAACAGCAACATTTGAATGTCATCTCAGTTACCAATAATTCAACTGGTCAAACCCTTGCGCAAGGTGAAAATGTTGACTGGCAAAAGGTATTTGGTAATTATGATTCCGATAAATATAGTGCACAAACATTTACCATTACGGTCGGTGCTCAAAAGCAGAAGGCCTCGGTAACCTTTGTCGATGATACGACTAAACAAAATCTCGCAGTAAAGCATCTAACTGGTAATGGTGGTACAACTGCCCCTTATCGGACGACTCAGGACCTCGAAAATTACGAAAATCAAGGCTATGAATTTGTTTCGGATGGTTATCCAAAGACTGGGGTTCAATACGATCAAGATTACAATACCGACCAAAATTATACGGTTCACCTCAAGCATGGTGAGACAACCGTCAGCGAGACTACTCCAGGAACCGTTGGGCAACCAATTAATCCAATGGATCCAACGGGCCCAAAGTACACGACGGAAATGGGGAAGGATGCGTTGAAACATGACGTTACCCAAACCATTGAGTATGTCTATGCAGACGGCAAGGCAACGAAGCAACCAACCAGCACGAAGCGTCTCCAATTTACGGCAACTAAGACGATTGATAAGGTTACTGGTAAAGTGCTTAAGACTGAATGGTCACCAGCGCAAAACTTTGCAACGGTTAAATCGCCAACAATCGAAGGTTATACCCCAGATATTAAGCAGGTCACTGATTCTAATATTGACCATAACCATGCAGATCTAAAGCATGTGGTTAAGTATTCGCCAAATGAGCAAACGATCATGGTGACATATATTGATGATGACGCAAAGACTGACCAACCATTAACGACGAAAACACTGACTGGTAATCTGACACTACGAGTTCATATACGACCGCTCAGTCAATTACCGATTACGAAAATAAGGGCTATGAGTTAGTTTCTGATGAGACGCAGGGAAAGACATTGACATTCGACCATGATGATCAAAAGAAACAAACTTATGTAGTCCATTTGAAGCATGGAATTCAGACCGTCACGGCGACTGATAATCGACAACCGGGGGAAGCGATTAATCCTCAAGATCCGAATGGTGCCAAATATCCGAACGGGGTCGATAAGAATTCCCTTACGAGGACGGTTAACCGCTCGATTAAGTATGTTTATGCGGATGGTACTCAGAAACCAACTTCCCATAATGATAGCTTGACTTACACGGGCACGGTTAAAGTTGATAAAGTGACTGGTAAAATCGTTTCAGGTTCTGAAACCTGGGATCAGCCAAAGGACTTTAAAACTATTGCTTCACCAACCATTAAGGGTTATACGCCAAGTCGGACTAGTGTTACTAACAAGCAAGTTGCTTATAATAGCGATCCAATTAACGAAACGGTTACGTACAAACCAGATGTTCAAAAAGCAACCGTGACCTTCATTGATGACAATACTGGTAAAACTATTAAGCCGGTTCCACTCACTGGTCATACCAACGAAATTGATCCATACCGAACAACTACGGATGTCCAAAATTATGAAAACCAAGGTTATGAGGTAGCTTCCGATAATTATCCAACGACGGGAGTGAAGTACGACACAGATGATCAAACCGATCAAAAATTTGAGGTTCACTTGAAGCATGGTGTCACGACCGTTGATGAGCAGCATCCTGGAACACCAGGTCAGTTAATCAACTCCAAAGATCTAGATGGACCCAAATATAGTGGTGAAACAGGCAAGCAGGCGTTAGGCCATGATGTTACCAAAACGATCAAGTATGTATTGGCGGATGGAGAATCAGCTGAACCAACCAAGACTCAAACACTGCACTATAGCGCTCGGAAGACGATTGATAAAGTAACTGGCAAAGTTATCAGGACAGATTGGTCGGATACTCAAAGTTATCCGGTAGTCAAGACACCGAAGAAGGCAGGATACACCCCGGACTTGACAGTAATTACTGATTCGAACGTTCCGTATAACCATCCAGCCATTAGTCATACCGTCATCTATCGTGGTGATCCGCAAACGATGACGATTAAGTACGTTGATGATACGACTGGTGATCCACTGACGACCGTTACTAAGCATGGGACTTCAGACGAGAAGACTGGCTATCAAACGACGACGGAGCTGGATAAGTTATTAGCTCAGCAATACATTCTGGTACATGATCCAACCAATGGTCAAGAACTGGTCTTTGATCATCAAGATCAGGTGGATCAAAATTATGTGGTTCATGTCAAGCACGGTACTAAGCAGGTCAGTCGGACAATTAACTTTGTTGATCGCCAGACTGGTCGGCAACTACGGCCATCGATTGTCCAGACGATTACGATGACGCAAGTTGGGACAGAAGATCTGGTTACTAAGCAGATTACTTGGGACCCGGTCGCACCACAGACTTTCAGTAGTTTAACGGTGCCAGAGATTCCTGGTTATCAGGTCGTGGGTTCACAAATTGTTGGACCAGCGACGGTGCAATTTACTGATCAGGATATGACAGTGAATGTCGAATACGAAGCTGTTCCAGTTTCCGAGAATAACCCGAATGCTGTAACAGGAATAACTACCCCAGCTGAATCTCAACGAAGTTACTCACAAGCTAACTCAACGAATTCACAGCAATTACCACAAACTGGTAATCGTGATCAAACTGCTCTGGTTGGACTTGGCTTAGCATCCCTGATTGGATTATTCGGCATTGGTCGAAATAAGAAGGAAAATTAGTTTAAAAAGGCGGGATGGATTAAAATCCATCCTGCCTTTTTGATTAGTTTTATCAGTGAATATAACAAAGTGATGATTATAAGTGTTATAATTAAATAGTTATACAGCAAAATTAAGATATTTGTTAATTATTTAGGAGGCTTATTAATGCTGTCAAGCAAAGAGAAGCACTAAATGCCAAGCGGGTGCCTCATTACAGTTTACGGAAACTAAGCATTGGGGTCGCTTCTGTTCTTTTGGGGACCAGTTTTTATTTTGGTGGGAACGTGATTGCCCATGCTGCAACGCAAACCCAACCAACAACAGTTGCACAAACGTCAGTTGATAAAACTAATGCGAAGAAGCAAACGACTGGTGAACAAACATTTAAGGCGACATCTCAACAGGATAATCAGGTAACACCTCAAGCACTGAATGGTGAAAAGGTGGTGCAGACTGCCGCTGTTCAACCAGTTACTCAGTCATTTAATAATGGCGATGTTTCTCTAAAGGTTAATCAGGCGAGTGTTGAACTAAAAGATCAAAATTCCGCCGAAGTTGACATGTCATTTAAAGTTACCAATTTAAAGCCGGGTGATCAATATACGATTCGGATTGATCCAACTCCAGCTATGCTAACCGGGGAAGCTTTGGACCCCAGCCAGGGGAACACAAATTTTACGTTTGATGAAAAGGATCCCACTAATGATGTTGTGAAAAATACCATTACTGGAACTGGAACGGTCACTCAAAATCTCAAATTAACTTATGATGGTGGACTGTATGCAAAGCAAACGCGTAAAGTTAGACTATATTCAGATGGCTCGAAGGATATTTACATTAAAGTGCTCAAGAATGGGCAGGAGATTGGTGAAGTTAAGTATACCCAAATTATTAGTCCCTCACTTGAAAAGGTCGTTTTAAACCGGACAACGCCAGATTCGCAATCAGTCAATCAATTAATGCCAAATACTGACTATACTTGGACACTAAAAATTAATCAGCATGATGGGGTTACGCCAGGACAAGCAGTGACAATGATTGAGCCTGATGGTTCGATGGTATCGACAAATGCGGCTTATGATTTACCATCCCCACTTATTAACCATGGAACCACAGTTACCATTCCAGTTCCGGCGTCCTTTGTCCTGAATGCTGCGAAAACTAATGCGCTGAACCAATACGGGATTACGGCAACGCAAGCCAGACAAGGAGCGGATGTGATCGTCACGATTCCGGCTTCACAAGATCTCGTTAATGATTTGACACAGATAACATTTGATCAGCAAGGAATCCAAATAGTTGGTCACTTTAATATTGACCAAACAACAGCAGATCAAATGGTAACTGCGTCGGCACCAATTTAAGTAGTCGAGAAGATTGATGATCAAGGCAAAACCTTAACCAAAACCGGTCCAACTTTTCAAGATACCATCATGAAGAAAGATGTCGTTCCAACTGGAAACGTATTAGAGCAAGATATAACGGGTGCATATTCACCGTACAGTAATGGTACATATAAAGATCCCCAAATTCCACGGGGTGCCGCTAAGGATCCGGAAACGATTAAGATGTGGAGCTTTGGTTTTGACAACAATTCCGCTTATGAATTCCATAATACAACCTTGAAAATGACAGTTCCCGAGGGCTGTGTCACCACTTCAATTAAGGTGCCGACAATTGATGGTGTTAGCCAGTATCATTATGTCCTTCATTTGGCCGGTCAACCGGATCAGACTGGTGTTGTCGTAAATGGTGGAACAATTGACACCACTAAGTTTGGTAAATTGGTTCGCGGGCTTGACCTAGTTTTAGGCACGGTGGCGCCAGGAGAGTATACTAGTACATTAAATGGTCAAGATATGGAACCATCCTATGGGATTAACTTTTATGGCTATGTTGATCATTCAGTTAAGATTGGTACGGAATTAAAGGGTACGGTTACTGTAACCGCTGATGAGCTAAAGTCCGGGTCAGTTAAAGAAAAGACCCAACAAGTGGTCGCACCAGTAATGTCGAAAGTTGAGATAAGTAGTACTCCTACCCAGACTTCTATGGTACCCGGTGTGAATAATGCAGGTGATATATATATTCATTTAAACAATGTTGATAGAAACTATACAGCATCAGTTTATTATGTGGTTTTGCCAATCAACGCGAAGTTAAATTCGACAAATGCTAATTCAGTCAGTGCCTTTAATTTATCAGATGGGTCTGTTGCCAAGCCGGAGATAACGGTATTTAAGGCTAAGGATGGGCGTAGTGTAGTTAAAGTCGATTATACGAATTGCGGCAAGCTATCTGATAGTATAATGTCATTCCAGTTAGCTAACCTTCTCGACGTTGGGACCAGCGAAGCGCCATATCAAATTTACGCTTATTCACCAAATAATGAACTGGTAGACGGTAATAATAAAGAAGAGTTAACGAAAGTTGCTGACGACGCAACTACGCTTTCCTATGTCGATGGCAATCGGAATGCGGTTTACGTTGGTTCAGGTACTTGGCATACGCAGGTTGCGAAGGGACTGGGGCTTTACGAGCAAAGTCAAGGAAATACCGATAATGGTTTGACTGTCTCCGGCCGGTCTCACGATTTTGGCGATAAAGCCATGACTTATGTAACGTCTGTCCGTAACTTCCAAAGCCATGCTTTGCAAGACGTTACGACCGTGATTAATTTACCAAGTACGAATGACAGTAAGTCAGGATTCAATTTCCAATTAACGGGACCAATTGAAATTGTGGATCCAATTACTTTGAAGTCGGTATCTGGTGAGGTAACGTATTCAACAGATCAGCCAACGTTGTCCAACCAACCAGTAACTACGGGCACCTATGTTGTAACACCGTCTGACTGGGCAAAAGTGCGGTCGGTCAAAGTTCTCATTCCATCATTAGCAGTCGGAGCTGGTGTGCGGTTCATTATGAACGGTATTGATCCAACCTTAGCTAATGATAGCGGTAAGACTGGTTACTTGAGTTCCGTTTCCTGGTCTCAAGACTGGCAATCAGAAAATGGCCTTAAACCATACCCGGTTCAGGTTGATTCAGCCAATGCGGCTAAGATTACGGTGGATGGTCAAAAGGCAATTATTAAATTTGTTGATCAAAATGGTAAGGAGATTGCCAACTATCCAGCATTAACGCTCCAGGGCGTCGACGGTGAAAAGATTCCAACCGATCAAATTACTCAAACCATTAATGCAATCAGCCAGGAGAAGACTTCGGCAGGCCGTCAACAATATGAATTTAATCAAGTGACCAATTCTACTGGAGATACATCTAGTGATCAAGAAGGTCTTTCTTCATTTATCGGCAGTTATGATGATGATAGTACTACTGATCAGGTTTATACCATTCAGTTTAATGAACGGTTTGATACCCAAAGTGCAACATTAACATTTGTTGATGATGATCAAAAGCAGCAAACGGTCGGTGATCAACAAACGACTAAGGGTAATGTTTCAACGGCGATCAACTTCGCTAATGGTAATCAGGAGTTACAAAACTTAATTAATCAGGGGTACGAGTTTGTCTCCGCTGTTAATACAACTAATGCGAAGACTCCGGAGGTTCTTAATAACCAACCAAATGCGAAGTTTAGTGATATTCAATTTGGCAATTATGACGCTGATCCGCAAGGTAGCAAGTCCTTTGTAATTCATCTTAAGCACGGTATTAAGACAGTGACTGCTGATGATGACATTCAATCGGGAACACCAATTAATACGGATGATCCGCATGGAGCAAAATACCCAGCTGGCGTTGACAAGAACTCGCTGACTAAGACGGTTGACCGGACGATTAACTATGTTTATGCGAATGGAACACCGGCACAAACTGCCCATACTGCCCATAAGGATAGTCTGACGTATACTGCAACGGTTAAAGTCGACAAAGTAACTGGTAAGGTTATCGGTTCTAAAGCCTGGTCTCAGCCAAAGGACTTTGAAACTATTACATCACCAACTATTAAGGGCTATACACCAAGTCGGACTAGTGTTACTAACAAGAATGTTGCTTATAACAGTGATTCGATTACAGAAACAGTGACGTACACGCCAGATAATCAAAAGATCACGGTTAAATACATTGATGATACGACAAGCAAGACGATTATTGGTAAGTCGGATGACAAGAGTAAGTACACAACGAAACAGCAAATTACTGATTATCAAAACGCTGGTTATGAGCTGGTATCTGATGAGACGAATGGTCAACCGATGACGTTCGATCATGATGATAACAATGATCAAACCTATACAGTTCACTTGAAGCACGGGATTGACACCGTTACGGCTGATCAGGATCGTCAGGCGGGTAAGTCAATTAATGCAAATGATCCGCAAGGCGCAAAATACCCAACGGGAGTTGATAAGAAGTCGCTAACCAAGACGGTTGACCGGACGATTAAGTATGTTTATGCGGATGGTACTCAGAAACCAACTACCCATAATGATAGCTTGACTTACACGGCAACGGTTAAAGTCGACAAAGTAACTGGTAAGATTGTTCCTGGTTCTGAAACCTGGGATCAGCCAAAGAACTTCAAGCCGATCACTTCACCAACCATTAAAGGTTACACGCCATCTAAGACTAGCGTTGTCAATAATGGTGTTGCCTATGATAGTGACCCAATTACGGAAACCGTCACCTATACGCCAGATGCTCAAAAAGTAATGGTTAACTTCGTTGATGACAAAACTGGCAAAATTGTAAAGCCGGTTACTCTTAGTGGTCATACAGATGAAACGTCTCCGTATCGAACGGCTAGTGACATTCAATTACTGGAAGCTCAGGGTTATGCCCTAGTGAAGGATGGTTATCCAGCAGATGGTGCAACCTATGATAATGATGATGACGTTGATCAAGTTTACACGGTCCACCTCACTCATGGAACCAAGCAGGTTCAACGGAGTAAGCAGATTTCACGGACGATTAACTTTGTTGATCAGTCTGGTCATCAGTTACGACCTTCAATTGTGCAAACGAAGACGTTTACCCAAACCGGGACGCAGGATCTTGTGACGAATGAGACTGTTTGGGATTCAATTGACGCGCAGACCTTTACTAGTTTAACCGTTCCAGTAATTAATGGTTATCAAGCAAGCCAAGCGGCAGTACCTGCTGCACAAGTTGCATTTACTGATCAAGATTCAACGGTCAATGTTGAATATGATCGTTTACCAAGCTGTGGAACTGCCACTGCTCAAACTGGTAGCCAAAGCGTAACTGCAAACTACCAAGGCCAACAGGCTAAGGACCATCAACAAGCTTTACCACAAACGGGGAATGATTCTAATGCAGTCATTGGCGCACTCGGACTGGCCTCACTAGTTGGTTTACTAGGTCTTAGTCGAAAGAAAAAGCAAGATTAGTTGTTAAAAAAGACTTTGTGGGTTTAAACTTCACAAAGCCTTTTTGATTGAAATTATGATAGTAATTCGCTAAACTTTTATATGTAAATGTTTACATGGAGGTAAGCAATATGATGCAACAAGTTTACCAATTGACTAATCACGGGCAGGTCGTGATTGACCAAGCGGATGGCCAGCAACTCACCTTTAGCAACGGTGGGGTCGACGGTGAATTTCAAGTCTTTGTGACCGATATTGATCCGGTACCATAACTTTTTAACCAAGTTGGAGAATTACCAAATGGCGATTACGTGGTCAAAGGGATTGCCATTAGCAAGGATGTTCCCGAAATTAAGTTTTCTGGCCACTACCTGGTTTATGGTAATCCGGAAGATGGCAACGTGATGATTGTTAAACAACACTAATCTTGCGCTTTGGCGCGCAGAATGCTAAAACTAATAGAGGTTGGGAATTGGCTATTCCCACTGCTAATATTATTCGAAATAGAATGGAGAGCTTGACTATGGCAAAACACAATGCAAGTACCGCACAAGACTACAATCAAAAGGGAATTAAACTGGCGGCAACTGGTAACCCAAAGGAAGCCTTACAACAGTTTGATAAGGCGATCAGTTTGAACTATAGTCCACTGTACTTTGGTAATCGGGCAATGGTGCAATTCGCAGGAAAGCCAACCGCTGGTGAAGATAGCAACCACACGATGGATGTTAAGTCATCGTGGACGGCGGATGATTTCATTATCGCGGCACTCTTATTATTTGAGCGCTACTCAGAAGTAAACGCAAAAGAACCAGTGACCAAGGGTCAGGCAGCCACTTGGGGTGCCGGTATCATGACCTACCTTTACGGGGCTGGTTGTATGATGTTCATTGAAAACAACCCATTAGTAAAGCCAACCAGTGAAGATTACTACGCGGTTGATTACTTCAAGAATTACATGATTTCTTTTGCCAGTGAAAAGAATGCGTCTCAAACCTTTAATTCATGGATTGATAAGGACAAGGCATTTGTTACCTTCTTGGCTAAGATGGCCGAAGAAAACAAGGATAAGCAACCAGTTTTTGATCAAATGACAAACGTGCCATTACTTTTCGCCAAGCGCCTGCAGGATCCAGAATACTTGAAGAATGCTCGTGAAGATGTGCAGCATGTTTTGGGGCACGCAGACCGGGTGGCTGAATTACGGGTCATGGATCGGACGCTTTTTGGCGAAACGCACAAGGATGACGAATTGTACTTCAACGCAGATCAAAATTAAAAAATAGTTAGAAAATGGTTGACATTTTCTAATCAAACGGCGTATGATACTTGCAACAACTTAATCAGATCAATTAACCATTGTGATGGAGTCGCTGCAGAGTGAGGTCACAGAGAGTACCGTTAAGTGGAAAGGTATCCTGACTCTCCAGTTAAAGATGACAATGAAAAAGTTGCTTTCCGAGGCAACTTGGTGGCACCCAATATCGTGCAGCGGATCGCAAGTTTTTGCCGTCCGTTTGAGGTTGGCGATGTGAGTCGGCAACGAAAAAAGGTGGTACCACGTGGAAGCGTCCTTTGTTCAGAAGTTGAACAGAGGACGCTTTTTTAATTGATCGAATAATGCTGAAAGGATGATGACAAATGAAGTATGGAATTATTGGTGCTGGGGCGATGGGTTACCGGTACGGAGTGATGTTGCAAGAAAATGCTGGGGTGCAGGTTGACTTTATTGATACTTGGCAACCGAATGTTGAGAAGGTGCGCGAACAAGGCGGGGTTTCGGTAGCCCGCGATCATGAAAATCGTCACATTGTTCCAATCAATATTTTCTATCCTGAAGAATATACGGGTCATCCAGATGTCTGGATTATCTTTAAAAAGCAAATGCAATTGGCAGACGAACTACAGCGGGATGCCAAAGCAGGACTTTTCCATGATGACCAGTACGTATTCTCCGCAATGAACGGGATGGGTCACTTTGAAAAGATTGCTCAATACTTCTCACCAGACAAGATGGTTTGTGGGACCGCAATGATTGCGACCCGGATGGATGCACCGGCCGACGTTGATTTTATGGGGGCTGCCGGGTCAGAAGTGATGCACATGGCGCCGTATAATAGTGAAACTCCTGATGAGACCATGCAAGTAATTTTTGCGGACTTCCAAAAAGCGGTGCTGGGCCCTGTTTGGGCAAAGGATTGGCAAGGGATGTGCATGTCGAAGGTGGTCTTCAATGCCGTCTGCAATACCCTTTGTACAATGTTTCAGATTCAGATGGGTCAATTTATTGCATATGATGGTGTCCGTGACATGGCTCGCCAACTTTTTGACGAAGCCTTTGATGCTTGTGAGCGAGCAGGCATTTACCTAATCGAAAGCCGGAAAGAGGAAGTTGAATCGGTGATTGAAGTTTCCAAAGCTTATAAATATCACTATCCTTCCATGTATCAAGACTTTAGCAAGGGACGGCCCACCGAGGTGGATTACATTAACGGATATATCGCCAAGCTTGGTCGGGAGCATGACTACGTCTGTCGAACGCATGAATTTGTAGTGCATGAAGTCCATTTGGCGGAAACAATGCGGCAATTTAAAAAGTAAAAGTGGATTTTTGAAGGAGGTCTTTTTGATGGAATACAATTATTCAAAAGCAGTTCCCCAAGGTGGGGTTGATACAGTTGGTGAAATTCTCAAGGTGGCGGCATCACCGAACGTCATTTCCTTTGCGGGTGGTTTGCCAGCTCCGGAGCTGTTTCCAACTAGTGAACTGCAACAGGCCACGGACCGGGTTTATCAAACTTCTGCTGAATCAGCACTGCAATACAGCAATTCAAATGGTTTTCATCGGTTGCGTGAAATTTTAGCGCAGCGGATGGCGCGACGTGGAGTCAGCTGTGATGCGGATAACATTGCCATTACCACTGGATCGCAACAGTCAATCGATCTGATTTCTAAAATGTTTATTAACCGTGGAGACACCATTTTGGTTGAAAAGCCAACCTACATGAGTGCGCTGGATGTCTTTAATACTTATGGTGCCAAGATTGTGGGCGTGGAAATGGACGATGATGGTTTACGAATGGATGCTCTAGAACAGGCTTTGAAAGACCATCCAGAAGCCAAATTCCTGTACACCGTGCCAACCTTTCAAAATCCAACTGGTCGCACACTACCAGTTGACCGTCGGCAGCGCATGGTGGAACTGGCTCGGCAATATGATATTGTGATTATCGAGGACGATCCGTATGGTCAACTACGCTTTGCGGGTGATCCGGTACCCGCAGTGAAGAGTTTTGATTCTGACGGGCGGGTCTTCTACCTAAGTACCTTCTCAAAGACCCTAACGCCAGGACTGCGGACGGGTTGGGTAGTGGCTGACCCGGCATTCATCAAACACTTTACGGTCATCAAGCAGTCCGCTGATCTGCATACGGATAATGTTGCGCAACAAGTCATTGCGGAATTTTTGACGGACTTTAATATTGATGAGCATATTGCAAAAATTCGCCAGGTTTATCGGCAACGTGAGCAATTAATGATTGAACAAATTCAAAAGCATTTTCCAACTGGTGTGAAATATACTAATCCGGATGGTGGGCTCTTTATTTGGGTTGAGATTCCAGGCAATATTAATACACAAGACCTCTTTGACCAATGTATTAAAAATAATGTTGCCTTTGTACCGGGCGAGCCATTCTATCCGGGTGAACCAGAATCTGGAGCCTTCCGCCTGAATTTCTCCAACATGAGTGAAGAAAAGATCAAGGATGGCATCCAGCGACTGGGCAAGGCAATTACTGAATTTACGAATTAAGCTCTTCTGATGATCAGATGGTTCGTATATACGAATGCATACATCTGTATATACAATAGGAAATAATTTGTCATAAGGATGCATTTACAAACAAAAAGGACTGCACACGCAGTCCTTTTTGTTGTTAGTACAATGTTGATTTGACGAGCTGTTGGCCGATTTTGATAATACGTCGCCGCAGGTTGGCAACGGCTTGGTGGGGAATTCCCAGCCGGTCAGCAATCTCACTCGGTTTGTAACCGAGGTATAGAAGCTGAAGATAGCGGCGTTGTTGAGTGGTCAGTTGCGCTATCAAGATTTGTAAAAAGTTATTAATTTCTCGTTTGGTGAATTCATGTTCCGCTGCAAAGTCCTGCAAAATTTTTTCTTGCTGAATTTGAGCTGCAGTATTTGCAAAATCCTTATCAAGTGACATTTGGATTTGTTCAGTTTGACGTTTTTGAACCCGCAGGCGATCAATTAAACGCCAATAAAGATGTTGATAAAGGTAGAGATAGCGGGCTGATTTATGATCTGAAGTCAGATTTGTATGCGTACTGTCAAAGCGTTGCATCGCCTTAGCCATGATCAATCGGGCTTCTTGTTCGAAGTCAGCCCGATCAGGTTGATAGTGATAGATATGCAAGCGTTTGAGGACGCCAAAAATGATCCGCTGACATTCAGAATCGGTATAAGTGGCTTGTAAATAATCGTTTAAGTTTAAAGTCATTGTCTTTCTCCAATCAATTACTCGGGCCCGGTATGGTGAATAATAGCGGAGTGGGTGAACGAAAACGATTATCAAAAAGTCCATGATCCGGCTTAAAAGTTCTGAAATTCGGGTTAAACTACCGGAAAAATGCAATAAATAAGTTAGTATACAGAACTTTAACCTAGAAATCTATAAAAATTTACGTGACTGAACGACTGCTCAGTCAATTCACAAATTTCTGATTGACAGGGTCCGGCGTTTCCCGTAAATTAATTGGCGATGAAATAAAGCCGGCGCAAATTTATAATCGGGGAGAGAAATCACCAATGACAAATTGTCAGTTTAAAACGACAACTTTTACCACCATTCATGAATTAAAGCAGGGGCCAGTGACGCTGACTGGATACTATCAACTGACGTGGGATAACTTTTTATTAATTACTCACTACGGCGAGCGGCAGACCTTTGTTCTTTTGCGAGATGGACGGCGACTCGTGATTGATAAGCCATTGAAGCAGGCCTTGAAAGATTTTTCAACGATTAATCATTGCTACCAGCGGTGCACGATCCCATATTACAATATTTTAGGAGAAAAGCACCCAATTCGGGCTTTTGTTGCGGGAAAGAATTTGTTGGTCCCGTCAATGGAAATTCAAAATACGGAAGTGGTTTATTACATGGCGAAGCCGCTTAAGGGTCATTATTATCTTGATGATCAGCAGGAGATGATGCTGCTATTTGAAATTGGCCGGGAATCCTTGAATATCTCGGTGCCAGCATACCAAAGAAAGTTTGATAAGATTCTGCAACAGGCGGATGCAATATCTCAAATGCATTTGGTCGAGTTACATGAAATGGAACACCGCTATGGAATCGAGCGCGATTGTGCCTGTTATGGAAATCAATATTATGAACGGGCAGAACTGGCAGCGAAAGCGTTTGAAATTAAACGCCACGTCTATGGCTATGTTCTCAATAGCCTGCATGAGCGACTTTATGGTGAACGATTGAGCGAGGAGGGAATGGAACGCCTGCTGGAAGTTTTATTTGATACTTTCAAACGGTAAATTAACGTAAGCAACGCTTTCATTCTAGTGATAATCTTTGCTATAATGTCCCTGTATAAAACGCTTTCGGCAAAGTGAGAATATGAGGGAATTATGAAAGTTATTAACAATTCTGGAATTTTAAATATTTACAAGATGACCGTGGATGAAGAACACCGGCGGGCATTTAGTGACATCAGCAAGCGCAATATGGTGACGTCCGTGACGATTGAAGGCGGCACGTTAGCGATGTATAACACGGTGAATGAACAGAGCGAAAACCTGATTGTGGAACTGTATAACGATAAACATGCTTTTGACGTTCATCATCGTTCTGCACAATATCAAGATTTTTTAGCGGTGGCTAAAGATGCCGTGAAGGAAAGTCGCAAGGTGGAATTGATTCCGCACTTCCTGGGTGAGCAGGATGTTTCTCTAAACGCTACAACTGATAATAATATGCGGGTTAATCTGGTGCATTTCACCCTGAAAGATGGCCAAGGTGAACAATTTAAGCGGATTCTGGCTGATTATCTGAAGGCGGCGATGAAGGCGGAAACGGAAATTTTGGTTTGCTATGTAGCGCAGATTAAGGAACGGCCGAATGAATGGCTGAATTTCCAAGTCTTCCAAAATGATGGGACGTTTAATAACTACGTCAATTCGGATGGCTTTAAAACCGTTCAAAAGAAACTTGCGCCAATGCTAGAAAACCGCCAGCTTGAACAGTTGGATGGACAAGTATTGATGAATAAGGGACATTATTAAAGAAGAGAGTTGGCATTGTGCCAGCTCTTTTTTAGTAGTGCAAAATTTGTCTAAAAAATTAGAATAATTCTACATAATTGGGAGTATAATGAAAGCGATATCGTAAGAGATGTTTTATTGGGAGGCAAAGTAATGGTATCAAAAAATAATCGTTTGCAACATGACCAGTGGATGGCCAAACAACGTCCCCATTATGGTTTGAGAAAACTATCATTTGGGGTTGCTTCAGTGTTATTAGGGACAACGCTTTATTTTGGGACCAACGATGTAGCTGTAAAGGCCGCAACTACTGACGCAAATAATGCGGATTCTGTTAATCAAGTTCAAAACACAGGATCAGCAATTCAGCAGCCAAATAATAATGTCGCGGTTCTGAACCATAATCAGTCAACGGCAGATCAAAATATCAATAGGGGGGGTAAACAACCAGTAAATGTAACAACGTCCGTCGCTGTAACACCTCATGCTGACAGTAATAAAACTCAGCAGGATTGGTCGCTAACGGCTGATCATGACACAATTTCATTATCACAACCTTCAATTAGCTTAACGTGGCAAGTTTCCAATTTTAAAAATGGTGATGTCTGGTCACTAAACATTCCAGATGGTGATTTGTATCACAAAAATGGAATAAGTGTAGATCCATTACCAGCTGGAATTGGGACTACGACGACAACGCAGAATAGTGATGGTTCATTCACGGTTACGATACTTTTACCAGTAACGCGCCAGCAAGTGGAATGTCACAAGGAATTACGATTTCCCGGGAGATTAATTCCCATGTGATTGAAAATGGCCGATTCACTAAGACCATTACTGTAATGCAAAATGGTCAGCAGGTTGGTGAGCATACAATTTATGAAGATATCAACCCAACCTTTACGATGACGGCGCCAACCCGGGTCAGTCCGTTACCGTCTGAGCAAAAACAAATTCTAGTTAATCAAGATTATGAGTATGAAAGTCACATTAGCTCTAACCTGCCATATAGGGATCGAATTAGTAACTATGGGAAGGTTGATTTGACCTTAAATGTCCCAAAGAATTTTAAAATTGATGAATCAGCAACGCTGGATAAATATCAAGTCGCAGGCCAATCAACATCATACACGAGCGTGACTCAGGAAGCCGCTGGATCACCAGTTATTTTTAAGGGCTTGAGTCTGAATGATGATTTTTATATTGTTGGACGGGACGATTTGTCATGGCTTCACCAACTGAAGATGAAACTATAACAGCTGCTCCATCAACAGCCACCTGGAATTTGAATGGCGGCAAGCAAATCCAAGTTGCGGTTCCGGCCTGGGGAGATACGATTTTAGGGAATGAAACCCAATTGCCGGATGGTAATATTTTTAAAGGCAATGTAATTAATGCTTACCCAACTAAGCAAGGAGCGGACTATCAGTATCAAGATACGGTACCGTTAAATTCACCGGTTGACGTTGGTACCGGATCTTTTGAAGGCGAACATTATATTAACCAAATTAGTATTAGTAACCCTTCGGCATATAGTTTTAAGAATATTCACTATACTGCTAGTTTCTCGGATGGTTATTCTGTGGATAAGCTTTCATTTAACAATGATCCGAGCTGGCCAGTTGAAATCAGTGGGCATAAGCTTACGCTATCCGGTTACATTTATGTCACCTATCAGGACGGCACATCTGAAGTTGTCGAAGAGGATACTAGTGGTAACTTTCAGATTAATGCAGCAAAAAATCTGGCAAAAGTTGAATGGATTGATGAATTAGAAACCGGTAAATCGATGCTGCTCGAAGTATCAGGAAAGGTAGCAAAGACCCTTCAAAATGGGCAGTCTGTGCAGGTTGGCGATAAGCTGACGGCAACCATTAATATTGCAACGGATCCCGCTCATCCAGAATTTACCGAAACGTCACCAATTGGCTGGTCAAAGACCCAAACGGTAGTTCAACGGGTAACCACACCGTGGTCATTTAGTATTAGTAATGACCAATGGCAGAAGACAGCGGGTACTAAGAACGCGGGGATGATCGAAGTCAAAATTCCTCAGGACATTGATCACACCGATTTAGTTAATCCTCATATTTATTATGTTTTGCCAACAACGGTGGTTGGTAATCAGGCTAATTATGAGAACCAATACTACATTGGTAATAATATTGTTAAATTTAAAGTTAATGTTTACCGGGCAAATGGCCGGACAATTGTTGAGTATGATGGAACTGGCTTGACGATTCCTGGCTACAGTTGGTTACAAAGTTACTTTACTCACTATGACCTTAAAAATAATCTGCCAAATATGTCATCTGACGGTTATGCCTTCATTAGTGCAGACAATTTAGCGGTAAAGAGTACGAGTGATAATCCATTGGCAACAAGTGATCAATTGGCAATGTTGAAGGGTGCCCAAGCTGATCACACCTTCTTAATTGGTAAGTTTAACGTTGCTGTACAATCTGCAAATGGTTTGGCAATTGTTGAAAATGCTCAGGGGAACACTGATATTAACCTAGTAAGTGCTGGTCATTCTGATGATAAGGGTAGTACCCAGATGACGTTCAGTACGGGCGTTATTTATAATCCGAAGGAAGATGGCACTTTACATAACGTTGTAGTGGTCGCCAACTTGCCAAAGACGATTAGTAAAACGGCCTTTAATTTTAATTTGAATGCCAACGGGGTTAAGGTAGTCTATACTGCTACTGGTGAAGCATTACCAGCTGGAAGTTATCAAATTCTCTATTCAACGAAGGCTGGAAATGATACCACTACTAAGACTGATTTGAGTTCGTATGTGACTGCCGATCAAGTTAGTGATTGGTCACAAATTCGGTCAGTGGCCTTGAAGATTAATCAATTAACTAAGGACAATGGGGCTGTTCAATTAATTATGCAAGGAACAGATCCAACCGTCGCCAGTGATGCCGGTAAGATTTCATACTTAACTGGTCAGTTATGGTCTGACGAACACAAACCAATGACGATTACTGAAGGAAAAGGTAGTTCATCAATTAAGGTTGATGGACAGTCGACGGTAAAGGCGCGACTTCATTACAAGGATGCTCAAGGTAAGGATCAGTATATTGCTTTAGATGATTTAACTCATCAGTACAAAGATAATCAGGACACGATGAAGTCAACTGACTTCACGTTGACGGATGCTGATCAGAAGCTTGTACCAACGGGATATCACTTAGCTGCAAAGACGCCAACTATTATTAATGGTCCTAAGACATGGCAGTCAGATGCGGAAAATGAGACTGCCGCGTTTGATCAAGTGGTAAAGTACTACTTTGATGGTGATATTGTTCAGTATGAATTGACCAACCAAGCAACTGCCCAGTTGAAGTATTATGATGATACACTCCATCAGTTTATTTCTGGAGTGACGCCAACGGACGCAAAAGGCGATGTGGACGCTGCAATTACCTTTGCACCAGATACCCTGAATAGTTTGACTAATAAGTACGATTATGTCGGAATTAGTAAAAACGATGAAAAGAGTGCAGTTGATTCCACGGCATTCGCTAAGTACCAATTTGGTAATTATGATAGTGACGATCAAACAACCCAAACATTTGTTATCCACTTAAAGCACGGAACTGAACCGGTTGATAGTCAACACACATATCCAGTTGATCCTAAAGACCCAAGTAAAGGAAATGTTGTCACCAGCAAGAAAGTTTCGCGGACGATTACCTACAAGTTCAGTGATGGATCATCTCACAAGACAGAAATTACGACTAATCCTGTGACGGAGACGATCACATTCACTGGGACAGGTCATGTTGATAAGGTGACTGGAAAATTCGTCGATGTTGATGATCAAGGTAACATTACTAAGACTTACGATGACCCAGATCAAGGGATTCATTGGACCGCGACAGGCAAAACCACGGACGATGGAACGTTTGATAGCAAGAAATCACCAACGGTTGCCGGTTACACTCCGGACAAGTCTGAAGTTGGCACGACAACGGTTCATCATGACAGTAGCGATGTTTCAAAGGTGGTTACATACTCACCGGCCAAGCAAGCTGCTCAGCTGACTTTCTATGATGATACGACCGGAAAGTCCATTAGTGGAGTGCAGGATCATGCTAATGGGGTTACTAACGGGACGATTGAATTTAGCAATGGTAGTAATCTGTTGAAGACACTTACCGACCAGGGCTATGAATTTGTAAAAGTAGTGAATAATACTGATCAGCAGAAGCCTATAGATCTGAGCGGCGACCAGTATGCAAAAGTAACCTTCCCGAACTTTGATAATGATGAAAACGTTGATCAGTTGTTTGTCGTCCACTTAAAGCATGGTAAGAAGTCCGTGTCTGATGACAAGAAAGTTAAGGAGGTTATCCATTACAAGTTTGCAGACGGGACAACAGCAGCTGAAGATTACACGGCAACGCCAATTGAATTTAAGTGGACCGGGACTAAAGATCTAGTTGACCAAACTACCACGTGGGATCCATGGGCGCCTGCTCAAAACAGTTTTGTGGAAGTAACTTCACCAGTGATTAAGGGCTATACTCCAGATTACAAGAAGGTTGCTAAGCAAGATGTAACAGCTGATAGTACTGATGTGGAAAAGACAGTTACGTATTCTGCTGATCAACAATTAGCGTTGTTGACATTCTATGATGATACAACTGGTCAGGTGATTAAAGGGATATAGTGATCATGATAATGGAGTTACCGCTGGAAAAATTAACTTTGCCAAGGGTAGTGATTTGGTTAAGCAATTAATCGACCAAGGATACAAGTTCGTAAAGGTTGTTAATGATACGGATGCTAAGGCCCCAGTTGCTCTCTCTGGTAATGATTATGCGAGTGTTCAGTATCCAAACTTTGATAATGATGACCAAATGGATCAGTCATTTGTTGTCCATTTAGTACATGGCACCAAGAACGTTACGGATACGAAAGTGGTTCATGAAACGATTCATTATCGGTACGCTGATGGCACCCCAGTTACGAATGACTACCAAGCAACCCCAGTCGAGTTCAAGCGGACGGGGATTGAAGACTTAGTTACCCAGAATATTAATTGGAATCCATGGGAACCAGCAGATGGTAGCTTTGTAGCTGTTGAATCACCAAAGATTGCTGACTACACAGCTGACAAGATGGTTGTTGATGGACAATCAATCAACCTAGATAGCGATGATATCGTGGTGACTGTAACCTATGTTGCGGTACCAAAACCAACAACCACTGGTAAGCCAGGAAATGGCATGGCTGCTGATGTCAATAATGGTGTTGCAAGTCATAGTGCTGTTGGGTTAAAGAATAACAATCGTCAAGACCATTCATTGCCACAAACCGGTGAAAATCATAGTGGAGCACTGGTTGGAATTGGCTTTGCTTCAATGCTAGCCAGTCTTGGCTTGATTGATCGGAAACGACATCATGAATAGTTAATGATGGTGAAATAACCGTGCGGATGCACGGTTATTTTTTTGCGGATAAACAAAAGTATTTGTTTAAAACTATCAAAAGAAGTTTTGTTCTGTATTATAATTATTATGTTAAATTTCGTTCTAATTGTGGGGGGAAAATAATGTCTAGCAATTTTAGCTTTCTACTTGAAAATGAAAATACACGAAACTTATATAAAACAGCTGAAGACTCTGAAGAACTATATTCAGCTGGAAAGATTTCTAATGAGTTTGAATCCTTACGTAAAATTGCAGAAAATGTTGCTAGAAATATTTTAAATGAAGAAAATATCAAGATGCATAGGCACAGTACATTCAATGATTGTTTAAGACAAATAAGTCAGATGCATTTAATTGATCGTGCAATTCTAGAAAAGTTTTACTTTATCAAAGGTAGAGGGAATACTGCTGCTCATACCATGCAGACGTATACTAAATCTGAAGCTCTTCAGGGTTTAGAGGATACATATGTAATTCTTACTTGGTATCTTAAGGAATACTACAGTGCTGGAGCAATTTTTAAAGAATTCCAAGAACCTAAGGAAAAGCCTTTGTACCAAACTGCAGAACGCAAAGTTATTTATGCAGAAACTGGGGACAATAGTAGTGGACAATGGCCAGCATATGAAGGTCTAGAAAAAGTTGGTGACACGACCACTAATAATATTGAAATCGATAGTCGCCCAGGAAGCTCCGACTTAATTACTGTGGCCAAAAAACGAGTGGCTGCTTATATGGGTACCTCAATCGTCCCGTATAACGTTCAATGGGCGGAACTAGCGTACCGAAAGTTTGATAACACTTGGTTTAGGGACTACGACGTGCATGATGTTTTGGATCGTTCAGGTATAAAGCGTTATAAATCTAAGGCTTCTGAGGGTCGAGAATGGTTTAAAACAGATCTTGATACTGTTAAGAAGGCAATTCAGGCAGTGAAAGAGGGACGAAAGTCAATTGATGCCCCAGTAGCAAAAGAAAAGAATCAAATTAAAATTGTTTTACGTCCCGAACAACAAGACGCAGTCGAAAAAACTGAAAAAGCTTTCAAATTATATGACAAAATGTTATGGAACGCGAAAATGCGTTTTGGTAAAACATTGTCTGCCTTACAACTTGTTAAAGATGAAAAATATGAACATGTTTTGATCATGACTCATCGTCCGGTTGTTGATAAGGGATGGTTTGAAGACTTTAAGAAGATCGGGATGCCTGAAGCAGGTTATCTATATGGTTCTAAAAAGGATGGCGAAGATTTCGATTACCTTGCTAAGAGTGGGAAACCATTTGTTTACTTCGCCAGTCTGCAAGATTTGCGTGGATCTAAATTAGCTGGTGGTTCGGCTGGCGATAAGAATGAAGCAATCTTCAATACTAAGTGGGACTTGGTAATTGTTGATGAAGCTCATGAAGGCACTCAGACTGAATTAGCTAAGAATGTTACTGATTTAGTAGTTGGTAAGAATACTAAATTACTAGAACTTTCTGGAACGCCATTTAATATTCTTGATCAGTATGAAGACGACCAGGTTTACACTTGGGATTATGTGAATGAGCAAAAGGCTAAGTATACTTGGAGTAAGGAACATCCGGATGAAAAGAACCCTTATCAGGGATTACCTCGGGTTAACATGTTTACTTTTGAGATGGGAAGTAAGTTTACCGATCTGCGCTTTCAAAGTGATGATAAACGGTCCTTTAACTTCAAGGAGTTTTTTAAAGTTGATGATCAAGGAAACTTTGTTTATCAAAAGCAGGTCGAACAGTTCCTTAATAACATTACAACTCCTGATGAGCAAACTAATTATCCATACTCAACGAGAGAATTTCGGGACCGTCTTCGCCATACTCTTTGGATTATGCCGGGAGTTAAAGAAGCCAATGCCTTAGAGAAGATGATAAAGAAACATCCGGTTTTTGGTATGGAATATCAAATTGTCAACGTGGTTAAAAATGGCGATAACGAAGGAGTTGCTTCTGAAAGTGATGTTGATTTGGTTAAGGAAGCCATTGGTAAAGATCCGGCTAAGACTAAAACCATCACTTTAACCGTACGTAAGTTAACAACCGGAGTCACGATCAAGCCGTGGACGGGAGTGTTATTTTTGTCTAACACTAATAGTGCGATGCAGTACTTACAGGCAGCTTTTCGGGCGCAAACGCCTTATTCATCAGAATCATTCGGTGAGAAGACTGATTGTTATATCTTTGATTTTGCTCCAGATCGGGCACTAACTGTTATGGCTGCCACTACCCAATTAAATACTGGTGTTGGTAAACGAACTAGCTCGGCTCAAAAGTACCAAATGGCGGAATTAATGAATTTCTTACCAATTATTGGTGAAACTGGAAATGGAATGAAGCCGTTCAAGGTTGATTCCATGTTGGCTAAGATTAAACGGGTATATGCCGAAAAAGCGGTTCGAACTGACTTTGATGATGACTCACTGTATAGTGACGAGTTGTTAATGATTAAAGATGCTGACTTAAAGGCGTTTAATGATTTAAAAGCAATTGTCGGTACAACTAAGTCAGAAAAAAAGCCCCTTAAAGTCGATGTTAATAACCAGGGCCTGACCGATGAAGAGTACGATCAGGCGCAAAAGGGTGAGAAAAAGAAAAAGCGGGAACGCACGCCAGAAGAACAAGCTGCAATGGATAAAATGAAGCAACTTAAAAAGCAGCGGAAGACGATGATCTCGATTCTACGATCCATTTCGATCCGGATACCAATGATGATTTATGGCATGGACGTCGAACTTGACGAAGATGTTAATATCAATAAGTTCATTGATAAGGTGGATGATCAATCATGGCAAGAATTCATGCCTAAGGGTGTGACTAAGGAACTCTTTAAGGAATTTTCTAAGTATTATGATCAAGATGTGTTTATCGAAGCAGGGAAGATTATTCGTAACCGAGTAAAGGCCTTAGATGAAAGTGACCCAATCGAACGAACTCGCCAATTAGCTTTAATCTTTGGTACTTTTCGTAATCCAGATAAGGAAACGGTTTTAACTCCATGGCGGGTGGTTAATATGCATTTGGGGAAGACAATTGGTGGTTATTCCTTTTATGATAAGAACTATCAAAATACCACCGTTGATGGGGTTGATGCTGCTCATTGGATTCATACTGATTATACTGGGCAGGTATTTAATCGAAATGCTCATGTACTAGAGATCAACTCAAAGACTGGTTTATACCCGTTATATGTAGCTACTTCTCGCTATTTCCAGGAATATGAGAAACAAAAGCAGGCTACTGCCGGCAATGTATCTTTAGAAAATAAACGATTGCTGTGGCAGCAAATTTTACGTGAGAACATTTTCTGTGTGGCAAAAACGCCGATGGCAAGAGAAATTGCTAAACGGACATTAACGGGATATCAAGATTATGATACCAATATTGAGTTTGTAGATAATATTGTTGAAGACTCCAAGCAAGATGTTGAAGCAGAAGCCAAGAAGATTAAGGAGGTATTTGGTAACTTGAAATTTGATGTGGTAATTGGAAATCCTCCTTATCAAGATGAATCTCATGGAGAACAGGATAATTATGCTGCACCAATATATAACCAGTTTATGGATTTATCAAATGAACTTTCATCACTAACAACTCTAATTACACCGGCAAGGTTTCTCTTTAGGGCAGGAAGCACTCCCAAAAAATGGAATGATAAAATGCTTAATGATGAACATTTTAAAGTAGTTAAATACTTTGCAAATAGTTCATTTATTTTTCCTCATACTGATATTAAGGGTGGGGTAGTTATTTCTTTATATGATAAAGAAAAGAAATTTAAACCAATAAAGGTATTTACACCTTACCCTGAACTAGCTTCTATAAAAGACAAAGCAGAACCAAGGTCAGATAAGGAAAGATTATCAAATTATATTTATATCCAGAATAAGTTTAATTTAGACGCTTTATATGAAGATCATCCCGAGTATAAGAAAGTAATCGGTAGTAATGGTAAAGACAAACGCTTTCGGAATAATATTTTTGAGAAAATTGATGCCTTTACGGAAAAAAAGAAAAATGATGACGATATAAAGGTATTGGGGGTTATAAATAATAAACGTGTTTGGCGGTATTTACCTATAAAATATTTCGATATGAGCCATGAAAACATTTCTAAATATAAGATTCTTATACCTCGATCAAACGGTTCAGGAGCACTAGGGGAAGTATTGAGTACACCCCTAATCGGGGAACCCCTAATCGGGTATACCCAAACGTTTATAGGGCTTGGTTCATTTGATAAAAAAAAAGAAGCCGAAGCAGCATTTAAATACGTTAAAAGTAAGTTTGCAAGAACTATGTTAGGTATTTTGAAAATAACTCAGGATAATAACAGAGCCACGTGGGCAGAGGTTCCTATGCAAGACTTCACCTCTAATTCTGATATTGATTGGTCAAAGAGTATTCCAGAGATTGATCAGCAGCTTTATCGAAAATACAACCTGTCTCAAGATGAAATTGACTTCATTGAAACGAAAGTGCAGGCTATGGATTAATGAAAAGTTTTAATGATTTAAACCGACATGACCAGGAAGCGTATTTAATGCTGCCAATTATCCAGGGATTAAAGAAACTAGGCGGTCAGTCAAATACTAAGGAACTAAGGAGTACGGTGGTTGCTAGTGATAACTTTATTCCTGAAAAAGTGTTAGTTACTACTAAAAAGTCTCGAAAAGGGAATGAGTATTTACCCTTTAATTTTCCTTTCAACTTCGCAGTAACTAACCTAGTGATGGCTAATTTTATCGATCGTCCTCATCCTGGAGAATTGCTTTTAACTAAGCAAGGCAGATTATTTAACGGTAATCAAAAAGAGCTAAACGACCAGGTGTATCAGATCACCCTACCTATGTGGAAAGAACGCTCTAAATCTAAACATGATGAAGGACAGGATCAGCTAGAGACTAGTCAGAGTGAAGTAGTTCAAGAACAATGGCGTACTGATTTGCTAAATGCTCTATGCAGCCTAACACCAGCTAAATTTGAGATGTTTTGTCGGGCATTAGTGCGAAGGATGAATGTTGATATTGATGAAACAATTGGCGTAAAGCTAAGCGGTGATGGTGGACTTGATGGATACGGGTACATGACAACGGATGACTTCAGAACTACTAGAGTTGCGATTCAAGCTAAGAAATGGAATCCTAACCATTTAGTATCCTCACCAGAAATTGATAAGTTTCGTGGTACCATGGATAAATACCGGGCTGAGTATGGCATATTTATTACAACCTCGTCCTTTACGAGAGATGCAATTCGGGCTTCCAGATTAGGCACTAGAGTAGTGACATTAATTGATGGTGATCATCTAGTTGATCTGGTAGCTAAGTACCAATTATATGTAACACCAGTGACTACATATAAATTAGCTGACTTTTTTACTAATGATGATTAATTTTTCTGCAGGTTTTCTGCAGGTCAAAAATACTTTAGCATTGTTAAATGCTGGTATATCAACAAATTGAGAACTAATTTTTCTGCAGGTTTTCTGCAGGTTTTTATGGAGGGAGGCACGAATGGATTATTCTAACTTACCTGATGAAAATCAATATATAGAATATAAAGAAGATAGTAGCAAACTTTCTAAAGCAATGTGGGAAACAATTTCGTCATTTGCTAATACAGAAGGTGGCGTCATTATTTTAGGAGTTGCCGAAGACAGAAAGACACAAAGTAGACCGTCCTTCTCTGTAACGGGTGTATCAAACCCCCATGAATTACTTGAAAATTTTTGGTCAACTGCGGATCAAGTGTTAAATGTTAATACTGTCACGAATGATGATGTAAAAGTAATTGATGTTTCAAATAAACAAGTTATAGAAATTACAGTTCCGGAAGCAAAGATAAATCAAAAACCAGTTCGAGCTAATGGGACACCGTACCTAAGAAAAGGCTCAGTTGATGTGAAGGCTAAAGGGGAAGATCTCAAGCAGTTACTAATCAATAATGCAACGGATCTGGACACAAACGTATTAGATAATTATTGGATTGATGATTTAGATATCGATTCTGTAAATGCATATAAAGATGAATTAACATCAAGAGAACAGTATTCTAGCTATAAACAATATAACTTGGAACATTTTTTGAGAAAAATCGGGGTTATTTCTAAGGACTATGAAGGTAATGGTCAAGAAGGCATTACCGTTGGTGGTTTACTATTTTTTGGTAATAATAATGCCATTATTCACCGTTTTCCTTATTTTCAATTAGATTATTTAGACCAGAGCAAGCCGAATGTTGATCGATGGCTCAATCGGATTTCTTCAGTCACTGATAATTTAAATATCTATTCATTTTATAAAAGAAATTTAGCCGCATTATCAACAACCGTTACTAGTAAGTTTGCTCTGGATAGTAATATGAATCGTAAGGATACAGCAGGGCCAATGTTAATTGCCCTTCGGGAAGCATTATTAAATATGCTGATGCACGCGAATTATTATGGAAAGGATCCGTTGCGAGCGCTTGTGAAGGTTAATTATTATGAATTTACTAATCCAGGTAGAATGTTGGTACCAGTAAATTCTTTTTTCACTACCAATATGACCAAATCACGAAATCCGGTAATCTCTAAATTATTTGTTCAGCTTGGCGAAAGTGAACGGGCAGGACATGGTGGAGAAAAAATTTATGAATCTGCTGTAGTTAATAATTTTCGAAACCCCGAAATAAGTTCTGATTATCATGGTACAGCACTGAGAATTTGGAAAGTTGATTATGCTGACTCTTTTTCAGGAAAAGAAATCTCAAAAAGAGAGCGACTACTTTTGAAGGCCATCGTGAGTTATCCAAGTCAAGAATTAAGCCATAAGGAAATCGAAAAAAGGACTGGGTTGACCAGATCTAAAGTAGATAAATCATTACAAGAATTAATTGTAAAGGGTATTCTTGAAAAGAGAGGTAATGGTAGAGCTACAAAGTATGGGATTCGGCAAACCCAAGAGCAGATAATTGCCTTAATTCAAGAATTACCTAATATGATGAGAAAAATATTTCAAAAAGAAAAGGGATCAAGTAATGACTGAACGGATAATTAAATCATCTGACCGGGTAAAGGATCATGGTGAAGTGTTTACTCCCCAACGAATCGTTGATTTGATGTTGGATCAGCCAGAAATACAAACTAAAATCAATGATTTACAGGCGACATTTTTTGAACCTTCTGCAGGAGAAGGTGTTTTTCTGGTTGAGCTATTAAAGAGAAAACTCAAAGTTGCAATGGGTCAAAGTACATCGGTAAAGTCGTTTAACAATAAAAGCTTGCTCGCCTTATCAACCTTGTACGGCGTAGAACTGCTTGAAGACAATGTTGAGATGTTAGTAATGAATATGATTACAACATTTAATCTGGAATACAGTCGGATCATTAACGATAAATTTGCTGGTAAGGTTAATCAGCATGTCCTTGATAGTGCTAAAGTGATTATTCAAGCTAATATGGTTCAGGGGAATACGTTGGAAAAGACAACTTCGGATGGCTCACCAATTATTTTTAGTGAATGGAAACCTGAGTCTGGCAATAAAGTTCAACGAACAGAATATACTTTTGAATCTATCATTAATCAAAGTGGGCCAACTGGTACTGTTCAAGGAGCTACAGAAGAAATGGACTTGTTTGCGGATACTGGATTTTTTGATGATTCTAAAAATGATGATTCAGCGATGAAGCAGTATTCTCTTTGCGGTTGGACTAGTATTTATAAGCAAAACATTAAGTAGTTGATTGTAACTGCACTTAAAATTAGGACGCAATAACACCCCCGAAACCTAAAAATTGGTTCTGGGGGTGTTATTTTGCATTAAAATCTCAACAGACTAATACACCAACGGTTCCACTTTCTCCATCAACCACTTGGCAGCAACTTTGCTATCAATCCGACTAAAGGGAGCCGGGTGGATCAAACGGTCATCGACATTGAATAATTTTAATTGACCTTTGACTTTAATTGGTTCGATCCAGTACGAGCCACCCTTAGTAAAAGGCGCAATCTTCCAGGCATAATATTTACCATCCGCATCGCGACGTTCGATCACATCATAGATTTTTGCTACACACAGAGCATAGCCGGGGACCGTCCCGTGAATTTTCTTGGCGGTATTACAAATCAGCAGATCGCCACGGTAGGGGGTACTCCACGTCCGGTATTCCTCGACTTTTTGTCCCAACGTAATATCTAGCGCCGCATCTGGGCGAATCGATAAAGCTTTCATCATTTCTCTCCAATTGTTCCTTTTTGGACCATTATACCAACTTTGCCAGCCGGTAATTATCATTGTAAACGTTCACATAGTATAATGAAGTTGTTGAGAAGTTACTACAATGAAGGAGGCTGACATAATGGAAATTAAAAATGTTGTCGTAGCTGGAGCCGGTGTGTTGGGTAGTCAAATTGCCTTTCAAACCGCGCGGTGTGGTTTTCAAGTTAAGATTTGGAACCGGCACGTTGACCGGGCTGAAAAGCGGTTAGCCAGCATTAAAGCGCCATTTATGCAAGACATGCACGCAACGGAAGCCGATTATCAAGCGGCGATGGATAATATTGTCGACATTAGTAATGATCTCGCCGCAACAGTCAAGGACGCTGATTTAATAATTGAATCAGTTTCTGAATCGGTCGAAATCAAAAGAGCCTTTTACAAAGAATTAGGCGAAGTTCTTCCTGACCAGACAATTGTCGCAAGTAATTCATCGACCTTTGTTCCTAGTCAATTAGTCAAGTTTACGAATTTCCCGGAACGGTTCTTGCACATGCACTTTGCTAACCATATCTGGTCGCACAACGTGGCTGAAATTGTCGGCACGGACCAGACGTTACCAGAAGTGAAGGACGCCATAATCAAGTTCGCCCGTGACATCAAGATGGTGCCAGTGGTTTTGAATAAGGAAAACCATGGTTACGTCATGAATGCATTATTGATTCCATTACTGAACGCTGCTCAAGCCCTCTGGGCAAACGGCATCGCAGATCCGCACACAATTGATAAGGACTGGATGATTTCAAATGGCTCGCCAATGGGACCGTTCATGATTTTGGACGTGGTTGGTCTTCGGACTGCCTACGAAATTGTGAATAATCAATATCAACAAACCAAGGATCCACTCGCTAAAAAGATTGCGGATAATTTGAAGAAGATGATCGATGAAGGTCACACGGGTGTTGAATCGGGCCAAGGATTCTACCATTACCCAAACCCAGAATATAAGGATCCGGATTTCTTTAAATAAGTTTAGCTAAATCATCATTTTTGTTGCACCGGTTTCAACAGAAAGAAGCGACAATCATGAAGCAATATAAAGTCATTATTTGGGGCCTTGGTAACGTTGGTCGAGCGGCCGTTCGGATGATTGGTGAACGCAAGTCCGTTAAATTAGTTGCGGCTGTCGATATTGATCCTAACAAGGTCGGCAAGGACGCAGCGGGAGTTTTGCCTCCGTCTTGCGATTTAATTTTCTCTCTAATTCCGGGTATATTGCGACGATTTTTAATTTGAAACAATGGTTACCGTTATACCAACAATTAGGGACAATTAGTCAAATCATTTTTGAATGTACCATTAATTTAATTTCTTTATATGCAGTCTTTTTTAGTACTCATTATACGATTAAGGCGTATGGTAAAAATATTCCTGGTGGCGGTGCGGTTGGTCTTTTTGCCTTCTTGATTATTGCCTACCAAACAACAACTCAAGATAGTTTGAGCTTTAATAATTATTTTTTATCAGAAGGAATGCTATTTGCCATTATAGTTGGCTATTTTTGTGGTCGCCTCTTGGTACTGTTTGCCAAAAGTTATCAGCAAAAGTTGAGTGAGTTGGTAAAGCCAATCATTATTATCGCTATTATTGCGACACTGATTAATTTATTGCTGAGCCTCCTTGCAAGACTATCAGTACCGACCTATGTGGCGAGCTTTATTACCATCAACTCTAGTCGACGGGCTTTTTGGTACGTAATTGGCTTAGGGATGTTAACAGATATATTAGCATTTCTAGCGATTGGTGGTCCGTTTATCAACAGTCCATCATTTACGGATGCCCCGTCATGGGCCAATTTGATGCATGCACTCCGTTCTGGATCAGCGTGGAATGCACCGTTTAAGTATACTGACACCACGATTTTTCACAGCTTTGCCAACTTTGGGGGAAGTGGCTGTGTACTAGCACTAATCATCGCGATTTTCATTGTTTCTCACCAAAAGCGTTACCGACGGGTGGCCCAATGGTCATTATTCCCGGCAATCTTTAATGATCATTATCCGATGATGTTAGGGATACCAATTTTATATAATCCAATCTTTTTCATTCCATTTGTGGTGGCACCATTAGTCAATATGTTAGTTTCAGGGGTGCTTTTGAGTCTAAACTGGGTTCCAGCAGCGATTTATCCAGTTCCAGCAGGGACACCGGCGCCGTTAATTGCACTGGTTGGTACCAACGGAAACAGGGGTGTCTTTATTTTATCCATCATCCTAATCGTCGTCGACGTTTTAATTTATGTTCCCTTTGTCCGGATTGCTGAAGAAATTATTGTAAAGGCAGGTGTGGACCATGAAGAGTAGTAAAAAAGTCTGGATTATTAGTATTTGTTCAATTATCTTAACGATTATTTTAATTGTCCTTTCCTTATCATGGTCTCAGCGCAATGTTAACAATTTGACCAAATGGCATAATGCAAAAATGTCACCGGTCATTATGATTCCGGGTAGTTCAGCGTCCGTTAATAGCTTTGATCGCTTAGTTAATCAACTGAATCGACGCCGGAAGAATCCCCACAGCCTTTTAAAGGTAAAGGTCATGAAGGATGATAAAATTCAGTATTCTGGTCGAATTCGTCCGAATGACAATGAACCGATAATTGTAGTTGGATTCGAGAATAACCACGATGGTTATAGCAATATCCAGCAGCAGGCACGGTGGTTTAATTTAGCATTCCGTGAGTTAACCAAACAATATAACTTTAACAATTTCAAAGCAATTGGCCATTCCAATGGAGGGCTAATCTATACTTATTTCTTAGAGCATTACTATGCCCGTTACCAGCAAACGGAACGGATCAAGAAATTAATGATGATCGGTTCACCGTATAACTTTAATGAAAAGTCGATGAATCATCAGACAAAAATGCTGGCAGACTTTATTAAATATCGTAAACGGTTGCCCAAAAATATGAATGTTTATTTAGTGGCGGGAACCCAAACCTTTACTTCGGATGGTTTGGTGCCCTTAAATAGTGTGTTAACTGGCCGATATATTTATCAAAACCAAGTTAAACATTTTACAACAATCATGGTATCTGGTGATAATGCTCAGCATTCTGATTTACCACAAAACACGCAAATCGTTGATCTAATTAATCGGTATATTCTGGATCATGCACAAAAGGTACGGAATAAGCAAAATACACCATACATTAATGATCAAGCTAAATAATTGATGAATCACCAGTATTCTACTGGTGATTTTTTAATGGGCAAACTATAACTAAAAACTATTAATAGCTAAAATATATAAGTATTTCACATTGAAGATCTCGTTAAATATAATAAAGACAGTTAATAAATGGAGGTGAGTAATAATTGTTAAACAAAGTTAATGTTGATCAAGGATTATTAGAACAAAACCAACGGTTACTGCAGCATCTCAATACATCCTGTTTGAATAAGCGACAGATTAAGCAGTTACTAAGTGAAATTTTGGGTTATCAATTAGACGATAGTAATCAATTTTTATTACCGTTCTATAGTGACTATGGTCGGAATATCAAACTTGGTAAAAATGTCTCAGTTAGCTGTAATGTCATGATGGCAGATAAGGCGGGAATCAAGATTGGTGACAACGTTGAAATTGGGCCTGGCTCATCACTTTTAACAGTCGATGGTACTGAGCAAGGATCAATCATAGTTGGTAATAATGTCAGGATTGGTGGAAACGTTACGATTTTGCCAGACGTTAAGATTACGGATGGTTCAGTGATTAAGTCTGGATCAATTATTACTCATGATGCTAAAGGAGGAAAATAGAATGATTAAAGATAAAGTCGTTGTAATTACTGGGGCTTCAAGTGGGATTGGAGAAGCAACCACACGTCGATTGGCTAAGCAACATGCTAAGTTAGTCATTGGTGCGCGTCGGGTAGACCGACTAGAATCACTGAAGGCTGAATTTCCCGATGCAGAAATCTTAGTAAAAAAGGTTGATGTCACTAAAAAAGAAGAAGTTCAAGCACTAATAGATGCGGCGGTTGAAAAATTTGGCAGGGTTGACGTTCTTTACAATAATGCAGGAGTGATGCCAGTTAATGCATTAATCAATCGTGCATATGATGAATGGCAACAGATTCTTGATGTAAATGTCATGGGTGTTTTGAACGGAATTGCGGCCGTCCTACCGGTAATGGTAAAGCAAAAGAGTGGCCAGATTATCGCTACTGATTCGGTTGCGGGTCACGTGGTTATTCCAAATTTGGCCGTTTATAATGGCTCAAAATTTGCAGTTCGGGCAATCTTTGAAGGATTACGCCAGAAACACCATAATGATGGGATTCGAACTACCATCGTTTCACCGGGTTCGGTAGCGACAGAATTATACAATTCCATTAATAATCCAGAAAATAAGCAAGCAGAAATTAATTTTGAAAAAGAAGTCGGCTTAAAGGCTGATGACGTTGCTCGATCAATCGAATTCGCGATCGACATGCCAGATAATGCTGACATTAATGAAGTAATTATTCGACCAATTAAACAAGATATTTAAAGGAGACTAGAAAAATGAAGTATAGTGTAAAACCATTAGCAGAAGACACTCGCGTATTCAATGTTGATCCAAAAATTGAAGTAAAAGATGTTCGTTTCCAAAACCGTTATGGTTTTATGATCGCTGGGAACCTTTATTTGCCAGAAAATTTTGATGAAACAAAGAAGTATGCAGCAATCGTGATTTCTGGTCCGTTTGGTGCAGTTAAGGAACAAGCAAGTGGCTTATATGCCCAAACACTTGATGAACGAGGCTTTGTAACCTTAGCATTTGACCAATCCACTACTGGTGAAAGTTCTGGTGATATTCGTAATGTTGCTTCACCTGATATTTTTGTTGAAGACTTCTCGGCCGCTGTTGATTTCCTTGGTACCCAAAAGTATGTTGATCGTGAAAAGATTGGGGCAATTGGTATTTGTGGTTTAGGTTCCCATGTTTTAACTGCGGCTTCAATTGATGTCCGGATTAAGGCCGTTGCTACTTCAGTAATGTATGACATGGCAGAATCAATGTGGTCTGGTTTGAATAACTCAAAGACTGAAGAAGAACGTGACCGCGAAAAGAAGTATTTAGCTGACATTCGCTGGGAAGATGTTGATAACGATACACATGTTGGTGGCTTCCATGAATTACCATTTGATGAAAATGGTCAACCAGTTCGGGCAAATAAATTATTCCCAGATGAATTGCCAGCTGCTGCTGATCCAGTTACGACTGAATTTTTTAACTATTATGTAAAGCGTGCTTACCATCCACGGGCAATTAACTCTGCTGCGATTTGGGATGCTACTAGCCCATGGGGTTACTACAACTTCCCACTCCAACAACGGATTGAGAAGATTAGCGCTCCTAAACTGATTGTTACAGGTGCTAATGCGCACTCACGTTACATGGCAGAAGATGCTTACAAGCGTTTGAGTGATCCTAAAGAACTTGTATTAGTACCAAATGCTACTCATACAGATCTTTACGATCAAATGGATAAGATTCCTTTTGACAAGTTTGAAAGTTTCTTTAAGAAGAATTTGGCCTAATTTGGACATAAAATGGGGGATTATTTTCAATCCTTCTTTTTTATAACCTTTCGAAGGCAAAGATAACATTAGGAGATGAATAAGATGAAGCGAGCAAAAGTTATCGTCCATATGCGTGTCTCAATTGATGGGAAAATAGATGGCCCGTTTGAACAACAACAAGCAGCTAAACCATCAAGTAAATATTATTCAAATGAATTGTTTAAATTGAGTCCGGCTAACGCCAATGGAATCACAACAGTAAATGCTTATGCTGCTAAAGGCCACCCTGATTTGAAACAGTTTGATGGTTCAAAATTAGAGTATGAAGATTGGGTTCCCAAAGATTTTCATGCTGAAACCTATGATGTTAGTTTTGATCGTTACGGTCGTGCAGGTTGGGAGCGTAATTATTTCGACTATGGTGGAAAGAAGAGTCGAGCAGTTGAAGTGCTAACTAAACAAGCGCCTAAAGCATATTTATCATTTTTGCGGTCAATGGAAATCCCGTACTTGATTTGTGGCGAGCGAGATCTGGATTTAAATGAGGCGTTACTGAAGTTAAGGCAATACTTTAACTTAGATACAATTGCCTTATGTGGTGGTGCAACGATTAATGGTGCCTTTCTTCGGGCGGGATTAGTTGATGAAATTTCATTGGTGATTGCTCCATTTGTGAGTGGTGATAATGCGATTCAATCGTCTTTTAATACGCTCGGGAATTTTGCAAATGAGCAATTTGTATTTAAATCAGCAACCAAATTAGCCGATGGTGGTGTCCACCTGATCTTTACTAAAAATGCTTAGAGCTGTTTGGAGGTAACCTTGATGAAAAATATTTTAGTTATTGGTGCCCATGGACAAACTGGTCGTCAAGTAGTAGCACAATTGAAAGAAAATGCTGATTTTACACCGGTTGCTGGTGTGCGGAGTCAGTCACAAGTTAAAGAATTTACAGATCAAGGGATTGAAGCAAGAGTGGTTGATGTTCGCCAGTCAGTTACTGAAATCAAAAAGAGTCTTGATAATATTGATGCAATTGTGATTTCCATTGGTGGTGGTTGGATGGTTGATCTTGATGGTAAGGTTAAGATCTACCAAGCTGCTGAACAGGCTGGAATTAAACGAGTAGTCCTAGTGAGTGCTGGTGCTATTCAACACTTCCACGATGAAAAGAAGCTTGCGTGGATGGATGAGTGGGAAGAATATAGTGCAGCCATGTATTATGCTGATATACTATTACAACAATCTAGCTTGGACTACACCATTGTACGGCCAGAAAACTTAACCAATGAGCCAGGAACTGGGAAAGTTACGATCGGCGATTACCTGCCACATAACTATACTAGTCGTGCCAACGTTGCTACATTAATTGTTGATTCGCTTGGAAATGATAATACCATCCGCAAAGCTTTTGATGTTGAGGATGGAGATACACCAGTTAGTCGGGCAATTGAAGAAATATAAAAGTCTGATTAATTGTTAATAAGGAGGAAAAATATGCAGAAATTACATTTAACCCAAGAATGGGATAAAGTTTTCCCAAATAGTGATAAAGTTGATCATCAGAAAGTAACCTTTACTAACCATTTCGGTGTTACCCTAGCAGCTGATCAATATACACCGAAGGATTATGAGGGTTTAGCAGTTGCAGGACCATTCGGGGCGGTTAAGGAACAATCTAGTGGTCTTTACGCGCAAACAATGGCGGAAAAAGGGTATTTAACCATTGCTTTCGATCCATCATTTACTGGTGAAAGTGGTGGTGATGCCCGAGATGTATTTTCATTAGATATTAACACCGAAGATTATCAAGCGGCCGTTGATTACTTGAGTAATCTAGATAATGTCGATCCAGGAAAAATCGGCATTATTGGTATCTGTGGTTGGGGTGGTATTTCATTAAATGCTGCTGCAATGGATCCACGGATTAAGGCGACTGCTGCGGTTACCATGTACGATATGCCACGGGTAGGTGCCTGGGGTTACTTTGATAAGGACACTGCCGATGACCGTTACGCAAGTAAGAAGCAAATTGCTGAACAACGGACCAAAGAATATGGTAGCAAGAGTTTAGCTAAGGCTGGCGGTTGCTATGACTACCCAGCTCCTGACGACCAACCAGATTTTGTTAAGCAATACAGTGCTTACTATAAGACCAAGCGTGGTTACCATAAGCGTTCAGTTAACTCAAATGATGGTTGGGTTCTACAAAGTCAAACAGGATGGATGAATACTAAGATCCTGGTTCACCCGGAAGACTTAAAGAATGCTGTATTAATCGTGCATGGTGAAAAGGCTCACTCCCGTTACATGGGTGAGGATACCTTTAAGAAATTAAAGAGCGACAATAAAGAATTATTGATTGTACCAAATGCCACGCACACTGACCTATACGATGGCGGTGACCATGACTATATTCCGTTTGCTAAAATTGATCAATTCTTCAAGAAAAACTTAGGCTAGTCATTCAGATATTAATAGTAAATGCGGACGTTGTTCAAAGAAGAGCAACGTCCGTTAGTGTTTTTTAGGGACCGATCTAGTATAATAAACTTGCTGTTTATATTCACCGAAGTTTTAATAAGGGGGAATTGCCATGCAATACGCAGGAAAATCACCGGCTTTATGGGAAGCTATTCATCATGAAGAACAACGTCAGCAAAAAACGATCGAATTGATCGCTTCAGAAAACATCGTTTCAGATGCGGTGCGGGCTGCTCAAGGTTCGGTTCTGACCAACAAGTATGCGGAAGGTTACCCAAACAAGCGTTATTATGGTGGCTGCCAATACATTGACCAAGTCGAACAATTGGCTATTGACTACGCTAAGCAGTTATTTGGTGCTGAGTTTGCTAATGTTCAGCCACATTCAGGATCCCAAGCCAATATGGCGGTTTACCAAGCCCTATTACAACCAGGTGATACGATTTTAGGGATGGGGATGGATGCTGGTGGGCATTTAACCCATGGCTCTAAGGTCAACTTTTCCGGTAAGATTTACCAATCGTATGGCTATGGATTAAACCCAGAAACGGAAGAGCTTGATTATGATGCGATTCGTGAACTGGCCGTGAATATCCAACCGCAGTTAATCGTGGCAGGGGCATCAGCCTACAGTAAAATCATTGATTGGCAGAAGTTCCGGGAAATTGCAGATGAAGTTGGTGCCTACTTAATGGTTGACATGGCGCACATTGCTGGATTAGTAGCTACCGGGATGCACCCCAATCCAGTCCCAGTAGCGGATGTAGTCACTACGACGACTCACAAGACTTTACGGGGGCCGCGTGGCGGAATGATTTTGAGCAAATCACCAGAAATCGGTAAAAAGATTAATTCAGCGCTTTTCCCGGGAATTCAAGGTGGACCGCTGGAACACGTGATTGCTGGGAAGGCGCAGGCTTTTTATGAAGATTTACAACCAGAATTTCATGATTATATTGCCCAAGTGGTTAAAAATGCGGCAGCAATGGCGGATGAATTTAATAAGTCGGCCAATGTTCGGGTAGTTTCTGGTGGTACTGAGAACCATTTGCTGGTCCTTGATATTACCGATACTGGTTTAACGGGTAAGGATGCCCAAGCATTACTGGACAGTGTTAACATCACTACTAACAAAGAAGCAATTCCAAATGATCAACGAAGTCCATTTGTGACGAGTGGGTTACGAATTGGGACTCCTGCAGTTACTAGCCGGGGCTTTAAGGAAGCCGATGTTCGCAAAGTAGCCGATTTAATTGTCCAAATGTTGAATGAACCAGATGAAGAAACCAAGCAGGCAGTTCGGAATGGAGTTCAAGAACTGACGGTAAAGTATCCAATTAACTAAAATCTAAGAGAGAGTTAGTCATGACGAGAAAAGAAGAAGCGTACGAGTATATTCGGGGCGAGATTGTTCATAACCAATTTCGGCCCAATGAAGTAATTTCTGAAAATCAGATTACCGATAAGTTGAATATGAGTCGGACACCGGTTCGGGAGGCACTAAAGCAGCTCGAAGCGGATGGCTTAATTGAAATGCGCGGGCGCGAAAATGTGGTTGCCCCATTAACGGTAGATGCAGTGCAAGAGGTCTATGAATTACGGAGCCTATTAGAAACTTTTGCGTTAAAAAAGACCATTAATCTGATTCCAATTGTTAAGTTAAATGAGTTGGAAGAGGCCTTTGAGCAGGCTGCTGCTAAAGAAGACTGGGATGAATACTTACAAGTTGATACTGATTTTCACGAGTTAATTACTCATATTGCTGGGCATCCCCGGTTAGCGCAGTTTCTCAGTATTTTAAAGGCACAAACGGCACGGACGCGCCACGTTAGTTCCTATAATCCTAATCGGATGAGTCGCTCATTGGAGGAACATAAGGAAATTATCAAATGGCTTCGTCAGCGTAATCTGGATGAAGCTGAAAAAGCGTTAGCCTATCATTTGCAACGGGTATACGATTCAGTCCGTTCTTATTTGAATTATTTAAATGACTAGAAAGGAGTTTTAGTATGTTTGCAATTCCATCGTTTGGTACCATTTGTTATTTAATTGCCGGCGGGGTCGTGGCCGGAATTTTAGCTTCAGCAGCTTCATTTGCTTCGCTGGCCTCGTATCCGTTATTGCTTAGTGTAGGGGTGCCACCAGTATTAGCTAACGTTACAAATGACGGGGCCTTGATCTGGGGAAGCCTGGGATCAATTTTAGGTTCGTTACGTGAGTTACATGGTTATTGGCGACAAGTTTTATACTACGCATTCTTTACGGTGATTGGTTCTGCCATCGGATGTTGGCTATTATTGGCATTTCCGAGCGCGATCTTTGAAAAAGTTGTGCCATTTTTCATCCTGATTGCCGGAAGTTTGGTTTTAATATCAGGTAAACATCAGCCTAATCCGCGGCGTCAACATACCGTCTGGGAACAGGTTTTCTATACTGTTTGTTTGGTACTAGTTGGGATTTATGCTGGATACTTTGGTGCAGCCAGCGGAATTGTTGTTTTAGTACTGTTAACATATTTGACTGAAGAAAAATTTATCGTGGTGAACGCATTGAAAAATGCGGTGGGGGCATTTACCAACCTTGCGGCTTTGCTAATCTATGCTTTTACCTCGCACATTTTATGGTGGGATGCAATCCCCATGGCGATTGGTATGTTCATTGGTGGTTACCTGGGTCCAATTGTTGTCCGCCATGTCTCTGCAAAGCTGATGAGGTGGATTATTGCAATTTTGGCGGTTACCCAAGCATTGATTTACTTTAAACAAGCTTACTTTTAATATAATCACGAACGACGTCTTGCTGGTGAATATCGGCGAAGCGTCGTTTTTAATTTAGTGAAATTTTAAGTAATTAGCGCATTAAATCAACTGATTGCGTTAAACTTTGTGAAAAGCACCACAAAAATTGCGAAAAAGGGTTGAATTATAAAAGAAGTTTGTTAGTATATTGCTTGTATACAAGTTGTCGACAAACTGTATTGATTGTGAGAAAGGTTATTGTTGCACAATATTTGCAATTATCGTTAATTTAAAATCATTATCTAATCTCAGGGGGACAGATTATGAATATCGGCAGTGCAATTGTTAAGACGTTCACGAATCAAGCGATCGTTAGCGCAATTACTTCAACCATTTTTATTATTTTACTTGGGTTCTTTTTACGGAAGCGGGGCGTCTTTGGTCCAAACTTCGGTAAAGTATTAACCAAGGTTGTATTATCAGTTGCCATCGCGGCACTATCCTTTAATTCCTTTATGCAACCAATTAATGAAAAGTCGATGCATCAAGGAATTGGAGTTTTAATTTGGGGATTTGTAATTTACATTCTCCTCATTTTCATCTCACCATTGCTTTACTCTGGTCAAAAGCGTGATCGGAAAGAGGTAATGGGAATCTTAACGACGTTCGGTTCCACTACTTTCTTTGGGATTCCGATTGTTGGAGCTATCTACGGTGCAGAAGGGGTTCTTTATAGCTCCATTTTCAACATCGGTTACCGGATCTTCCTTTACTCCTATGCCTACATTAAGATGTCTGGATTAAAGATGGAAAAAGACAACATCAAGAAGATGTTCTTAAACCCAATCGTAATTGCTACTTTACTTGGGTTCATTCTTTGGTTGATTCAGCCACTGATGCCAACAATTACGGTTCCATTAATGAAAAACGGGGTTGCCGCTGGAGGAATGACACAAGTGGCTTTCTACCGGATTGATCAAACTGCAGTTTGGCTCTGGCGTCCATTAAATTACTTATCATCACTTGCTTCACCATTGGCATGGTTAGCGATTGGTTGTACCTTAGGTTCAATCTCGATTAAAGAAGCCGTTACTAACAAGCTTTCTTGGTACTACTCATTCAACAAGGTTATCATTGTGCCATTACTAAACTTGGTAATCCTCTTGATCTTAAATGCGGTTCACATCTTGCCATTAAACTACGTTGCCATTGCGACAGTTGTTATTATGATGGCAACGCCAACGGCAACGGTGGCAGCAGCATATGCAATTAGCTACGATCGTGAAGCGGTCTTGACTTCTAATGCATCATTATTATCAACCGTCTCGGCAGTTGTTATGATGCCGATCTGGATTGCATTGTTAGGGATTCTCCAATCAGCAGGTATTTTTCACTAAGATTTAAGTATTGAAGAAGGGAAGCATCATCATGAAAATCGTTTGCTATGGGGTTCGACCAATTGAAGAACCATACTTTGAAAAATTAAACAAGTATGACTTTGACTTAAAGTTAGTGACTGAGTTTCTAACTGATGACAACGTCGATGAAGCTAAGGGCATGGATGCAATTTTAATTCGGGGCAACTGTGCCGCATCAGCCAAGAACCTTAAAATCTTTGCTGAAGATTACGGAATTAAGTACGTCTTTACGCGTTCCGTGGGTTACAACCACATCGATTTAAAGGCTGCTAAGGAATTAGGAATTCAAATTGCTCGAGTACCTAATTACTCACCATATGCGGTTACTGAATTAGCAATGACTCTAGGAATGCAATTGTTCCGTCACACTAGTATTGCAACTACTGACAGTGCTGCTGGGAATTTCAAAGTAACACCAAATCTGTTTAGTAAAGAAATCCATTCATCAACGGTGGGGATTATCGGTGCTGGTAAGATTGGGACAGCTGAAGCTCGGTTATACTCTGGAATGGGGACGAAGGTTCTGGCTTCAGACTCCCATCCTTCTAAGCAGGCAGCAGAATACGTGGAATTTGAACCATTGGATGATGTTCTGGCAAAAAGTGATATTGTTTCCGTTCATATTCCATATTTCCCTGGTGAAAACGAAAACTTCATTGATGCAGATTTCTTAAAGAAGATGAAGAAGTCAGCCATCTTAGTAAATACTGCGCGGGGCGAAATTGCAGATACGAAGGCTATTTTGGAAGCAGTTAAGAATGGTGAAATTGCCGGATATGCTGGTGATGTTACTGTGGATGAAAAGGATATTATGGGTCACCAGTTTGATTCTGTAGATGACATTCCAAATGCTGACGTTCGTGACTTAGCTAAACTTTATCCAAAGGTACTCTTAACACCACACATGGGTTCATTTACTGAACCAGCACTGGAAGACATGATCTCGATTAGTTTTGAAAACTTCCACGAAACCTTTACAACTGGAACTAACAAAAATGTTTTAGAATACAAAGGCTAATTTAAAAAAGTAACTCATAAAATTGGGTTACTTTTTTATTTTGCACTTTACGAACGCATGTTTAATATAATATAATTCTATTTGAACAAATGTTCGTGAGGTGAGCAAATGATTACAGAAGAAGAACCGGCCGGCGTATTTGCTTTTATTGATAATAAGTCCTTTTACGCCACTGTAGAGTGTACCGAACGCGGCCTTGATCCATTAACCACACCTTTGGTTGTAATGTCTGAAGCGGCCAATACGGGGAGTGGTTTAGTTCTTGCTTCATCCCCCATGGCTAAGCAGCGTTACCATATTACCAATGTTAATCGGCGCCGTGATTTGCCAGATGATCCTGACTTAATCGTGGTGCCGCCAAGAATGAATTTATACATTGAGAAAAATGCCGCAGTTAATCGCATTTTTAATGAATATGTTGCCGATGAGGACCTAATGCCATATTCCATTGATGAATCCTTACTGGATTTAACCCACTCCTGGCGGCTTTTTGGCAATAATATTCTGGCGGTTATTCGTCAAATCCAACAGGAAGTACTAGCACGAGAACAATTGGTTTTGACGGTCGGATTGGGCAATAATCCCCTCCAAGCAAAAATTGCTTTAGATTGCTATGCTAAGCATAATCGAGAGTTTATCGGTGTGATTACTAATCAGACGGTTCCTAGTAAAATTTGGCCTATCCCGAATTTAACAGATGTTTGGGGAATTAATCATCGTACGGCCGCCCGTCTAAATCGTTTAAACATTTATACCGTTGATGATTTAGCCCACGCTGATCCGTTTTATTTAAAGGCACAGCTCGGTATTATGGGAACCCAATTGTATGCCACGGCATGGGGAATTGATCGAACTCAAATGATGCAGCAGGTCAGAACTCGTCATCAAAGTATCGGTAATTCTCAAGTATTACCCCGTGATTATCACCAGCGAGCAGAAATTGAAGTTGTTTTAAAGGAAATTGGGGCGCAAGTGGCGGCCAGATTACGCGCACAAAACAAGCAGTGTCAGGGTATTCACTTATTTGTGAGCTATTCAATGAATGTGGTTGATGAGAATGGTCAGACTGGTTTTGCCCATTCATTAAAATTACCAGTTTCGACAGCCGAAACTAATCAGATCAATGAGCAGGTAATCTGGTTATTTGAGAAATATTGGGATGGTCATGCTGCCGTTCGCCATCTAGGGATCGCCTGTACCAGATTATCCAGCCGCGTGGGTGAACAATTGGATCTTTTTCATTCTCACGTTACGAAACGCCTTAAGTTAGAAAATACGATGGATGAATTACGGCATCGGTTTGGAAAAACATCAATTATGCGGGCGTCAAGCCTTGAGAAGGGGGCAACCTTTATCGCGAGAAGTAAATTGGTAGGTGGTCACAGTGGTGGACAAAGTTTGGACTAAAAAAGCCGGCCAAAAAATTATTGGTCAGCTAGATCGCTATTTTAAAAACAATATTGTGCAGGTTCGTTACTGGATCATCGTTAATTACTATGCACCCAAAACCGGCTATACTTTCTTTTTTAATATTCGCCGACCACACCATTTTACGAGGTCAATTCCTCTCGGTCAGGTGAGTAACTGTTCCTTCGACGAGTTAATCATTATTTTGAATGAAATTCGGACTAAATACCACTTTACCTTTGTTTATTATCATTTTAGTCGTAAAGAGCAACGGAGATTAAGTCAGGAGGTTAATCAATAATGCGCTATTACAATGATCAAGAAACATTCCAAGTGGCGGAAAACTTTTTTAAATATTACTACCACGATCGGGGCAAGATGAAGTGGGGTGGATTCATCCTCTCCGAACACCGAAAAGCAATTCGTGATTTTCATGACGAACAACTTGATTATGGAAAACGCGAACAACAAAAGTCAATTAGTCAGTAACTGTTGCCACCAATTTTCCAGTTACTCGGTGATCCTTAATTAACTGCAGTCCATATTTGATTTCATCAAACGACAAGACGCGTTCAATTAGTGGATCAATTTTACCATCACTAAGAAGCGCTAATACTTCAGAATTCATATGACCAAGATCAGCTTGCTGAAAAGGATTATCTGAACCATGCGCACCACCTAGGTTAACCGTTGACAAGTTTAAGGCGTGATCAAACATTAGATCTGCATCAATTTCTGGAACGTCTACAATTGTTACTAATGTGCCGTTGTATGCTAGTCGGTGCAAATCGCGTTCGGCCTCCGTTTTGCTAACTGTATCAATAATTAAATCAACTCCATGGCCGTTAGTATAATTCGCAATTTTTTGATCAACATTTTCGGATTGGTAATCAATAATTACGTCAGGGTTAAGCTGACGGACAAACGGAATTTTCTTTGTTGAAACCGTAGTTAAAACCTGTAAACCGTGTAGTTGGGCGAATTGAATTGCTAGGCTTCCAACGCTTCCGGCACCACCATGCACTAAAACAGTCTGGACGTTAGTAAGGTTAGGTTTGCGGTTAATGGCTGTATAGGCGGTTAAGGCTCCACAGAGGAGGGCCGCCGCTTGCTCATAACTAACGTTTTCCGGCAACTTTGCCAGTTGATATTCCGGAACACTCACGTACTCTGCAAAACAACCTGCTTTAAAAAGGTTGCCGTGTCCTGACACTCGATCGCCAATCTGCCAGTCATTAACTTGACTGCCAATTGCGACAATTTCTCCTGCGACATCCAAGCCGAGCGGGTGGGGGTATGTCCAACTATCAATTCCGCTTTCAACAATTTTATAGTCAACAGGATTCAAGCCAACTGCATGGACTTTAACTAAGACTTGATTGTTTGTAACGGTGGGCACAGGTACGTTCATAATTTGTAAATTTTTAATACTATGACAATTACTATCTGGAACAACTAATGCTTTCATTTTTTCTCCTTACAATAAAATAAAAGGGGCCTTGATAGCGGATAGAACAGTCCACCAAGCCCCTTTTATGAAAGTAGTATGTCATCTGTTAATTATATTAACATGGTAACGCTTTCAATACAACGCTTTAATTACATTTGATTTTTGTAGAGTATCACCAATCATGTATCCTAAACCAGTTGAGATTCCAATGATGAGTGTTCCCTTAAGAATTTGAATTGCTTCATTTTTCATGATGAATCCCTCCAAACTAGGAATAAATTCAAATTACAAATTAATTTTATCAAATGTTTCTATCATTATTACAAAGTGATTACAAACTTAAAGAAAGCTTTATGAATTTAAAGATTCCAATAATGATCGGATTTGCAAAGATAACCGATTATGCTAATCTAAAAATAGTTTTAGCGGAAGAGGGATTAATTATGTTTCAAACAGAATATACATTAGTACTAGTCAAACCAGATGGAATTCAAAGTCACCATCTTGGAGAAATCATTACCCGAATTGAACGAAAAAATTACCAGATTACTGCGCTGAAAATGATTGAAGCATCTGAGGATCAGTTACGACGTCATTATTCTGATAAAGTTAATCAAAGTTTCTTTCCGGAATTAATCCATTATATGCAGGAAGGTCCAATTGCTGGTATTGTGGTTGCGGGAACTAATGTTGTGAAAGAAATTCGTAAAATGGCAGGTGCAACCAATCCTGGCGATGCAACTGTTGGGACAATCCGTGCTGACTTTGGCCGTGAGTGGCCGGATGGAGTGATGCGCAACGTAGTTCATACTTCTGATAGTGCAGCCAATGCTCAACGAGAAATTCAAATTTGGTTTCCAGAACTAAAATTGTCAAAATAAAAAGGTTGAACCCAATCTGGCCCAACCTTTTATAAATTGATTACTAGTTTCACGTGGCTAATTGTAAAAATAGCATCAATCATCAAAACTGAATATTGACATTCAGTGGCTAATATTATTCTACTAACAAGGATCGGGGAAGAGCCTTGCCAGGTGGCTTTATATCTTTACCACGATAGATATAATACAACCATACACATTTAAAATAAAGTCAAAAACTAAAAAAATTCCAATTTTTTTGTGAGAATTCAATGAGAATAAACTAAATTAAGTCTAGATGTCAATTATCTTGCGTTAAAATATTCATTAATGACTTAATTTTAAGTTTAAAAACAAAGGAGATTTAATTATGGAAGTAGCAGTGCAACGAGATGGTATAACCTTACGAGGAGTTCTAGAGGGGACTGACCATTTAGAAAATCAGCAGGTAGCAATTCTTTTCCATGGTTTTCAAGGGAACCGTGGCTATCAGCAAGGACAATTACTATATGATTTATCAGCGACGCTAAACGCTGCCGGAATACCAACGCTCCGTTTTGACTTTGCTGGATGTGGGGAAAGTCAGGGACAATTTGTTGAAATGACGGTTTTGAGTGAAATCTTAGACGGCATGCAAATTATTGATTTTGCACGTTCGCAAATGGGTGCCAAACAAATTTATCTAATTGGTCATTCACAAGGTGGCGTTGTTGCTTCGATGTTGGCGGGTTACTATCGCGACATTGTTAATAAATTGGTGCTTTTAGCACCAGCAGCCACTCTTAAAGATGATGCCTTAAAGGGTGAATGTCAGGGAACTCACTATGATTCCAACCATATTCCATTGGAAGTTAGCGTTCACGGTCAAGCAGTTGGTGGGCAATACTTTAGAACAGCTCAATTATTGCCAATTTATGAGACGGCGCAACATTTTGCAAAACCAGCATTATTAATTCATGGCCTGGCTGATCAAATTGTCTCCCCCGAAGCTTCTCGTAAATACAACGTAATTTTACCGCAGAGCCAGCTACATTTACTGCCCGGTGAAGATCATATGTTAGAAGGACAACGTTTACCCGAGATTAAGCAATTAGTAACTGATTTTATAAAGGAATAATTGACTTTTATAATTTACACACGTAAACTTTGCAATGAGGTGAACTTATGAGTAAAAGTTTAGAAATTAGCCCAGCTGAATGGCAAGTCATGCGAATCGCGTGGACATTGGGTAGGGTTACCAGTACTCAAGTAATCGATATTTTACAGCGAAAGGTTGATTGGAAACCGGCAACCATTAAGACGCTCTTACGACGATTAGTACAGAAAAAAGTTTTGAAAACTACGCAACAGGGGCGCCATTTTATCTATGAACCGTTGGTAGCAGAACAGGAAACGATGAACACCGCTGCTGATGAATTATTTTCTAGTCTTTGTGAGATGCACGTTGGATCAACGTTAGTACATATTATCAAAGAGCATCAACTTAGCCAGTCTGATATTCAAACACTACAAACCTTATTGAAACAAAAGGCCCAAACAGCTCCAAAAATGGTGGATTGCAATTGTGTGCCTGGCGAACGGTGTGACTAAATGCTATTAAAAATACAGTAACCCCCATGGTCGATGTTAATAAAACCATGGGGGTATTAATATTAATGTCGATTTTTCCATCGCTTATGGAGCGCCGAAATGACTAAGATAATAGCTACAATGACAGCTAATAGCCAACCGCCAACGCCTAGTTTATAAATGAGACGATCTCGACTACCAACTACGAGGATCGATGATGATAAAACGAGCGAAGCTAACATGATGACAATTAATAATCGATTCATTAACTGATCAAAGCGGTCAAATACTTTCTTTTGACCAAGGTAATGCAGATTAACTCGTGCTTCACCACTTGCGATTTGGTCAAGGGTACGAGTCATTTTTTGTGGTAATTGGGAAGTCGCTTCAATGCCCTGGTACATTGTTCCGGCGTGATCAATCAACGCTTCCTTAACGTTAAAGTGCTCCTTGAAATAGTGCCAAGCAAATGGTTGCGCAACTTGCATCATTGAGAGATCAGGATCAAGTTTGGCAATGGTGCCTTCTAAGGTTCCAAATGCCTTGAAAAGAAGGGTAACTTCTGGTCGTAGTTGCAAGTGGTTATCACGACAAAGTTGGGTAATTGAATAAAGGAACTTAGGAATATCGATCGTTGCTAGTTGGGCGTTCAAGTATGGATGAATAAGCACGCCAAATTCGCGAATGAATTTTTGCTCGTCAACTTCGCCGGTCCGATTACAGACATTAAGAACCGCTTTACTAATCCGGTAGTTATCCTTTGTGGTGAGGGCGACAATAATCTCTGCAATGCCATCTGCCATTGTATTAGATAGAGTTCCCATCATTCCAAAGTCCAAGTAAACCAGTCGGTAGGGTGGTAATACTTGATTAGTACTAAATTGAATTGTCGTGTTACCAAACGATTTCTCATATTCATGAGTTGGATTACTTTGTTGTTTGGTAACAGTGTGAAAAAGAATGTTGCCAGGGTGTGGATCGGCATGGAAAAAGTGGTCCTCAAAAACTTGTTTAATAAAGTTTTTAACTAGCACCTGTGCAACTTTTTTCCGGGTAGCAGTTAATTGTTCAGCAGCTGCTGGGTTATCAGGAAGTGGTTTACTCATTAAAGCCTTAATGCTTTTACCAGGCATGGCTTCATTTACTAAAACTTTGGGATGACATTCTTTTAAATAAACACGGGGAACTTCAATAATACCGTCACCATTATTGAACCGATAAAACTTTTCACTATTTTCTGCTTCATGTAGGGTGTTAACCTCGCTTAACAGCGATGCAGCTAATTGGTCCATCACGGCATCAAAATCAACGACGCTGAGGTCGCCAGGAACATACTTGAGAAGGCGGATTGCCTTTTTAAAGAGAGCTAAGTCTACCTTGATTAACTGACTAACCGCGGGATGCTGGATTTTGACAACCACTTTGGTGCCGTCCTCTAAGGTTGCGTAGTGACATTGCCCGACAGAAGCGGAAGCGAAAGGTTGATGTTCAAAAGTTTTAAAGGCTTGATCGGTTGTTTGGCCCGTTTCATTGAGAAAAATCTGAGCGACCGTATCATAATCATCAGCTGGAACCTTATCTTGGAGAGTGCGCAAAGCCTTGATGTAGTCCGGAGAAACGAGATCAGGTCTAGTTGAGAGCATCTGACCTAATTTAATGAAAGTTGGTCCTAATTCCTGAAAGGTTGCTAAAACTTCATCTGGATTAGTCTGATGATAGAAATTACTGATAAAAGAATGGCGACGAAGGATTCCCATAATTTCCCTTAGTCGTTCAGCCTGTGATATTTGTGTTGCCATTTAGTTCTTCTCCTTATGAAAAAATCGCACCACCAATTATGGCAGTACGATTGAGGTTCACCAGGTTTATTCAAGGTTTAATTCGTAAGCGACCCGTAAGTCATCATCAGATGGCCCAGTGTAGACCTTCCCGCGTTGAACGAAGCCAAAGTCCAACACCAGGTTGTGGACCCGAGCGTTCTTTTCATGAGTGGAAATCCGCAGATCACGAGCACCATGACCATAAGCGATTGAAATTAAGGTTGACATGATGTAGCGAGCGAAGTGCTTACCACGGTAGCCACTCGAAATGGCAATCCGGTTGATTGTCCCAAATGGGTGACCAGCATGGTTCCACTTACCATCAACGATGTAGGCATAGTGAGTATCACCTTGGAGCATCAAAGTTCCAGTGCCGACAATCGTATGTCCGTACATCAATAGGTAACAGGAGTTAGCTTCAATATCCTGTTGCATACTTAGCTTGGAAGGGTAGCCCTTTTGCCACTGGTCACTACCATCTTCCTTTAACAATTGCCGAGCATTTTCAATAATTTCATAAACTGCGTCCAAGTCATCAAGGGTGGCTTTACGCATGTAAATTGGTTCCCCCATGATTAATTCCTCCTGTTAAATAAATTAATTCAGTTAAATTATAACGATTTTTTTGTTTAAATGACACTATCAATCCAATAAATTATTTATTTTTGTAAAAACAAATTTCAATTAGGTTTTGATCCGGATCGCGGAGATAAAGGGAAGTCATGTCACCTTCTGCTCCTTGATTAGGTTGTGGTTCTGCAATCACATCAACATAATACGACTTAAGATGGTGTAAAACATCATCAGGATTATCACCAGAAACCAGGCAAAGGTCAACTGAACCCGGGGTCGGATGGGCGGCTTGCAACTGTTCCTTTGGACGGTCAGTTGGTTGCAAGCGGATTAACTGGTGACCACATCGTAAAGTAACTACATGCTCATGATCATTATCTTCTGTTTGATCTTCAACGATTGGCATGTCGAAAACCTCATGATAAAAACGACGGGAAGCTTCCAGATCACTAACTGTTAAAACAATATGATCGATTCTGCGCATTTTCATATTTAACACCTCATTTTTAAATTCTTCCACAATTGTAGACTAAAAGGAATTAGTTGTGAAGATTGTCGGGACACAATTCCTAATTAAAAAACAGATAATACTTTGTTTTATTAAATAAGTAATCGCTTTCAGCATTAAAATGTCAAAAAATAAGACAATATCAAGGCATTGATACGTTTTTTCCGAATAACTGACGACACTTATCTAAATCAGTCGTATAATGTTATTGAAGCATTTATAGACATTTTATTTTTATATAGAGGAGCGAAAAATAATGTCAAACAAAAAACAAATTGGCCTGGCCAGTTTGGTCCTGATGGTCTTTACGACCGTGTTCGGGTTCGCCAACTCACCAGTTGCCTTTTACCAAATGGGTTATGCTTCCATTTTCTGGTACGTTGTTGCAGCGATCTTCTTCTTCCTGCCAGCAGCTTTAATGATTGCCGAATATGGTTCAGCAATGCCAAATGCCGAAGGGGGAATTTTCTCCTGGTTGGAATTCTCAGTTAGTGAACGATTTGCCTTCGTTGGGACCTTTATTTGGTTAGCCAACTGGCTAATCTGGATGGTTTCTACTTCATCAAAGATTTGGATTCCAATGTCATCATTGATCTTTGGTTCCGATAAGACGACAACTTGGGCATTCTTTGGTTTAACCGCCACCCAATTCGTCGGTATCTTAGCAATTCTCTGGATGGTAGTATGTACCTTTACTGCATCCCACGGGGTTGATAAGATTCAAAAGATTGGTTCTCTTGGTGGAACCATGGTTTCAATCATGTCCGCATTATTTGTTGTAATTGCCATTGTAATTTGGATTGCACAAAAAGGTATGGTTCTGGAACCAATTCATGGTGTGAAGAGTTTCTTCATTTCTCCAAACCCTAATTTCCAATCCCCAATTGCACTACTTTCATTCGTTGTTTATGCAATCTTTGCTTATGGTGGGATTGAATCAATGGGGACTTTGACAGACTCCATGAAGGACCCAGCTAAGACTTTCCCTAAAGGGATGGTTATTTCCATGATTGTAATTACGGTATTGTACTCATTTATGATCTTCTTCTGGGGTGTCTGCACCAACTGGCAACAAGTGCTGAGTGGTAAAGACGTTACCTTAGGGAACATTACTTACGTTATGATGAACAATGCCGGGGTTGTAATGGGTGATGCCTTAGGCCTTTCTCATGGTACCGCATTGATTATTGGTAATGTTTTGACCCGGTTTGCTGGTTTAGGAATGTTCTGTGCATATGTTGGTTCATTCTTTGTTATGGTTTACTCACCACTGAAGGCCTTAGTTCTTGGTTCTGACAAGCGCTTATGGCCAGAACGGATGACTAAGCTTAACAAGCATGGAATGCCATCATTTGCAATGTGGATTCAATTCTGGGTGATTGCCATCTTGATTTTCGCAATTTCATTTGGTGGTTCTGGTGCCCAAAAGTTCTATCAAATTTTGACGAACATGGCCAATGTTGCATCATCTGCACCATACCTGTTCATCGTAGGGGCCTTCCCATTCTTTAAGAAGCGTCAAGGAATTGATCGTCCATTCGTATTCTTTAAGTCACAAGCTTCAGCTAATGCGATTTCAATCTTTGTGTTCTGTGTTGTTGCCTTCGGGATTATCTTCACTTGCCTGAACCCAATCTTGACTGGCGATTACCAAACAGCATTCTGGACAATCTTTGGTCCGGTCTTCTTTGGCCTGGTTGCTTTATTCTTCTACAACCATCAAGCAAAGAAGCACCATGTTGCTAACACAAATGAAATTAACAAAGACTAAAATAAAATTGCTTCACAAAAAGCCTGGCCACTATGGCCAGGCTTTTTCGTTTTTTAGAATTGCGATAAATTACGCACTGATCTGATGTTTGCCAGGGGGATTTTATACTGTTGTTGGGGATTTTGATGATCAATAAACGTTGCCGTTCCAGCTTGCCAATTGATCTGCATCAAATGGGTTTGAATCGTTTCATAAAACCCCGATTCAGCGTTGAAGTAATTGACTTCAACTGGAGATTGATTGCTAAGCTTGCTAAGCGACTCACTAATGTCACGTGCTTGCTGGCTGGTTTGATACTGCTTATTTTTATAATGTTGGGCAGTTTGATCAATCAAACGATGATAGCCAGTTAATGCGGAGAAGGGGGCAAATTGACCTGCTCGATCATGCTGGCTCATCGGTAAGTGAGCTTTTGACTGATGACGTGGGGGATCCATAATGTCTTGATAACGTGATGTATCCGAAAACAAGTGGTGTTCGATAATTTCTTTTTCGTGATCCATTAAATATGGTGACCTCCAATCTGATTATTTCGTTCTCGTGCTGTCGATTCCGGTAAAAGATCAGAACCATGCATAATGACATTTTTATTTCCGGTATCTTGTTGCAATTTAACAATTAACTCTTGTAATTTATGATCTTGCTGGCGCTTAACCTTGGCAACCCGATCCTCCTTAACCGCCTGGTCGACATTTGAAAAAAGGTCGGTTTGCTCATATCGGGCTTCTTGCTCCGCAACTGCTACTGGAGTAAGGTTATGTGCAATCAACGTGAGTTTGCGAATTAATAAGTGGGGATTGACCGTTCGCTTAAACAACTCCCCATGAATTTCCCGGAGTTCTTGTGCTGAATCCGTTAACGATCGTAAGTGATATTTAGCATGATCTGGTTTTGGGGTCTTACGGCCATAGAAATCCTCGCTAATTGCGCCACTATAATTATTGGCATACGTTAAACTTTGGACATCGTACTGGATGACGATTTCAATCGAATCTGTCATCATGCCACGTTTAACTAACGTTAATGCTAAATCATCCGCCATTCCACTAACGACAACCCGAGTTTCCTTAGGCTTGTAAGGACGCATTAAGACTTGTCCAGAATAAATACCATGTTCGTCTGAAGTATAAGACTTAATATCAGCAATGGTTGCTGATTCAAAGCCCCAGGCGTGATCAATTAATAGTTCCGCATTTTTGCCAAATTCACGGTAAAGGACTTCTTCATTCATTGGATCAGAGAGTTTGCCTAGTGAACAACGGGCAATATCTCCCATCGTATGTAAGCCAAGTTTTTCTAAGCGCTTGGCATATCCCTTCCCTAAACGCCAAAAATCCGTGAGTGGGGTGTGGGCCCAGAGATAACGTCGGTATTGTTTTTCATTCATTTGTGCGATTCGCACGCCATCTTGATCACCGGGAATCCGTTTGGCCACAATATCCATAGCGATTTTCGCTAAGTATAGATTAGTACCAATTCCTGCCGTCGCCGTAATTTTTGTTTCTGCTTGAATTTGCTGAATGATGGTTTTAGCTAAATCATGGGCAGAAACTTGATGCTCATGGATATAGTCAGTTACATCCATAAAAACTTCATCAATCGAATAGACGTGAATGTTTTGCGGTTTGATATATCGTAAATAAATTTCATAAATTTGTGCCGAAACCTGCATATAGTATTCCATCCGTGGCTTAGCAATTTTGAAGGCCACCCGGAGATTAGGCGACTTTAATAATTTACCGCGGTAAATCGATGAGTGATCGGACAGATGGTGATAAGTTGCATGCTTAGCACGTTCCCGATTAATTCCATGAATTCGTTGACGCACTTCAAACAAACGGGGCCGCCCTGGTACGCCAAACTTTTTTAAAGCAGGCGAAACCGCCAGGCAGATGGTCTTATCGGAACGAGAAGTATCCGCCACCACTAGGTTAGTATTGAGCGGATTTAAATTTAAAGCGGCACACTCAGCGGAAGCATAGAATGATTTTAGATCGATTGCTAAAAAGGTTCGCGCATCCATAGTATTAATCCTTTCGTTATATTAGGTACTAGTATTATACCGAATTAAGCATAAAAGAACAAACGTTTGAGGCATGAAACAAGTTGAAATTTAATTAAAAATGGTTCAAAATTAAATGACGAATAGTAAGAAAAAGGAGCGTTCATTATGAAAACAACAATTTTATTATTTCACCCTCACATGGATCAATCGCGGGTCAACAAAGCACTAGCAGAAGCTGCCAAGAAGTCTGGATTTGAAGTTCGTGATATGTATGCTTTATATCCAGATTTTAAAATTGATGTTCCAAAGGAACGCCAAATTCTTGAAAATACTGATCGAATTGTGTTCCAGTTTCCTGTTTATTGGTACTCCAGTCCAGCACTGGTTAAGCAATATGAAGATGATGTTTTCACTGGCAACTGGGCGTACAACGGTGGCAAAGCACTTCTTGACCACGAATGGCTGCTTGCGGTTACGCCAGGAGATGATAAGGATGCGTATGCCAAGGATGGTCGGGTTCATTACACAATGCCAAGTTTGCTACGACCATACCAAGCAACCAGTATTTTCATTAAGACTAAGTTCATGACGCCATTTATCAGTTATAATGCTTCCAACATGTCTGATACTGAATTAGCACAGCGGGCGCAAGCGTACGTAAAATACCTTCAACAACCGGAACTACCAGTTGCTGACCGCTATGGACAAAGTGAAAAGTAATAACTCACGAAAAAAGGACCCGAGGGTTCGGCTTTGCCGAGCAATCGAGTCCTAATTTTTAGTGATACTTTCTTGCCGTTCTCGACGGTATTCGATCAACTTATAGATTGCAATTCCTACGACGATAATTAGTAATGCAGCAATAATTCGTTTCAAATCACCCTTGATGATGGCGTCGCCACCAAATGCATACAGATAAGAAGTCGGGAGCATTCCGATAATTACCATTGCTAAGAAACGTTGTCGAGAAACTTTCATTTGCACTACTGCATAGTTAACGAGCGCACTGGGGATCACTGGGATCATGTAACCCATGGTTAATGCGATGAGCGGATGTTTGGTGTTTGTTAAGTGTTTAAGCGAACGACTGTGCTTAAACTTATCAGAAAAATGAATGTGGGTAATTAAGCCTGCTACTAAGCAGTTACCAGTAACATTGCCAATCCAATTAATTAATAGCCCAACAATGGGTCCATAGCAGACCCCGGTAAAAATACAAACCACTGAATTTGATAAACCGGGAATTGCATTCATCATGGCAATGATAACGACAAGCATTCCCATGTCGCGGTATGAGTGAGCACGAATTAAATGCAACAGTTTGGTTTGATTATGGTGGTTGTAGTGTAAAATGAGGTTCAATTCTGGCTTAAAATCATGATAGATGCCGACTAATGCTAATACGATCAAGACGATCGCAATACTAATCAGCAGTGTTTTGCTTACGTAACGGGGACGGTGATGTTCCTGATTTGCTTTCATTTCAATTCGTTCCTTTGGTTTTGTCTTATCATTTGATGATACAACTGAACGAGGGTTTGCCGCAAGCGGGGATCATGCGCGTAGAGGTAAGTTCCTTTAACACCACGTTTCATGATCACGTTTAAAGCATTTAACAGCATCCGTTTTTCAAGAGCTTGGATCTCTTGAGGATCAGATAGATCACTCCTTTTTTTAAACGCTTCCACATCCGTAAACTTATCCAGGTGGATTGCAAGCTGATTACTGGATGATTTTTGACTAAAAATTGGTCCAATGATGATCCCAGCATAGTTTAGATCAAAGCCTTGACAAGTATAGATTGAGCCAACTTCATTAATGGTTTCTGGGATTTCTGCCCATGGGGTGGCAGTAAAGTTATATTGATCCCAGGGCATCTTAAAGCGTCCTTCACAAATATAATGTTTCCCACCATCAAGCGTGGAAGGGTATCCGGAGGTTGAAAGGATGCGTGAAAGTCCGACCTCATTGTTCCGCCGTACAATGGCCTGCCGCATCTCCTCCGCATCATCGTAAATCCGAAAATCGTAATGGTCGCGACTATCAAGAGGTAATGGGTTGATCTGGCCATCGGTAAAGTCATTCATCCATTGAACCAACTGATCACTAGCAGTCATTCGAAATTGATGCTTGAGGTAATACTCATCATGAGGATACTGGTTAACCAACTTTTGCAACCGTTCAGGTGTCCAGAGACTTTTCATGCGTAATACCTGGTAACGGTCAAACACGATAATGACAATCCGCGATCGTTTAATGATTTCGACTAATTGATTGTCATAGTAAAAATTATTGTAGTGGTCAGGCTTCGATAGTAACAGGTGGGCTTCGTCAATCACGGCGACATCAATAGTTTGATGCAGTTTATCTAACTGGTTGATGAAGGAAGTCGGCCGCATGAAGTCTTTTTTGAGCAGATGTGGTTGTCCACCAGCAATTTCACGATAAACTTTGATAATTTCAGGATGATTAACTAAAAACTTATTGCGTGTTTGGTACAGTGGACTTGTAGAATCGGTCCGCGCAGCAGTTTGAAGTTCATTAAAAAGGTGGGAAAGAACCACACTTTTTCCAGTGCCGGCATCACCGTAAATTGTAAAAATCGCTGGAGTATTTTGAGCTTTAAGGTGCTCAGTTGTAAAGTTCATAATTTTCTGAATTAAAGCGCTTTGTTCATTTGTTAATGGCTTAAGTGGAGAAAGCTTCTCCGTTGCTTCATTCTTCACAGTATTTACTCTTTTCTAAGATTAATTACGTTAATGCTAACGAGAAAATCTGTCCTCGTCAATTAATGGTGGCAGTTAGATGGTAATCTTTCCTCACCATTTGGTTTTTGGTTTCACATCGGCAAAACATGTTGTAGAATAAATTAAGAATACTTTAGAGATGGATTAAGTTAAGGAGTGGGGTTTATGAATCTTCATCCAGATTATCTTTTAAATGAAGTTGAAGAGCCTGCAGACATCAAAGGGATGTCACTGGATCAATTGCACGAGCTAGCAGACGAAATGCGTCAGTTAATTCTCGAACGTGATGAAAAAATCGGGGGCCACGTGGGGCCAAACTTAGGAATTGTGGAAACTACTCTTGCCTATCACTATGTTTTTGATTCACCACATGATAAGGTGATTTGGGATGTGTCGCACCAGTCCTATCCACATAAGATGCTAACTGGACGGGCACAAGGTTTCTTAGATCCTGATCATTATGAGGACGTATCCGGTTTTACTTCGCCTGAAGAAAGTGACCATGACTTTTTCCAAGTTGGTCACACCTCGACGTCAATCGCTTTAGCAGTTGGTATGGCGGAATCACGAGACTTAAAGCACAAGCATGAAAATGTCGTTGCAATTATTGGGGATGGTTCTTTAAGCGGCGGTTTAGCTTTTGAAGGCCTCAATAATGCTTCCAAGCTCCATTCCAACCTGATTATCGTAGTAAATGATAATAACATGTCAATTGATCATAACCAGGGTGGTTTATACCAAGGACTTAAAGAATTGCGAGAAACTGCTGGTCAATCAGCTAATAATATCTTTAAATTTATGGGGCTTGATTATCGTTATGTTCCTGACGGTAACGATCTGAGCGCCATGATCAAGGTCTTTGAAGATGTAAAGGATATCGACCACCCAATTGTTTTACATGTTCATACGTTAAAGGGTGCTGGTTATCAACCTGCCATTGATAATGAAATGGCTTACCACTGGCGTGGTCCATTCAATGGTCAAACTGGTGAAAGCACCACTCCACAACCAAAGGAATCATACAGTGAAGCTGTGATGATTGACGAACTCCTGAATGAAATTAAAGACGGAACCAATATTGCGGCCATTAATGCTGGAATCCCAGGTATGTTTGACTTGAAGCGTTTTGAAAAGGCTTATCCAGAACGGTATTTTGATGTCGGAATTGCTGAACAGATGTCGGTTACATCTGCGGTAGCAATGGCCCAAAATGGCGTCCGTCCGGTGGTCTTTGAAAGTAGTACCTTCCTACAACGGGCTTATGACCAATTAATTCACGATGTTGCTTTGAATGATGCTCCGGTGGTAATGATTGTCCGGGGTGGGACCATTTCCAGTGAATCAGCGACCCACCAAGGAACGTTTGATATTTCATACATTAGTTCATTACCAAACATCGAATATTTGGCACCAACGAGCGTCGAAGAAATGATCTCGATGCTCAAATGGGCCATTAGTCAAACAGATACCCCAGTCGTTATTCGTCAACCAGAACGGCAGTTGCTTCATCGACCAGCAACGCAAACTGACTATAGTACCATTGATTATGAAATTGCTCACCAGGGGAGTGAAGTAGCCATTTTTGCCGTTGGTGATTTCTGGCAATTAGGTGAAGATGTTCGAAAAGAATTACAAAAGAAACTCAACATCAATGCGACCTTGATTAATCCGAAGACGGTGACGAATATTGACCAACAAGACCTTCATCATTTGCAAGAAGATCATGATATTGTTGTAACGCTGGAAGACGGCAACCTTTCGGGCGGTTTTGGTGAAACGATTGATCGTTATTATAGTGCTAGTGAAATGAAGGTGCTCAACTTTGGTGCACCACGTGAATTCTCTGACAATGTTCCTTACGATGTCTTAGCGGAATGGTACCATTTGACTCCAGAACTGATTGTTGATGATATTGAAAAGGTTGTTCACCAAATTTAATAACATCAAAAAGAGGTTAATCGCTTTTTCGATTAACCTCTTTTAAGTTTGATTATGATTTGTTGAACTATGGCTGCCGAACCGAAAGCCAGAACAATGGTTGCTCCCCATAAACTAAATAAAACTAAGTATGGGTGAATAGTTACATATTTTACTAAGTGAAGGGCTCGCCAAAGTAGTTGTTCCCAGAAGACATTACTGAGGTAGGCCTGATAGGCGAGATCAGCAAAGTAGTGAAAAAAGTGCTGGATTGCTAAGTGGTGATGGAATTGGTTACTAAGGGAAAGTTTGGCGACTAGTCCAATTACCATTAAGCTGTACATGGTGGTTGATGGCTTATAGTAAGAAGCGTTAACTAAATTAATCGGCCAGCCATACTGCCGTAATTCATGATTACACTTAACAAAAGTGATGGCCAGAATTACCAGAAGGATGGGCCAAAAACGAAAAATCCAGTGATTAAATTGTCGCCGATAGTTCCATGCTAGAACGCCATAGACAGCATAGAGAATGAAACTAATAAATAAACGGTCAGTGAGATACCAATGGGCTTCATCAGGTTGATGAAATATGTAACTGTTATAAATGCCAAGCCAGACGAGGTAAAGAACGGCAGTACCAATCAAAACGGCCCAGCCTTTCCAAACGTTCTGTCCCAACCACAGGTGGAGTTGCCAGAAAAGTGGTACCAGAATGGCAAACTGGAGCATCATCGTGTTGTACCAAAGGTGAGGAGCGGCATTACCATTAATAAATTGCCAGAAAAAGGTTACAATATTATGCCAGCGGAAGCGTTGCTGCAGGTCGGGCATAATTAACAGGTAGATTAAAGACCAAATAATCGTCGGCAGAAAAAGAGAAAATCCGATATTGCGATAATAAGCACGAACATCAAAGTAGCCTAATTCACTGTGTTGGCGAATATCAGTATATAAAATACCAAAAATAAAGGCTGGGGCCGTGTACTTAATTAAATTATAGATGCTCCCTAAATTGGTTTGCAGATGGGGCGACTGATCATGGATTAATAGACCAATGATTGGTTGCCCCATAACGGCGACACAAGCAAAGACCTTTAAATAATCACCAATATCACCACGAAGATGGGAACGAGCAGACTTATTCACATGAATCATTCTTTCTAAAATGAAGTAACTAACCCTAGTGTAAATCTTTTTAGTAAAAAAAGATAAAAGTTAGTCATTTTTGCGTCTTTAAATAATGAGACCCAAAAAATAGGAGGAATGTTTTATGAAATATTCAAAATGGCAAGGTTACTCATTATGGATTAGTGTAATTAGTGGGGCAGTTATTATTTGTTCGGGGAGTCCGATTCAAGCTGCCGAAAATACTAGCCAACCACCGACGACGTCAGCAACGGTTGCCTTACCGCAGACTAAACGAATCATTGAAATTACTTCCACTGATGGGACAGTCCATCAACAACAAACGGATCTAGTTTCTTGGCGGTCGGGCAAATATGGTGAATATCTTCGCACTAGTTCAGCAAAATTGCCCCAAATTGCAGGTTATCAAAATAATGCTAATGGATTAGTCATTGATAAATTAGAAAAAATCAATATTCCAGTCACGGTTTACCATATAGAATATTTTCCGAAGGACGATCATCAACGTCAGCCACCAGCCAACTGTTCAGTAGATCTCAAAGATTCGCAGGGAAAAATCTACGTTCGTCATCTCTATACCGTCCCATATGACAAAACTCGGCAGGTGACCTTACAAGCACCAACCGGCATGGATTTTGTCGATTCAGTAAGCAAGGATCAATTACTGATGGGTAAATATGGTGAACATAAGGAAGTATTAGTACAGCCTGAGGAATTACCGTCCAAGCCGACGACAGGCACGGCACCAAAGACCGTAGAGCCAATTAAAGAGACACCAACTCCGTCACAGAAGAAACCACAATCAGAAAAGCCGGTGAAGTTGCCTTCATCAAACCATTTGGAACCAGTAAAAGACACGTTAACTCTCCCAAAGAAGGAGCTGCAAGTGAAAGTAACGCAACCGGTAGTCCATCATCAAATATTTCCCAAAGCCCTAATCACTCAATTACTTCAGAAATGAAGCCAGTGATGCAACTTGCTGATGAAAAGCACGCAACCGGTGATTTAGCAAAGTTGAAGGAATACAACCGTCCACTAAAAAGTCACCTCAACCACAAAAAACTCCAATCAACAAGTGAGACTTTACCACAAACCGGTAATCGTGGTGGACAACTGTTAGTGGCCATTGGAGTGGCACTATTATCAATCTTGGGACTGTTTCATACTCAACACAAACGTTAGAAAATTATTACTTGCATTCTCATTTTTCTAATGATATCCTAATTAGGTAATCTTTTTGGGAGGTTGAAGACATGTTATGTTCAAATGCAAATCAATCAACCGCCACCTCAACTAATCAGCTGATTTAAGTTGGGGGATTTAAGAATGATCAAAATAAATGGATCTTCCAGCCAGTAATCAACGGCAATGGAGGATCCTTTTTTAAAGAATGAGGGATTTTTAATGCAAGAGGAAAAACAACCCCAACTAAAACGATCCATGACTCCTGGACAAATGGAAATGATCGCCATCGGTGGCACGATCGGTTCTGGGTTATTTATGGGGGCAACGTCAACAATTAAGTGGGCGGGTCCATCCGTCTTGTTAGCCTACGCTTTTGTTGGAGTAATTTTGTATGGAGTAATGCGGGCGCTGGGTGAAATGATTTATATTAGTCCTGGAACGGGTTCTTTCGCTGATTATGGAACGACCTACATTCATCCATTGACTGGATATTTAGTTAAATGGAGTAATGTTTTCCAGTTTATTATCGTGGGGATTTCCGATATCATCGCAATGACCCAGTATCTGAACTATTGGTGGCCCAATCTACCAGATTGGTTATCCGGAATTATCATGATTATTATTCTCACGTTGGCTAATCTGGTCTCAGCTAAAGCATATGGTCGACTAGAGTTCTGGTTTGCGATGATCAAAGTGGTCACAATTATTGCGATGATTATCATTGGGTTATTAGTGATCGTCATTGGTCTTGGTAACCATTGGCAGCCAGTCGGAATTGGCAATTTATGGCGCCATGGTGGGTTTTTCCCGAATGGATTAAAGGGTTTTGTCTTTTCAATGGCTGTCATTGCCGGTTCTTATCAAGGAATTGAGTTATTAGGAATTACGGCTGGTGAATCAGCTTCTCCGCGGCATGCAATCGTCAAATCAGTTAAGTCCGTAATTTGGCGGATCTTAATCTTCTATATTGGTGCGATTTTTGTAATTGTTTCCATCTATCCTTGGGATCAACTAAAAGCAGTTGGTTCACCATTCGTAGAAACTTTTACCAAAGTTGGAATTACCGGTGCCGCAGGAATTATTAACTTTGTAGTCTTAACGGCAGCGTTATCTGGAGCTAATTCAGGAATCTATTCTGCCAGTCGGATGTTATTTAAACTGGCTATCGATAAAGAAGTTCCAGCTTTCTTTGGTCGACTATCCAAACGGGTGGTTCCTAACGTTGCAATTGTTACCATCTCGTTTTGGATCTTTCTGGGCTTTGTCGTCAATTTTGTTCTAACCTCCATTAGTTCCGCATCCAAAGATCTGTTCGTAATTGTTTATAGTTCAAGTGTGCTCCCGGGAATGGTTCCGTGGTTTGTAATCTTGTTATCCGAATTGAATTTCCGAAAGGCTCACCCAGAACGCCTGAACGATCATCCGTTCAAAATGCCGCTCTATCCAGCTTACAATTATTTCTCGCTCACCATGTTAGCCTTGATTGTTCTGTTCATGTTTATTAACCCTGATACGCGAGTTTCTGTATCAGCAGGGATTGTCTTCTTGGTCATCATGACAGTAATTTATTTCTACCGAGCTAAGCGTGGTAAGGAGGACGTTGAGATTAATAAACAAATATAGGTCTAGAAGATCGTGGTTATCAAGCCACGATTTTTTAATAATCACGAACGAACTGGTGTTCATTTTAAGCTGCTTAGTGTAAAATAGTAGTAATAACATTACCGGGAAGGATTCATGAAAAGTGAAAAGAAAATTTAAAAAGTTATGGCGTTGGCTAGCAGTTTTTGCGGTGCTCTTTGCCATTGCAACTGGCTTTCAAAAAAATAGTGGTCAGACTAGTGAAGCATCTACAAATAGTATTGCTAAAATCTTTAACCAATTTAGTCAGTTTTCATCGCAAAATACTTCACATGGTCAGCAATTACCAGCGCCTACTGAAGACGAAGCTAAGGTTGTCTTAACGGATGCGGTGCGAAACCAGTTACCTGCTAATTTGAGCTGGAATGGTCATGGGGCCTATATTGTCAATAATAATCATCCCCAATTGAACGCCCAAATTTCTAGTGCACCGTACGCGGTTAACCATGTGGATGCTAAAGGGCGCGCGTGGCGTGGTGATGCGTGGCTAAACCATAGTACGCGGCAATATCAAAATCGTGAGCAAACGGGAAATGGCGCAACAAATTGGCGTCCAGCTGGCTTCCTTCAAGCAACTAATTTAACTAATGGTCCGCGGCATGCATATGATCGAGGACATTTATTAGGATACGCACTGGTGGGGGGCATTAAGGGATTTAACGCTTCGGAATCAAATCCGCAAAATATCGCGACCCAAACTGCGTGGGCTAATGAAGCCCGATCGAGTAATTCGACTGGGCAAAACTACTACGAAGGATTAGTACGAAAAGCCTTGGACCAAAACAAACTAGTTCGCTATCGGGTTACTAATATTTACGATGGTAATTGTGTAGTACCAGCCGGTGCTCATATCGAAGCCATATCTAAGGATGGCTCATTGAGTTTTAACGTCTTTGTGCCGAATGTGCAGAACAATATTAAGATTAATTACGAAACTGGTGCAGTAGCTAAAAGATAATAATAGTTACATGACTATAAGAGCTCCTTTTATAATTGTTGTTTATTAGCAATTAATAATTACTAAAGTGATTTGTAAATTGGGAGGCTATGATCCAGAGAACTGGAACACTATAATGTAAAGTTCTAATAAAGAATGGAGATTCATGAAACTCAAAGATTTCATGGATCTCCATTCTTCTTTACAATAATTAATCGATAAAAACTAAAGCCTTCTTTAGTCTTATATTATCCATTTTATAATAACCTAGTGTGATCATTCTTAAAGTAACGTTCCGACAAGTGATATATGGAATGATGCATTTATTATTTTTCAAAGCTTTACAATCATTGAACTACATATTTCTAGGAATCTATAGATTGATGTTTAGAGTATATGCATGTAATCCAAGCAGTAAATGGTACACTGATTAAAACACCGATAAAAGAAATTAAAACTTCGTCTAACTCATTTACCATAATTTGATTATTAATAATCATACTTAGCGAATAGTGAAGCCCAGCAAACCAAGTAAAAAGTGATAACAAGCCACCAAAAAAACCAAAAAATAGTGTATTTAAAGCAGTACCAATTATCTGATGTCCAATGTGCATTCCTGTAATAAATAGTGGTGAGGGGCGTAAATCAGGATGCTTTTGTAGAACCTCTTGCATCCCGCTACTTATGGCAATAGATGCTTCAGCGATTGCTCCTAAAGTTGCCATAGTTGTAATGGCAATTGAAACTTGAATGTAATCAATGCCAAAGGCGGTTGACATTCCTTGCAAATCATCGCTATCTTCCATTCCAAAACCATAAGCCATTGCTAAATGTGTTGTAATAATAACTAAAATCATGGTAACACTAACTGTTAACAATGAAGCATAAAATGCTGGTACAGTTGCTTTAATATTATCGGATCCCATAAAAATCGTAATGGACAAAACCAGCATACTAAAAATTATTGTTAGTACTAGTGGTGGTAAATGCCAGGTTATTAAAGTTATCAATAATATCAATGCGCCAAAGTTCAACCACATGCTTATAAAGGAAGTCCATCCTTGTTGATGACCTACGCTAATCATAATTACTAGTAATACTAAGCTTAATGCAAAAATACTACTCATTGACTTACTTCCTTCCTAATAAAATAGCGCCAAACATGCTAACGATTGGTACCACACTTGCAATCCCAATTGCGCTTATCAAACTTTGTACCATCCCCAAACTCATATTCATATTAAATGTATATCCCCAACTATTACCGTTTTTTAAATATAAGATACTGGAGGCAAAAGTTCCGGTCATAAAAACTAAAAATAAAACATTTATCAGTGGCCCGACAATTTCATTTCCAACTTTTTTACCAGCTTGAAATAGTTGCTGTCGACTAATCATTGGATTTAAAGAATGCAGTTCAAATAAGGTGGCGATAATATCACTGCATTCATCCATGACTGCACCCAATGAACCTAACATTAACTCTGCCAAAAAAAGTGTTTGAGGGATTTGTGTTACATATTGCATGGATTCATAGAAGACACCACGATTTTTCGTTATTTTTAAAATCAAAATACCTAGTAAAACGGAAAACAACGTCCCGAGGATTGTTGAAAACAATGTTGCTAGCATTTTTTTGTTTGGCCCCAAAATAATTAGTAGACTAATTGTTGAGAAACAAATTGTTAAAATGCTAAATACAATTACAACTGCATTGCCATAAACGTGTTGATCAATCCAAATTGCTAAAATAAATAAGGAAGTATTTATAATGACACTAAAGATTGTTTTCAATCCATCTTTATTCATTAATAAAATTAACAGTGCAACAACCAGCCATCCCAGAAAAACAATGACATAATCACGTTTAACGTTTTTTATATTTCCTTCCAAACCATTTTTAGACTTCGCAATTTGAGATACAAAAACTTGACGATTTTTATGAAACTCTTGATCTGTAGCATGAGTTTTAGTAAAGCTATTTTTTAGATAGATTTTTTTACCATGATAATGACCATTTAACACTATTCCTCGTATTTTTTGGTAAGTAATTTGATCTTTGTTTTGAAATTCATCAACTTGTTTAAGTGGTTTACTGTTAGTTACTTTTGTAATTTTAGCGATCGGCTGGTGGTATAAAAACTGATCATGACATGCAAAAGTCATTAATAGGCACCCCACAAGTAACAGAATAACTATTTTCCAATATTTTGCTGTATGTTTTTTCAGTCTAAACATTTTAAATTATCCTTTAATCTTCTGTTGGCTAATCAGTGTGCCAAGTTTATGGATAAACAAAGCTATAAAATATAATCCTACTTCAAAGGTAGCAACAAAAAAACTAACTGGCCAATTAGTGATATAAGCTAATGCTAATCCTAAATATGTACCGACTAAGCAGAATACTATCGATAAAAGAATAATCAAACTTATACGATGAGTAAAATATTGGGCACTGGCAGCTGGCAAAGTTAGTAAAATGAAAATTAAAAGCGAACCAACAATTTGAGCTGCAACACTAACACTAATGGCAAGTAATAACAAAAAAATAATTGAAAATAGATGGATTTTAATGCCAGCGGCAGTTGCCCCAATATGATCAAATGAGTCGAATTTAAGTGGTTTAAAAATAAGGCCAACCATCACAACTACAAAGATTGATAAAATAATAAGCTGCTTAACTTCATAATTACTAATGCCTACAATACTCCCAAATAAAATATTAGTTGCAGAACTCGACATTTTATTACTTAATGATAAAAATAATATTCCTAGTCCAAAACATAATCCTGAAACAGCTGTTGTTGCAGACTCTCTCCGTTCATTATTTGGACTTAATTGGCCAACTAGAATTGAACTTAGTAGTGTAAATATTAGCATCCCATTTAACAATGGCCAACCAACAAAAACAGCAAAAGCTCCACCAGCAAAGCCAATTTCCGAAAGTGTATGCGTTAAAAAAGACATCTTACGACCAACGATGAAAACACCCATTACGCCACTAGTAATTGCAATAAAGGTACTGGCAATATAAGCGTATCGCATAAAATCTAAATCAAACATGAAATTTCTCCTTTCATTTTGGCAATTTATTTATAGAATCAATCATGTAATTACCAGAAGACATATATAGAAAACGATTACCATATTGTTTAGCTAAGGGGAGATCATGGGTTACAAAAATGACCGTAACACCGTCTTTTTGAAAATTAGCAACAAGATTTAATAACTCATATTTCATAGAGTTGTCTAAACTAGCTGTTGCTTCGTCCAGAATAAGTAATTGAGGATGGTTAATCATAGCTTGAGCTAAATATGCTCGTTGTTTTTCACCACCAGAGGCTAACCCAAGCGGTTGGTTTTGCAGTTTAACAAGATCGGTTTTTTCAATGATTTTCTTTTGGGCAATTTTCTCTTTTGACGTTGCCCACGGTATTATTGCTGTTTGGTAATTCAATCTAACAAACTCACGAATGGAAAGGGGATATTCTTGGTCTAAATTTCTAAATTGTGGAACATAGCCAATTTCTCGTTTGGATGGCAGAATAATTTTTCCTTTTTGTGGATGTAAGGATCCAAGTAGCGTTTTAATTAGAGTAGTTTTTCCAACTCCATTGTCACCACAAATAATAAAAAAGTCTCCCTGCATAATTTTGCAGCTAAGAGACTTGATTACTGTATGGTTTCCAAACGCCACTGTTAGATTATTAATCGTTACAAGTGGTTTCATGGATAATTCTCCTATTTTTCTTCTTCTTGAATTTTAGATAATTGTTGATATTGACTCATCATCCATTGTTTATATGTTTTTCCATTTGGCTTTGATTCCGTCACTCTAAGTACTGGAGTATTATGTTTTTTAGCATACTTTACTAGATTATTAACTACCTTATCGCTAGTCTGTGAATTTTCAACGAAAAACGCTAAACGATGGTTCTTCATATCATTTTTAATGGATCGAATATCTTTTGGTGAAGGATCTGTTTCATCTTCAATTGCCTTTTCAAAATGGCGATCTGATACTTGATATCCTGTTGCATTTAATGCGTAGTCAAAAACCGGTTCACTTACTGCAACTTTATTCCGTTGAGAGTTAACATTATTTTTGATTTCACTAACTTTTTCATCAATTGATTGTAAAGATTGAGCATATTTTTTAGCATTAGCTTGATAATAGGAAGTATGTTTAGGATCGATTTTACTGTATTTATCAGCTAATTTATAAGCTAAGTCTTTCATTGTTGATGGACGATACCAAACATGTTCATTGTCACCAACCTTTTTACCAGCCACAGATTTACCAACATTAATTACTTGTAAATTATGTTGATGATTATTTTTAACTAGTTTATTTAGCCACGAATCATAATCTAAGCCATTTTCAATCACCACGTTAGCTTTAGAAACCTGTTTGGCTTGTTTAGTTCCTGGATGATAGTCGTGTGGATCAATTGAGGTGCTATTAATGATCGAAGTAACATGCCCATATTTTCCTGCAACTTGATTTGCTGCTTCCCCATAGAAGTCCAATCCGGTAACCACTTGAATTGGTTTACCACTGTTGCTAGAAGCCAATACATGACTAAAACCAGTAATGGTTAAGAATGCGATCATAGCAATAAATAATTTCAAAAATAAACGCAAATGTTTCATAATTCTAAATCTCCTTTATTGGTTAATCGTAATGATTACTATTTGCAAAAATGATTGTATCCTTTGCATGCTATTTTTGTCAAGATAAAGTTTAAATAGCCATAACATTAAAATCCCTATGATTACAATCAATCAAATAATAAGTAACTTGAAAAAACGGGCTAAATAGCGGAAAATAGACATGTATTCCATGAATAATTATTGGAGATTAAAGAATGTCAAATGAAATCAAAACGACTGGTAATGATGTTAACACCAATCGAATTAATATTATTTATAACAATCAGTCTAAACAAATGACCCTGGATCAAATCTTTTATGCAGAAAAATATCCGCAATTAATGGGGGTCACGGGCCAGATTAGTCCAGAATTTCTAAATAAACATCTTGCGCATTTTGTTCAGGTAGAAATTGCCATTGGCAGCTTGCCGAATTACCATCACTATACTTCGATGGAAAATGTTACTAAAGATGCTCTAGCAAACGCGCTTTTGAATACCGCTAATAAGGAATCAATTAAGTTGTTTCAAAGCCTCAGTTCGCAACTCCAACTGGCGGCATTAGCTGGTGTATTAAAACTTGAAATTGCACCAACCCAAGTCATCCATTCACGCTTTTACCTCTTAGGTAATCCAGCAACGAAGGAAACGCGGGTCATTTTAGGTTCTGTGGACTTAACTGAACCATCATTTGACGTTAATGCCAATCGGTTTGAAGAAATAATGGTATTTGATAATTCACCGCTATATGAAAATTTGCTAAGCCATTTTAAAAGGGACCTTCGTCCAGTTTTACAGCCATACTTTACGAATGAATTATTGAAAGTTGCTGAAAAACAGCTTAAAGCATTAAAAGCAGCAAAGGGTGATAATGATAACATCATTATTTTGTCCAATGATGAGACAGATGACATTTCACACCGAGAAATGACTAATTTGATTGTCGACGACGTTCAACACCAAATCGATAAACAGCATCTGAGTGCTGGTGTCACCCTGGCAATGCGGAACGTTACCGATAATCGGACTCAAGATCAAGACAAGGAAGAACGGGCAATCAAGCAACGGGATACCGTCCTCATGCTTGAGAAAGAAGCCGTGTCACCACGAGCTGCCAGGCCCAAAATTAAAAAGCGGGAAGTTATTGCGGAAAACGTTGAAAATGCAATGTCCGCAGCAGTGTCGCCGCAGGATCTGGCTGTAGAAAAAAAGTACACGACGTTCCTTTATGATCGTCCACTCGAAAGAAACATTGCTCATAATAAAACAGGGCTATATACGCCCAATGATGCGGGGACTTTCCCGATTGCTTTTGGAAAATTAGCGACGATTAATCAAATTCGAGATGGTATCCATCAAATCGAAAACGTAATTAAAGGATACCAACAATTTGTCGTTGATTTTACTCCTGAGTATGGAAAACGATTTTACGAAGCGATCATGTACGCATTCACAGCTCCGTTTTTATGGGAAATCCGTCAACGGGCGAGTTTAAACCCAGAAGATGGGAACGATATTCCTAATTTTCTAATTTTAGGAGCAAGTGCAGGTTCGGGAAAGACCACGTTACTGCGTATCATTAACCAACTAACATGGAACACCGACAACTCATTAATTGACTTTGGTACCATTTATCCAACAGATACCAATCAGCGGAAAGCAAAGACAATGCAAGCGTTGGAGTCATATATGAAGCAAGGTAGTTCATACCCAGTACTGGTCGATGAAATCGAACCTTACTTTTTCCAACAGCCACAATACAGTCGTCGCTTAATCGTTGATACAATGAACCAGCTTGTTAATAGTCCCAAGCCATATGCTCCATTGATCGGAACCACGAACTATAATTCTGGTTTTACGATGCGGCGCGAAACTGCTCGACGGACATACTACCTTCAGCTGGATAAGGTCATTGATAGTGAAAAGAAGGGCGTTGCTTCAAAGTATATTTATGCTGTTCGCAAGGATCTTAACAATACTCTATTTAAAGATTTCGTAGTGCGGCTAGCTAACTACTTAGAAGACGATAGTACGCCATGGCGTCTCTTTGACCATACGACTGGTGAATTAGACTTTTTAGCAACCACGCGAAAAATTTTCCGTGATTACTATAAATTAATCGACGAGCCGGTCCCGGATTACTTCTCTGATGGCCTACGAGATGATTTCGGCGAAAATGCCCGTAGTAAATGGGCCAAACTATATCTTACCCAGAAAGATGATTTTATTTATCATGAAGAAAAGAATAGTTTATTGTTCGACATTACCCGTTTAACGACTTTTAATGGTTTTGAAAAAGATTCCATTGAAGAATATCGGAATGCATTACCTGTTGAAATATGTGTTGATGGGATCAACGGCAAAAACGGTAAGTTTGTTGAGTTAAAGGCGCCAGCCTTTTATGATTGGATTGGGGTCGCTAATCCACAGCTGCATCCAGAAAAGACGGCAGAAGAAGCGCAAACATCTGCAACACAGGAACCAGAAGAGGAAAAGCCAAAGAAAAAGAGTTTTTGGGCACGGTTATTCGGTTAAATCAGACACATTAGATAGAAGGTGGCAAGATGATTGCCAAAGTTGGTCGAGTCATTCTCAGAATTATTCTGATCATGATTTTGATTGGTGGGGCAGTTCAGTTGTATCTTTTACGAGGTAGTAAAGAGCAGTCTATTCAAACCAATAATCCGCAAGTTCGGTATCAGTCCACGCCAACTTTACTTATTCCTGGCTGGGGTGGTAACACGTGGACTTACCAAAAACTGATCAATACTGCTCAGAAAAGGAATGTTGCCCAAAAAAGTATGACGATTTGGGTGGCCCCCAATGGTCACGTACGTATCAAGGGTAATTTAAATCGGGAAAATTCAATTATCCAGTTACTATATGACTGGAACTACACTCCTGGTTATCAGGCTCAAACCAAGCAGTTAACGCGGGTAATGCGAATATTACATAATCAGTATCATGTTCGCACTTTAAATATAGTGGCTCATTCCTATGGTGGTACGGAATGGCTCCATGCTTATATTAGTTCGCCCGATATTCAAAAAAATATGCGTTTCCCCAAGGTGATTTTGCTTGGGACTCCCGTTGATGAAACTTTCGGAGAACGAACTAAATTTACGAAGTGGTTATTTAAGAAATCCAAGGACAGTAACTTTAAATTGATGGAGCGTCAAATTCGTCACACATCCCTAGTTCTCATTGGTAAAATTTATAATTGGATGGGTGCTAAGGGTGGACGCACTGATGGTGAAGTGCCACATATTCAGTCGGAGATGCTCCGCTCCATGCTGCAAAATAAACGGGTTAACTATGCTGAACATATTTATCCGCATACTAATCATGTCCAACTGCACCAAAAAAAGCAGATCTTAAATGATATTTTAAAAACACTCTGGTACAAATAAAAAGGAGGAAGTATGCAAAACGCTAATTTTAAATATCCAGATACGAAAGCCTTTAATTTTGTTGTTAAGCGACTTCAGGAGCGTGGGGTAACGATTGATGATCTTGTCAACCTGACCTTTAAGATGCAGGAAGAGTTCATCCCGAAACTAACTCATGAAGAATGCCGGGAAGCCGTCATTGATGTCATGCACAAGCGTGAATTCTTAAATAATGCGATGGTCGGCTTAGAATTAGACCGCTTGACTGAAGATAACCAAGTTGCGGAGCCACTAGCTACAATTATTAAAAACGATGCTGGTGTGTTTGGCGTTGATGAGGCATTGGCACTGCAAATTGCGGAACTATATGGCACAATTGGGGTTACTAACTTTGGTTATCTTGATCGAGTGAAGTCAGGGATTATTAAGCAATTTGATACCGACAGTGGACACGTGAATACATTCATTGATGATTTATTAGGAGCGATTGTTGCCGCTGCCTGTGGTAAATTAGCCCATCAAGAAGCATAATTATTAAAATCCGTGAAATAATCTTTTTACGGATTTTTTTTGCTCTTTAAAAATACTATTTTATCAATATAGGAAGCGCTTACCGCTATAATGAATTTGAAAAGAATTAAATTTCGCTGTTGACAAATGAGAAAAGTCTAATTAATATCTTAGACAACAATTAATTGAACAAAGATTTGCGACGAGAGGAACAGTAAATGTTTTCTTGACGATCAGAGAGTCCCCGTAGTGGTGAAAGGGGAAGGTTAAGCAAGCATTGAAGATCATCCTTGAGCAATGTGACTTGAACTAAGTAGAGTCGCCAGGAATGCATCCTTTATCATGCCAGCGTATGCACACGTACGTTCAGAGGTTTAGTCAGTAATGACTAAATAAAATTAGGTGGTAACACGGTAAATGGATCGTCCTAAGTAGCTAGTTTATTAGCTGCTTAGGACTTTTTTTGTTCAATCAAATAACTTTTCGAGTGAGGTGAGGATCATGGAATCAGACATTACGGACATTAGTCAGATTAAAAAGCAATTAGAATTTCGGTTAATCCAACGCCTTACAGGAGGAAAAAATTATGAAGATGAACAAAAAAGTGGTGACTTTAGCTGGTGTCGCTTTAACAGCAATGTCGTTAGCAGCTTGTGGCAATAGTGGGAAGAACAAATCAAGCGGAGATTTAAACGTGACTTTAAAAGCAAATCCAGTCACCCTGGATCCTGCAAAAACCATCGAAACACCAAGCACTTCCATGCAAGTTCAATCATTTGAAGGACTGCTTAAGTATGATAAAAATAATAAGGTCGTGCTTGGTGAAGCTGCTTCACAACCAACCGTTACCAATGACGGTAAGACCTGGACATTTAACTTAAAGAAAGGACTTAAGTGGAGTAATGGTGATGAGGTTACGGCCCAAGATTACGTTGCCTCAATGCGGCACTGGGCTGACCCAAAGACCAAGTCACAAGCAGCGGATAAGGTTTCTAACCTTGAAAACTACGATCAGGTTGCGAAAGGATCAGCACCGACTTCCTCGTTAGGTGTTAAAGCACTGGGGAAATATAAAGTGCAATTCAACTTTGCTAAAAAACAGCCAACCGTTAACGTAAGAAATAACTTTGCTGCGAATTTAAAACCAATGAACCATAAGGTGTTAGCTAAGGAGGGTAGTAAGTACGGTTCATCATCATCAAAGGCCGTCTATAACGGACCATTTAAAGTCACCAACTGGAATGGGGGCAGTGATGATGAATGGAGCTACGTTAAGAACGAGCACTACTACGGTAAAAAGAACGTTCACATGAAGAAGGTGAATGTCCAAGTTACTAAGGATAACAACACTGCACAAAACCTCTTTAAGTCTGGTAAAGTTCAAGAAACTTCTGTGACCGCCGATTACGTGAAAGGAAACAAGGGCAATAAAGAACTAAATACTAGCCTGATGGCAACACAATATTACTTGTACTTCAATGGACAAAATGAATTAACCAAGAATGAGAATTTCCACCAGGCCGTAAACTACGCGTTTAATAATAATCAACTTGCCAAGAAAGTTCTGCAAGACGGTTCTGTAGGTGCTACCGGATGGGTCCCAGAGGGTGATATGAAGAATCCAAAGACTGGTGAAGATTTTGCTAAAGAGGCCGGCCATCTGCAAAAACAAAACAAGCAAAAAGCCCAAAGTTATTGGAAGGCTGCGCAAAAGGATCTCGGTAAGAAACAAATGACATTAAATCTGTTAGCTGATAATACTGATGACCAAAAACAAGTTGCTGAATACCTTCAATCAACCCTTCAAAAACAATTTAAGGGTCTCAAAGTTGAAGTAACCACTCTACCACACGCCCAACACGTTAGCCGAGACTTTGCTGGTAAGTTTGAATTGAACTTAACTGACTGGAATTCTAGTGTTCCTGACGCTTCTGACTTCCTCTCTCTCCTGAAGACCGGCAATAAAGTTAATTTCACAAATAACACAGATGAAAAGCTCGATAACTTGCTTAATGAAGCCAATGACGGTACTAAGTCAGCTAGCGAACGTTATAAGCTCCTCCAACAAGCAAACAAACAAGTTCATACCAACGCTGATGGGGTGCCGCTATACACTGCAGCACAAGCCCACTTAGTTTCAAAACACGTCACTGGTCTGAATTACGGACCATTCAATACAGTTGCTCAATACCAATATGCTCAATGGAAAAAGTAATTAACGTGATCAATAAAGAAGGTCGACTTGCTCCTCTGTCTGACCTTCTTTATTTGTAGAAACGGAGGTTCTTATGAAAAGATACATTTGCAAACGATTATTAATGATGGTCTTAACCCTCTTTATCGTGGCAACACTAACCTTCTTCTTAATGAAGATGATTCCGGGATCACCACTTGGCAATACAATGAAATTAACGAAGACGCAACAATTAGCGGTTGAAAAACAGTATGGATTGAATCGACCAGTGTGGCAGCAATACCTTTCCTATATGGGTGGTTTATTTCATGGTGATTTTGGAATGTCCTACCAATACACCAGTACATCCGTTGCTGAATTAATTGGGCGCCGAGTTGGTCCGTCAATTCTCATTAGTCTCCAAGCACTCGTTTTAGGTGTGGTGGTCGGCATTATCCTCGGTAGTCTCGGAGCACTGAAGAAAGGGACCTGGGTTGATACAACGAGCAGTACATTAGCAGTAATCGGAATCTCATTTCCCAGTTTTATTTTGGCAATCCTGTTGCAATACTATCTCGGATTTAAACTCGGTCTGTTTCCGGTTGCTAGTTGGGATGGCTTCCCTTCGACAGTTTTGCCAACGATTGCGTTATCAGCAGTCCCAATGGCCCAGGTTTCACGCTTTGTACGGACTGAAATGGTCGAAGTTTTGAATTCAGATTACATTTTGCTCGCTAAAGCAAAGGGGCTTTCAACCCGTGAAGTTGTTTTTCATCATGCTTTGAAGAATAGCATTATTCCAGCTTTAACCCTAATTGGTCCATTGGCAGTGACCCTCATTACCGGTTCTATGGTGGTGGAAAATATTTTCTCTGTTCCGGGAATTGGGGAGCTATTTATTAACTCCGTCTTGTCAAACGACTATCCAGTCATTATGGGATTAACAATGTTCTATTGCCTACTGTTATGTAGCATCATTTTATTAACGGATATTGTTTATGGCCTGGTTGATCCGCGCATTCTTTCCGAAGAAAAGGGGGAACACTAATATGAAACAACCTGAAACTGCACAATCATTTGAGTTTGTGAACGCTGATGTTCTTCACAATCATTCGGGGGAATTAGCAGAACACTCGCTTTCCTTTCGAACGAAGGCATGGCGAGAACTTAAGAAAAATACTGCAGCAATGGTCTCGCTTGGCTTTTTAACATTTGTTGTTGTCGTATCGATAATTTCGTTGGTTTGGATGCCTCATGATCCGAATGCGCAAAATGTCAGTTTATCGAACTTACATCCATTTCAAAACGCAAGTTACTTATTAGGAACGGATAATCTTGGCCGGGATATGCTTTCACGGTTATTATATGGCACCAGGATTTCACTAATGATTGCTGTCTTTGCAACAGTTGTTGATATCGTCATTGGTGTACCTTATGGCCTCGTTTCCGGTTGGTGCGGGGGTCGCGTTGACAACATCATGCAACGGGTTATCGAAATCATTAGTTCGATTCCGGAACTGGTATTAATCATTCTTCTGTTGATTATTTTTAAACCAGGATTAACTTCGATTGTATTTGCGATTGCATTAGGATCTTGGGTTCTCATGGCACGATTGGTCCGTGCTTCTGCAATGCAAATCAAAAGTGCTGACTTTGTCCTTGCAGCCCAAGTGATGGGGGAAAGTCCCGTCAAAATTGCCTTAAAACACATTCTACCTAATACGATGGGTGTAGTGATTACCAGGACAATGTTCACTATTCCCGCAGCAATTTTTCTAGAAGCTTTACTATCCTTTATTGGCATTGGGGTTAAAGCACCAAATGCATCATTGGGGACTCTATTAAACGCTGGTGAAAAAGGATTTCAATTTTACCAATACCAACTCTGGGAGCCAGTGATTGTCCTCTCACTGATGATGATTGCTTTCAATCTTCTTGGTGATGGTCTCCGGGATGCTTTTGATCCAAATACAAAGGGGTGAGATAAAATGGCGACAGACGTATTAAAAATCAAACATCTTTCCATTGACTTCCACACAATGGAGGGTGAAGTCCACGCAATTCGCGATGTCACACTAAAACTTCATCCAGGCGAAATCCTGGCATTAGTCGGTGAATCTGGTTCTGGCAAGTCAGTGACTACCAAGGCAGTAATGCAACTTCTCCCTAACAACGCCAAAGTTGTGGGTGGATCCGTTGAGTATGAAGGGAACGACCTTCTCAAGATGCCAGAAAAGGAACTTCAAGAACTGCGGGGCAATGAATTAGCTGAGATCTTTCAAGATCCAATGACGGCTCTTGATCCAACTATGCGGGTGGGCAAGCAGATTATGGAACCGTTATTAAAACATCAAAAACTAGATCGGGCAACCGCCAGACAACGGGCACTCACCATTATGGAAAAAGTGGGCATTGTGAATGCTCAGCAGCGTTTCAATAATTTTCCATACCAATTTTCTGGCGGAATGCGGCAACGAATTGTAATTGCAATGGCGCTTATCTGTCACCCGAAAGTGTTGATTGCCGATGAACCAACCACGGCCCTTGACGTAACCATTCAATCGCAAATTTTGGCGTTGATTAAACAGCTTCGTGATGAACTCAAAACAGCGGTCATTTTCATTACCCATGACTTAGGGGTTGTTGTCGGAATTGCAGATCGGGTGGCCGTTATGTACGCCGGGCGAATCCTTGAATTTGGCACGGTCGAAGATATCTTTTATCATCCGCAACATCCGTACACAGTTGGATTGCTTAAATCAACACCAACAATGGATATGAATGAGGGTGACCTAGAATCAATTCCGGGTAATCCGCCGAATCTTATTAATCCACCAGCGGGCGATCCGTTTGCAAACCGCAACCAACATGCGCTAACGATTGATTATCAACAAATGCCCCCGTTCTTTAAGGTCAGTGACACTCACTATGCCGCTACTTGGCTCCTTGACGAACGGGCTCCACAAGTACACCTGACAGAAAAACTTGAGCAACGTCGGCAACATTATGCTGACCGTTTAACCAAGGAGGGGTCCGCCAATGAATAATAATCTAGTTGAAGTTAAGCATTTGAAAAAATATTTTCACCAAGGCCATCCTGATGAAGTTCACGCGGTCGATGACGTGACTTTTAGCATTCGTCGTGGAGAAGTATTTGGCTTAGTTGGCGAATCGGGATCGGGTAAGACCACCACGGGACGCTGTGTCCTCAACCTTTATCAACCAACCACTGGTCAAATTTTCTATCACGGTCAAGATATTACGGCATTAAAAAAAGGACGCGATTTAAAAAAATTCCATCACGAAACTGCAATGATTTTTCAAGATCCATATTCATCATTGGACCCGCGAATGGCGGTACGCGATATCATCGCAGAAGGCTTAAAAGTTCATCAGCAGACCAGTAGTCGGCAAGAACTTGACCAACGAGTGGCAGAAACAATGGAACTAGTGGGTCTTACGCCTGACGTAATGAACCGTTATCCTTATGAATTTTCTGGTGGACAACGGCAACGGATCGGAATTGCTCGCGCTTTAGCTACGGATCCAGAATTTGTGGTCGCGGATGAGCCGCTATCTGCTCTGGATGTTTCCTTTCAGGCTCAAATTGTTAAATTAATGGAACACCTTAAAGACACAAAACATTTAACATATTTATTTATCGCCCATGATATTTCGATGGTTAAGTATATTTCTGACCGAATTGGCGTGATGTATCACGGTAAACTAGTTGAATTAGGAACGGCAGATGAAATCGTCAACCATCCATTTCATCCATATACTAAGAGTTTGCTATCAGCAGTCCCGGTCCCAGATCCAACTTACGAACGGGTGCGACAACCATTTACTTATGATGGTGATTCCGCTAAATTACCGTTACGCGAAGTGTCTGCTGGTCATTACGCTGCTTTAGCGGAATAGGGCAAGGTGTTTTTATACAAAAATAATTAGTTAACGAAAGCTGGTGAAAATTATGGATGGTGTAACGGTCAATGATTTAGTAAACCTGGTCAACGCCGGTGAGTTAAAAACAAATGGGCAACACACTGTTTTTGTAACTGCCCAACCGGATGCAAACCATCTAGACCATTATCAATGGAGTGTTTATGATCAGCATGGTAAACAGTCACAACGACTACTTTCGGTTAGTCAACATCCTGGTTTGGCCTTGAGTAATCATGATCCCAAGCAACTTTATTACTCCACTGCGGATCATAGAACGAAAAGAACACGCCTTCATCAATTTAATCTGACAAATTTAAGCGAAGAGCAGCAGTTTACGGTAGACGGTTATGAATTGAAGGTTGAGCAGGAACTAAACGCTCATGAATTACTTTTATCTGGTGCTTATCAATTAAATGAACCTACTACAGAACCGTGGCATGAGGTTACGGAGGTGCCATACTGGTCGAATGATGAAGGTCAAGTTAATGGAGTTCGTCATCACCTCTGGATATTTAATTTAACTACCCAGTTGCTGACGGATCTCGTTCCACCAACCTTTGATGTTGCGAACTTTTGGTACCAGGGTGGGCGACTACTTATCGCAGGCGTATCCTACCAAAATAGTCGCGCATTTAAGGATGGGCTTTACGAATATGATTTTTCTCATCACGATTTAGTCGACCTAATTAGTCCCGGTCAATATCGCTTTGATGATGTTGCAATTTTGAATCAGAGATTATTTTCGGTTGCAAGTAATGGTCAAAAGTTTGGGATGGGAGAAAATCCCGATTTTTATCTTTATCATGATCATCAACTAGAGCTAGTAGCACCTTGGGATGGTAATTTAGGGAATATTGTAGTGAATGATATGACTGTCGTTAGTGGCAATGCATCCTTAGTTCAGGATGACAAACTGTACTTTTATACGACAGTTATGGATTATAATGAGTTTTACCAATTCGATGGTCACCAAACAACACGGCTTTTTTCGTGGTCCGGCGCTGTAAATTCATTTGTTATTAAAAATGATCAAGTTCTCTTTACTGCCACCACGGCCGAACAACCGCAACAACTGTATCAATATCACAATGGAACAGTTACCCAACTAAGTAGCTTTAACCAATTCCTAGATCAGCGCCAGGTCGCTAAACTTCACGAAGTTCATTACCGGGACTCTACTGGGAAAGCAGCAACTGGTTGGCTAATGTTTCCGGCCAATTTTGTGAAAGGACGCCAGTATCCCGCAATACTAGAAGTTCATGGGGGTCCACGGGCTGCTTATGGAAAAAGCTTTTTTCATGAAATGCAGACCTTAACTACTAATGACTACTTTGTCTTTTTTACCAATTTACATGGTTCGGCTGGTCAAGGGGATAAATATGCTGACCTCCGTGGCAAGTATGGGCAAGTCGACTACGCTGATTTAATGTCCTTTACTGATGCGGTATTACAGCAAACAGCTGCAATTGACCGAACAAGACTAGGGATTACTGGTGGAAGTTACGGAGGCTTTATGACTAATTGGGTTATCGGTCATACCCGCCGTTTTAAAGCCGCGGTCAGCGAACGGAGTATTGCCACCTGGTCATCGATGATGGTTTCGGATATTGGCCCCGAATTTGTTCCAGATCAGTTGTCAGTAAACCTCAGTGATCAAAATGGAATGAAAAAGTTCTGGGTGCATTCACCGCTAAGGTACGCCAGTCAAGTGCAAACACCAACATTATTTTTGCATTCAGATCATGATTATCGGTGCCCAATTATTGAAGGTTATCAAATGTATCAAGCATTGAAATTGCGTCAACAACCAACTAAATTAGTAGTTTTTCATGGTGCAAATCACGATTTATCACGTACGGGGCGGCCAGATCAACGAATTCAGCGTTTAAAGGAAGTTTTAAAATGGTTTAATCAGTATCTTAAAAATCAAGAAGAAGGCGATTAAAATGACAACTACTGTTTATCTCAATTGTAATTTATTTCAAGGAACAAGCGATCAAGTGCAATCCGATGCCTGGATGGTGGTCAATAACGAAACTGGTAAACTAACCCATGTGGGTCAAGGCAACTACTCTGGTTCTGCAGATAACACAGTGGACTTAGAAGGGCGCTACGTTATGCCAGGATTGGTGGACGCCCATACGCACATGTTCATGAATCCACTAACGAATAAACTGTATTATCTAACGGAAACTGAGGGGACCCTGCAAGCATTGGAAAACTTACGAGCGGGGTTAAAAGCCGGTCTCACTTATGTCCGTGACTGTGGAGCAGCGTTTGATGTCGATGTCAAATTGCAAAAGTACCGGGACGTGCATCCGTTTGTTGGCCCCCAAATTATGCCATCAGGACGTCCAATGTCAATGACGGGTGGTCATGGTGACTTTACTGAAGGAGAACATGGTGAAACCACGTGGGGCTACTTGGTTGACTCACCAGACCAGATGCGGCATGCTGTCCGCTGTGCGTTTAAAGAAGGAGCAAAAAACATTAAAGTGATGGCGACCGGTGGGGTAATGTCTTCCACTGACCAAGTTGATGATACAGAACTAAGCCTAGAAGAACTCCAAATGGCGGTCAAAGAGGCCCATTCCAAGCATATGACGGTTGCTGCCCATGCTGAAGGTGCGACTGGCATTCACAATGCGGTCGTGGCTGGTGTAGATTCTGTTGAACACGGATGCTACGTGCGGCATGAAGATGTCGAGTTGATGAAACAGCAAGGCACCTTCCTAACTCCCACGTTGATTGCGGGATATACAATTCCTAAATATGGTCAGGGCAAGCTACCGCAATACATGTTGGACAAGGCAGAAGCATTTTTAGATGACTTCTTTTTACATGTCGGTGATGCAATCAAGTCGGGGGTAAAATTAGCCTTTGGCACTGATTCAGGAACACCATTTAATAAATTCAAAGATGCGCCAGTAGAGCTTAGTTTAATGGTTAAGGCCGGCGCAACTAACTACCAAGCATTACGTGCAGCCGGCCTTGGGTCAGCCACCTTACTAGGGGTGGCTGACGAATGTGGAAGTCTAGAACCAGGTAAATTTGCTGATTTCTTAGTGCTCGACCAAAATCCGCTTGCAGATGTGACAGCCGTTCAACAAGAAGATAAGCAAGTGTACCAACATGGCCAACGGAAATTTTAGAAGGTGATTGAAATGACTGAAGAACGACAAGCAGTTGAGCAATACGCCCTTGAACATTGGGCGGACTTTAAAGAATATTTAGAGCACCCGAGCATTTCCGCTCAAAATACAGGAATTCAAGAAACTAGTGATTACTTAGTACGAACTTTTCGTGAGCTCGGTGCAAGTAATGTTGAAAAATGGGACGACCAAGGTGGGAATCCAGTGGTTTTTGCCGAATTTAAGGGCCAATCAAATCGAACTGTGCTGTTTTATAATCACTATGATGTTCAACCTCCCGAACCGTTAACGGAGTGGCAATCCGATCCATTTAAGCCGACTGTAAAAGGGGATCATCTTGTCGCACGCGGTGTTTGTGATGATAAAGGCGGATTAATGGCCCGCTTAGGCGTTGTAAAATACTTTAATGAACATGGTGGCTTACCAGTGAATTTGAAGTTTTTTGTCGAGGGTGAAGAAGAAACTGGTAGTCAGCATGTCGAAAAATACGTGGATGCCCATCAAGACCAGCTGCAAGCCAACGCTTGCATTTGGGAAGGCGGCGGTAAAAATTCGGCGGATCATTTTGAAGTCGTCGCTGGTGTTCGGGGAATCGTCAGTTTTGATGTTCACGTCAAAACAGCGGATGCGGACGTTCATTCTTCACTGGCCAGTTATGTTCCCAATGCGGCATGGCGATTAGTCGAAGGACTGACATCATTGAGAAACCCGAAAACTGGGCGAATTACGGTTCATGGTTTCTATGACGATATCACACCATTGTCATCGGCTGAAGAAGAAGCGGTGCAGAAGATGGACTTTGCAGAAGCTGAGGTAAAACAAACGTATGGATTAAAACAGCCATTAGTTACCAGTCACCCACGCGCAGAGGTTGTAAATGGCACCACTTTAACGATTAATGGTCTATCCGCCGGGTATGAAGGAACCGGGGTCAAAACCATCGTGCCAAAGGAAGCCACTGCAAAGTTGGATTGTCGCTTGGCACCAAATCAAGATCCTGAAGATATTATGACTAAACTACGGCGGCAATTAAGTGAAAATGGTTATGACGACTTTGAGGTTCAACTAAACGTTGCCGAAGATGCTTGGCGGACGCCAATGGATAACGAATTTGTTCAAACTGCTTTGCAGACAGCACGAGTGGTTTATGGACCGACCACTAAATACGTACCAAACACTGCTGGAGGGGGACCAGTCCGACCATTTGGTGAATTGCTGAAACTACCAGTTGTAATGGTGGGTGTTCATTACGCGAAAAGTGGACCGCACGCTCCCAATGAACATTTGCGATTAAGCGATTATGCAGAGGGGAGTTATTTCTTAGTAAAATTGTTAACTGATTTGGCAGTTGATGATTAGTTAAACATTAAAAACGTTTGATAGAAATCATTCATGACTTCTGTCAAACGTTTTTTTAACTAATTTTAAGTACTAAAGCTTCATATGGTTGCAGTTTAATCCGCTCCGTTAAGACCTGATCCTGCTCGTCATAATTACTTAGGATAACGTGAGCTCGTTGATTTTGATATTGTTCTGGGAGTTGCGTTTCACATGGTTTTCCATAGAAATTAGTAAATACTAATAACTTAGATGACTGGCCAGCTAAAAAACGTTCATACGCTAAGATTTGCGAATCTTCTTTTAAAAACATCCGGATATGTCCGGCATAAATTAGTGGTTCCGTTTTTCGCAAGTGAATTAGTCTTTGATAATAATTAAAGATGTCACCAGAAGATAATTCTTTCTGGACATTAATTTTATCTTGGTCCGTCGGCATTAACCAGGGCTTAACGGTACTAAAACCAGCAAATTGACTGTCGTCCCAATGCATCGGCACCCGAGAATTATCCCGAGCCTTGGTTTTAACAATTGCAAAAGCTTGATCAGTATTTAGACCATTTTTTAATAACGCTGAATAAGCATTTTTAGCTTCAATATCGACATAGTCATCAATCGAAGAATAGTGGGGATCGATCATCCCTAATTCTTCTCCCATGTATATATAAGGGGTCCCTCGCATACAATGAATTGCGGTTGCTAACATTTGAGCCGACTTAATTCGGTAGTGCTCGGGGTCTCCAAAACGGTTAAGTGCCCATGGCTGATCATGATTATTCCAGAATAGGGCATTCCAACCATTTCCCTGATCCATTTTCTCTTGCCAGTCAGTAAAGAGCTGCTTTAACTTCATGAAATTGAAGGGAACCTTGGACCATTTTTGCCCATCACGATAATCAACTTTTAAGTGATGGAAAGTAAATACCATTGATAATTCATGTTCACTTGGCTTGGAATATTCAACTGAATTGGGAATGGTTGCTGACGACATTTCACCAACGGTGATTGATTCGCGATCTTGACCAAAAGTTTTTTGATTAAGTTCTTTGAGATACTGATAAACTACTGGTGTATCAGTATACAGACTTTTTTCTTGATTAATATCACCAGTGGAATCAACTAGTTGCTCTGCTTTTCCAGTGACGTTAATCACATCAAAACGAAATCCGTGAACTCCTTTTGCACGCCAAAAATTAACAACTTTAAATAATTCATTTCGTATTGCTGGATTATGCCAATCTAAATCTGCTTGTGTGGGATCATAAAGATGTAAGTAGTAGTAATCAGTATCGCCAAATTTAGCCCAGGCTGACCCACCAAATTTACTCTGCCAATTATTGGGTACCGAGCCATCAGCTTTTGCTTTACGTAGGTAAAAGAATTGACGATACTTTTCATCTCCGGCTAATGCCTTTTGAAACCAAGGGTGGTCAGTTGAACAATGGTTCAAAACCATGTCTAGCATTACCCCAATGTCGTTGTCGTGCAGAAGCTTCGTCATTTTTTCAAAATCCGCCATTGTTCCGAAGCGGGGATCAATTCGATAATAATCAGCAATATCGTATCCATTATCATTTTGGGGTGAAACGAAAAACGGGTTAAACCAAATCATATCGATATGCAGTTTTTTAAGTAGTCAATTTTATCAATAATTCCGGGCAGATCACCAATTCCGTCATTGTTAGAATCATAAAATGACTTGGGATAAATTTGATAAATCACTTTTTTACCTAGTTCTGTCATAAGATCTTCACTCCTAGATTTTAATTTTTTGTCGCCGCGCAAAATCAATAAACTTAAACCGACGGGGATTATGGAAAGATAACGTCAGTTGGAATAGGGTAGTATCCGCTAAATAGTTCTGGCTAGCTACTAATACCGCCTGCTGATTAGGTAACTGTAATTTTTTTTGGAAATCATCAGTAATTTTTTCAACGGTTATCGTTTTAGTAGCATAAGAAACTTCTAAGCCCAATTGATTTTCAATGTAACTGTAAATAGAATGCTTGGCTTCTACTGCCGGTAATTGTTCAACTGGTGGGTTTAATAAGAAATCACAATCCAATACCACTGGTTCATCGTTAATTAACCGCAACCGTTCAACATATATTCCCGTATTCGATAATTGCTCAGGAAAATATTTTTTAAATAAAGGTGGCAGGCTATTAACCATTTTGTCCTGCAGTAATCGTGTTTCGGCATGCATTTTTAAAGATTTATTCAACTCAGCAAAACTGGAAATTCCTGAAATCGGGAACGCAAATTTTTGCAAATCTAACACAACCGATCCCTTGCCCTTAATTTTTTGAATTAGTCCAAAGGTCATTAACTGTTGAAGTGCTTTCCTAATTGTCTCACGAGAAGCCCCATAGAGATCAGTTAGTTGATTTTCACTGGGTAAATACTCACCGCATTTAAATTGTCCATGCTTAATCTTAGATGCCAAATCTTGTGCAATTAAATCGGATTTTGTTTTGACCATTTATCAGAGGTTTCCTTTCTTGAAATTAGCCCCATTATATGGCTGGTGTACATACATGTCAAATGCAATTAATTATGTTGATATATAGAGATTGTAATCGGTTTTAAAATTTATGTTGACAACTTATACATACAAGTTTATCATGAATCACGAAATTAATGAAATCGCTTCATAAAATTCAAGAAAGGGATTTTAATTATGGCAAAGAACGAAGTTGCATTATATTCTCCAGCTAGTGGCGAAGTCATTGCTTTAAGCAAAACTAGCGACCCAATTTTTAATCAAGGGACCATGGGTGAGGGGTTCGGAGTTGTACCGAACGATAAATTTGTTGTTGCCCCAGTTAGCGGAACTGTTTCAATGATTGCTGAGACTAAACATGCTATTGGTATTATTACAGAAACGGGATTAGAAGTTTTGATCCATATGGGAGTGGATACAGTCGGTCTAAAAGGCAAACTATTTACTGTGACCGTAGAAAACGGACAGGTTGTAAAGGCTGGCGACCAAATTGCGACAATGGATATTGATTTTGTTAAAGCTGAAGGATTGGACACAACAATCATGACTTTAGTAACCAATTCCAACAGCACTTTAGCCGGTCTCGACGTGACAGAAGGACCATGTGAGGCTGGAACACTAGCTGCTCAAGCATATTTGAAAGCTGTCGCTGGACCAGATTCGGATAAAAAACTATCATATGACGACTTAGCAGCGTTTATTATTAAGAACGTTGGTGGCCAAGAAAATATTCATAGTTTGATTCACTGTATTACCCGTTTACGCTTTTATCTCAAAGATGAAGCCAAGGCGCATGATGATATTTTAAAAAATCAGCGAGGAATATTAGATGTAAAACACGCTGCCGGTCAATATCAGGTGGTGATTGGCAATGAAGTTACCAATGTTTACGATGCGGTAGTGAAACAATTACCAAAACTGGAGAATGCTCCTGCGCCGGAAAGTCAACACCAAACGAGTGGAGGCAATCCAGTTACAAGAGCCTTTGGCAATCTAATTGGGTTTATCACCGGTTCCATGAGTCCAGTAATTGGAGTGATTGCCGCATCAGGGATTATCAAGGGTTTATTAGCCTTATTGACCCTACCGCAACTTGGTTCTTTATTGAGCATTAAGAGTCCAACTTACATTACCATTAGTGCCATGGCGGATGCGTCATTCTTCTTCTTGCCAATTCTGGTTGGTTTTGCAGCTGCGAAACGCTTAGGATCTGATCCGATGATTGCTGCAGTTATTGGTGGCTTTTTAACTTATCCGCAAATTGTAACGTGGGGGAAAGCTGGTAAGCTGATGTTTAGCTTGGGCGGCTGGCATTTCCAGTTTCTAAATTATTCCTATTCAATTTTTCCCATGATTCTAGCGGCGTGGTTAGCTCAAAAGTGCGAACAATGGTTGAAAAAGGTTCTGCCGAGTTACCTTCAAATGATTTTTACGCCACTATTTACGATTTTAATTGTTTCGGCGATTACGCTATTAATTACGGGTCCGGTAATTCAAGGAGTGGCGAACGGAATTGCTGTCTTCATTAATTGGTTAGTTTCTGCTTCTGGATGGATTGGCGGGTTAGTGATTGGAGCCTTCTACCAACTACTTGTTATTTTTGGCTTGCATTGGGGTGTGGTCCCATTAGTAGCCCAGCAAATCGCTTCAACCGGACAAAGTTCGCTAAACGCAATTATCTGTGCCTCGATGGTATCTCAAGGAGCAGCGGTTCTAGCAGTTGCCATTAAGTCCCGCAAAGCAGATATGAAAGAGTTGGGGTTTGCAGCTACGATTTCCGCATTCTGCGGTGTCACAGAGCCTGCAATTTACGGGATTAATCTGCGCTATCGTAAGGTGTTTGCTTCAGGATGTATCGGATCTGCCTTTGGCGGGTTGGTAACCGGACTGATGCATGGTACTATGTATGGATTTACGGGTGGCTTAATCGGTTTTTCAAGTTTCTTCAATCCGGCACATCCAACACAAACTCAATAGTTTCTATACTTTCTTAATCGCTAGTGCAGTATCAATTGTGGTATCCTTCATTGCCGTTTGGGTTTGGGGATATAATGATAATATGACAATGGGTAAAAAAGTTGCCAAGAAGCAACGTCCAGGAACAACTAAATAATCAAAAAAAGGATTTCAGAGTTTGGTCGTGCCAAGTACTGAAATCCTTTTATGTATTGTTTATTTAACTATTTACGAGTAATTAACGTTGCCGCACCCATACCACCACCGATACAAAGACTCGCAATTCCAGAATGAACTGCTTGCCGTTGCATTTCGTGGAGAAGGGTCACTACGATTCGTGTTCCTGAGGCCCCCAGTGGATGGCCAAGTGCAATCGCACCACCATTTACGTTTACATTTTGCGGATCAATTCCTAATTGATGAATAACAGTTAATGCTTGGTTAGCAAACGCTTCATTAATTTCAAATAAGTCGATGGCACCCTGATCGAGGTTAGTTTGTTGTAATAGTTTTTGGATGGCATAGTAGGGTCCAATTCCCATAATTGCTGGATCAACGCCGACCAGACTAGCTCCAGACCAGTGCCCTAAGATGGGTAAATCATGATCTTGTGCATACTTTTCGGAGGTCATGACCACGGCCGCAGCACCATCGTTAATCCCCGATGAGTTACCGGCAGTAACCTGACCATCCTTTTTAAATACCGGTTTGAGTTTTGCTAACTTTGCTAATGATGTATCACGAATGGCCTCGTCTTGATCGATCATATACATCTTCCCGTGGTGATCACTGACCGTCACTGGCACAATTTCAGCATTAAAGCGACCCTTATCGCGGGCCATTGCTGCTTTATTCTGACTATGTAATGCAAATTGATCGATTGCTTGGCGACTTTCGGGATATTTTTGCAGAAGGTTCTCCGCGGTCACCCCCATGGGGTATTGATAAAAGGCATCACTTAACCCATCCTGGTACAAACTATCTACTAATTCTGCATTCCCATAACGATAACCAAACCGGCCTTTGGGGATGAGGTAGGGAGCATTAGACATACTTTCCATTCCGCCTGCAATGACCACATGCGCTGTACCAAGCATGATTTGTTGAGCGCCTAACCGCAGGGCTTGCATTCCTGAACCACAGACATCATTAATGGTCGTTGCCGGGACTGTATTTGATAGTCCAGCACGAAGGGTGACCTGACGAGCCGGATTCTGACCTTGACCAGCAGAGAGAACATTCCCCATGAAAACTTCGTCCACTGCACTTTTTGAAATGTGGGCGTCGGCTAAGACGCTTTTAACAACGATCGTTCCTAAAGCGACTGCAGATTGGCTTGCCAGGGCACCACCTAATTTACCAATTGGGGTCCGTTTAGCACTAACAAATACTACTTTCTCCACAAAATTCTCCTCACTTTGTTAAGTATGCCGTTAATTCCGGTAATAAGTGCTCGGCTTGCTGCTGTCCTTGATGATAGAGTTCAGCTAGCTTATTCGTGTTCTTTTCCAGACGTCCGACCTTGACCATATTTTCAGGTGAAAAACAGAACCAGTCTCCATTAGCCGCTTTTTGATTAACCACTTCAACCTGTTGATTATAGACTTCTGGTCGTTTAATACCAGTTTCTGCAAATGCAAGGTGCTCTTTAAAAACTCGTCGGTACATTTGCTGCAGCAACTTGGAAGTGGGCTTCTTTTGATAGGCCCGGGGACGCGTCCGCACGATAACAATCTTATCAAATCCTTGCTGTTCAGCAATGTCATAAGGAATTGAATCAGCAACACCGCCGTCCAAGCATTGACCCTTCGATGTAATTTGCGGTTCCATTAAAAAGGGCATCGAGCAAGAAGCCTTCAAGTCATTGACCAGTTCCGAACCGGTGGGGTTAGTAAACGATACCATTCGCCCGGATGATAACTGGGTCGCCACAATTGTAAAATTAGTTGAGGAGCGTTCATATGCCCGTTCGTCAAAGTTATTCCAATCCCAACCATGATCTTCAAACAAAAAGTCTAAATTTAAAATATCCTGATGCTTCAGCATGTGCAAAAGCGAAATGTATTCCTTGTCTTTGCGATAATGCGTATTAACGTGAACCATCCGTCCATACTGTTTAGAAACGTATTGAGCACCGCAAAGGGCGCCAGCAGACACCCCAATGACACTTTTAAATTCAATATGGTGGGCCAGAAAAGCGTCGGTAAGTCCAGTCGAATACTGACCGCGCATTGCCCCACCTTCTAAGACTAAGGCTGCATTATACAACATCAGAAAGCCCTCCGTTTTTATAAATAGATGTTCCCATTTTACCATTATTCAGGGATAAGTAACAAAGGTTGTTTTTGTTATTAGTTTACCGATATTATTTTTATGTAAAGTAAATATTCACTTATCAGATCATCGGATTACTAATTATTGGTAAGGCAAAGAAAAAATTTTTAACCGGTAAATGAGCCCAGACTTGCGCGATTGCTTGTTGATAAATGATCATTTTGCAAATTCAAATTTAAAACCATTCATGCTATACTCTTCAATCAGTGACATTTATTGTCAGAGATGCCGAAAGGCGGATAAGGCATGATGGATATCATCATGAACCTAAAAAATAAAGGAGTTTGGTTATCAATGGGAAATTCTCATGAGAACTATTTTGTATGGTTGTTTAGACAGTTGAAGGGGTGGCCAGTGCAAAACTACTGCCTCTGGTTCTTCGCGTTTGGCTTTCAATTAGCATTACTAATTGAAGCAAAGGTTACTACGGTAACGTTAATTACTTTTATCGGTACTTTGCTAGGGACCCTTTGTGTTTTAGCAATCAATGCAACCAAGGCAATTAACGGTTGGTTAGGACTAATTAGTGCTGCCTGCTTTATTTACGCAGGGTTAGCCGCTAAAAATTACCTATCTATTTTTGAACAAATTGCCTACATTGCAACATTAGATTTACCAGTTATTTTAGCGATTAATTCTTGGAATGACGATACCAAGAACCACCTGCGCAAGTTTGGTGGTAAAGAATGGACGATTGCAATTATTGGAACATTACTGGTTTACCTAATTTCCGGTTACCTGATTGGTCAGTTTACCGATGATCCACGTCCTTGGATCGATGCCATTAGTTTCTCAATCAGTTTAACTGCCGGGATCATGTGCTTTATGCGTTATAATAACCAATACTTCTGGTGGTTGGCTTCCGGGATTTTTCAATTAATCCTCTGGGGGATTACTTTCGCCCAAGGTGATGCCACTTTAGCTATGGCGGTGAATAGTTCAATCTACGTTATCAATGATATTTTGGCCTTTACCGTTAGCCCATGGTTCAATCATGGGCGGAAAAAGCAAGGGTTAAACGCAATTAAATAACTCAGTGACTAACTCCGTGAACGTGAATAGTTCGCGGAGTTTTTCTTTATCCTCAGCTTACTTAATCACGAACATTCAATTCAAGGATCGTTTTGTTGTTATTGACTTTCCGAATTTTCTCACTAATAATATGAATGAATAGTTAACTATTGGTTTCACAGTCAGAGTTTTGTTCGTGTTTAGGAGGAAGTTATGCATTGGTTAGCTGATTTAATGGCCGCAATCGGTGTGGTTTTGAACGGAATTCCCCAAGGGATTATGGCCATGGGGCTTGGGTTTGCGGTTTTTCCTACAACCTTTTCATTTATCTTAGTTACCGGAATTAATTTTATGTTCAATTCAGTTGCCCCGGTTTCTTTTCAGGCAGAATCCCTAGCGGTGACTGGTGACATTGGCGAAAACCCACGGGAGTTTACATCAATTATCTTTGGTGGGTCTCTAATCATGTTAATTATCGGGGTTACCGGAACGCTTACCAGAATTGTTCGGCTTTTTGGTAATCAGATTATTTACGGAATGATGGCAGGCGTCGGTATTATGCTGGCAAAAATTGCTTTGCAAATGGTCAAAGGTTCCAATCAAGAACAAGCATTCCAGCTAACTGGATGGTTATCAATTCTTGTGGCCGTTATTAATTACCTAATCACTAATAATTTAGTTTGGACAATCTGTTTGTCAGTAATTCTATCTAGTTTGTATGCGGTCTTTATTGAGCATTATCGCGCCACATTACCGACAAATGTTAAACTACGCCGGTTTGTTTTTACCAAGCCGATGGTTAATCAGCGCATCATTCGTGGGGCACTCAGTTTAGCGTGTTTGAATATTGGTGCGAACTTGTCGTACGGACTGATCACAGGTCAGATGACTGGAATCAAACCAAATCCCGTTAATTTGAATTTACTAACGACTTCGCAAGCATTGGCGGACCTGGGAACTTCTTTGCTAGGAGGCGCACCAGTTGAAACAATTATTTCTGCAACCGCTAGTGCGCCCGAGCCAGTAATTGCTGGTTGTTTGATGATGTTAATTATGGCGCTGATTTTGGTTCTTGGCTGGCTCCCTAAATTAGGTAAGTACGTGCCGAGTTCATCCATCGCTGGATTTCTATTTGTCCTCGGGGTCTTTGTGACATTTCCGGAAAATGTCACAACTGCGCTTCATGGTGGTCAGCCAATCGTTGCTGCATTAACAATGGTCATCACTGGATTAGTTGATCCATTTACTGGTCTGTTATCTGGCGGCATTTTAAAAGTCTTATTAGCTTTCATCTAAGGAGAAATAATTATGGAATATCAATTACAGGTCGCTGATTTAACACGACAGTTGCCCATTATCCCAATCGATTCTAAAACAACAATTGCCTCATTTGTATTACTTGGTGATGACGAATTATCGTATGCGGCTGCTAAATTACTCCAACCCAAATTACCGACAAAATTTGATTATATTGTCACGATGGAAAGCAAAGGGATCCCCTTGGCCCATGATCTAGGTCTGTTAACACAACATCCGCGTTCAATCGTCCTAAGAAAGTCAGTTAAAGGATACATGGCTCATCCAATCAAGACGGTTGTTAATTCCATTACAACTCAACGCCCCCAAGAACTAGTCCTAAATGGAAATGATGAAAAATTATTGCAGAATAAACAAGTAATTATCGTTGATGATGTCATTAGCACTGGTAGTTCTATGCAGGCTGCGGAATCACTATTGAACCAAGTTAGTGCCAAGGTAATGGCCAAGGTTGCTATCTTAGCAGAAGGGGCTGCCGCCAATCGATCCGATATTACTTATTATTTAGCACGGTTACCATTATTCAATCATGATGGTTCTTTAAAAAGGTAGCTTGGAGTCCAAACGGTTACTTGATCAATAGTATTTAATAATAAGACGTTTTTGACAGGTTAGTTTGAGAAATTAAATGGTTTGCATTAAAATAGGGTTAGATGTTGAATAGGTATTTTAAACAAAAAAGGGGATCATAGATATGCCTTGTACAACAATTCTAGCTGGTAAAAACGCGACCGCAGATGGTTCAACACTGATTTCACGGAATGAAGACTGTGGCTATACGTTTAACCAAAAGCATTTTGTCGTTGTAACACCGGATAAGCAACCAAAGAATTATAAGTCGGTTACTTCAAGATTAAGATTGATTTACCAAGCAACCCCATGCGCTATACTTCCATTCCCGGAATTACGGCTCAGCAACGGAAAATGGGTATCTGGGGTGAAGCAGGGATCAATGACGCCAATACAGCAATGTCCGCCACTGAAACTAGTACCACTAATTCTCGTATCTTAGGAATTGATCCATTAGTAGAAAAGGGGATTGGTGAAGAAGATATTGTTACCATTGTCCTGCCATACATTCATTCTGCACGTGAAGGAGTTAAATTACTGGGTGACTATCTCGAAAAATATGGGACTTACGAATCCAACGGAATTGCGTTTGCAGATCACGACGAAGTTTGGTACATGGAAACCATCGGTGGTCACCACTGGGCTGCCCAACGAATTCCTGACGACAGTTATGTAGTTGCACCAAACTGGTTTAGCATTACAGACTTCGACTTTGCTTCTGCTGATACAATGGCATCTGCCGACTTACAAAAGATGATTGATGATTATCACTTAAATGTCGATCCCGATGGTAAATATAACCTCCGGCACATTTTCGGTAGCCATAAAGACTCTGATTATCGCTACAATATTCCACGGCAATGGTATGTTCAAAAGCTCTTTAATCCAAGCATTGCTGAAACGCCGGATAACCCAGATCTGCCATTTATTCGTAAGCCAGAACGCCTGATTACGGTTGAAGATGTTAAGTATGCTCTTAAGCTCACGCTATCAACACACACCATATGATCCATATGATAGTGAAGGAACCTCTGCAACGCGGACGGCCTTTCGGCCAATTGGTTTCCAGCGGAATGCTGAAAGTCATATTATTCAACTCCGGAATGATGTACCAAAGGAAGAAGCAGGGATTTGCTGGTTATCGTTTGGTCCGAATGCCTTTAACTCAGTTGTTCCATTCTATACTAACGTGTTAGATACTCCTGCAACATACAAGAACACCAAAGAACACTTTGATATTCATAATATGTACTGGATGACTCAATTAATTGCAACAATTGCGGATGATCATCCAAAGCGTTATCAAATGAGCCTTGAAAACTTACGGCAAAATACGATGGCCGCTGGTCGCAACGTTATGATTAAGACAGACCAAAAAGTTGCTAAGTTGTCTGGTAAGGAGCTTCAAAAGCAATTACAGGAAGCTAATAACGAAACGGCAAAGCGCGCTTATGATTTGGCAATGAAGTGCCTTGGCGGCATGGTTGAAAATGGTGCTTTAAAGCTACATTTGAACTATGGAAATGAATAATTTCTACGTAATTAAATGGTCTTCAATCGCGCGTGGTGGTTGAAGACCATTTATTATTAATGGAAGGAAATGGAATTTTGCAAATTAAAACGGGTTATTTACCTTTTGGCGACTACCGGACTTATTACCGCATTGTTGGGGAGCCTTCTAAGAAGCCACCATTAGTTCTTCTACATGGTGGCCCTGGCTCGACCCATAACTATTTTGAAGTCTTAGATGAATTCGCCAACCAAGACCATCGTCAGCTAATTATGTACGATCAGCTTGGCTGCGGACAGTCTTCAATTCCAGATAATACTCCAGAGGTTTACCGTCCTGAAACGTGGGTGCAGCAACTAGTCAGTCTTCGACAACAACTGGGTTTACAGCAAATCCATTTATTAGGTCAATCGTGGGGTGGCATGTTAGCCATTATTTACCTATGCGACTATCAACCAAATGGAATTCACAGTGTGATACTAGCAAGCACGTTATCATCATCTAAGTTATGGGGTGCAGAACAGCACCGGTTAATTAAGTTTTTGCCGCCAGAAGAACAGGCAGCGATTGCCAAGGCAGAACGCACTGGTAATTACCAAGCTGCTGATTATTTACAAGCCAATCGTCATTATATGCAATTACATTCTGCGGATGATGAAGCTAATCTAAACAGTCCAGAATGCTTACGACGGCCTAAGCAGGTTGGTACGGTGTCTTATGAAGTCGCTTGGGGCCCAAACGAATATACTCCAAACGGTAATCTTAAAGACTACGATTATACTCAAAAATTGCAAAGGGTTACCACGCCAACGTTAATCACTAGTGGAACTAATGATCTTTGTACACCGCTAGTGGCGAAAACAATGGCTGATAATTTACCTCACGCTAGTTGGCACTTATTTAACGGAACCCGGCACATGTCATTTGTTGAACGAACAAGTGATTACGAACATTTATTACAATCATGGTTAAATCAGCATGATTAATCAATTATCAAACCCAGTCACCAAAATTGCATCGGGACTGGGTTTTCGTTATGATATTAAATATTCAAGTAAAAAGAGGGGAGTTGACAAAGGAATGATTAAACACTGGCAGGGGTTCATAATTAAGGTTACTTTAATTTTATCAGTAGTGATCATCCTTACACCCACCACCAGCTTAGCCAAGTCAATTTCTAAACAGCAAACCGGTGCGATTCAGCTCAGCAACTAATTAATCGCCTTAATCGCCATCAATTAAGCCTTGACACAAAATTAAACCGGTATTTACCAGAAGTCGCCAATAGTGAACAAATCACGATTCGGCAATTAATGATGCACACGAGTGGTTTGGCAGATGTTAACCGAATTGCTCCGCAACCTATAACAAGTGAAAAAGCAAATTGGCAATTCACCATGCACAATTATCAGGTTCGTAGTCAACCGGGACAATGGCATTACGCTAACGTTAATTACGGACTCCTAGCGATGGTGGTTGCTAAAGCTAGTCATCAATCATATCAACGATATGTTCAAAAACATATTTTTAACTACTACAACCTACCTAACTTAAAGTTCTTCACGCAAGCCTCCTCATCTAGGGTAGTCCCATCGCTGACCGCTGCTCAACACCACCCCGTTTGGACCCAAGCGAAAAGAACAACTGGCGTTATTTACAACGCGAGATGTCCGCTGAATATGGTGCTGGTCAAGTCCTCCTTGCGACTCCCCAAGGTTATTGGCAATTGATGCAAAAAACATTCCTTAATCATCACGGAATTGGCCATCAATATCAGCACATTCGCTTCCAACCAACTGATAATCCATATTATGGAGGAATCTATATCCATCAAAATGCCATCCACGCAAATGGCTCCTATGCTGGATATGCATGTACACTATTTGCGGATTATAAAACAAAAAAATCCTGATCTTATTCAGCAATAACATTACTTTGAAGCAATGTCGCCAATTAGGTCACGATCTTGATCAAATCTACTTTGTTAGCAATCACCAAGCATTTCCGTATTAAAGTTTTTTGAGCAATAGGTAATCCGTTTGCTGATCCTCGCCAACCGTGAAGGTGTGTTGACCAACTCGTTCAAATCCATAATGATGATAAAAACCTTGGGCATTATCATTATGTTCCCAAACACCCAGCCAAACTTCATCTTTTCCTAAGTCCTTAGCAACACTAAGGGCTTTTTTCATTAAACGACCACCAATATGGAGCTTCTGGAAACGTTTTAAAACATAAATTCGCTGAATTTCCATCGCTGCTGGATAATTATTTTCAGTTTGTGCATCAGCCCAGTTAACTTTCAGATAACCAGCAGTTTGACCATTAACATTATAGAAGTAAGTGCGGCTAGTTACTGATTCCAATTCATGAGTAAGTTGCTGAATTGAGTAAGCGTCTGCTAAGAATTGTTTCAGATCTGTTGGATCATTATCATCCCCAAAAGTTTCAGTAAAGGTAGCGCGACAAATTGCTTGCAACCGATCCAAGTCTTGGGGATCCGTTGTCACGAGTTGTAGATGGGGATCATTAACGTCATTAATTGCCATTCTAAAATGCCTCCAAATTAAATTAATCATTAACTATAAATATAAGTGCTGGTGGTAGTCCCTGTCAAAATTATGTTTTTTGCTTTACATAATATATATTAAACAAAGTAATAACAAGAAAGAAAAAACTAAGGAAACTCCCTTAGTCGATGTCACTGCTCTATTCATAATAACTTACCCTTTGTTTGACGACTGCTGATGGATTGACGCAGTCGCGGTCGTATCAACATCACCCTGACCTTGCTTTTCAGTAAGATCATTGAGGACCATTGCGCCATCTTGATAATGGAGACCATGCCGTTCTTTGATCGGCAGTCCTAACGCTTCCGACCAAGCTGGTGTTGGATTATGAACTCGTCCAGTGATATTTTTAACTCTTAGCGCCCACATAGCAACATTCTGTACTGCGTTTTGGTCCAGCGTTACCGGGATTTGATTAATATAGTGATGGAGAATCGTCCGAATTGCCGTTAATTTTACTGAAGAGCTTGTGATTCGTTCTGGTACGGCATTTCTCCAATCACACTAATAAATGATGAAATGATGGCCCAAAGGCGCTTTTGCGCGGTGGTGTGTAAATTAGGTTTTCATGACCATGATCGGTTTCAAAACCAATCAAATGGCCTTGATCTAGAGCAGCCGCTTTTTCACCATCACTGGTTCCATGAATATAAATGGTGTAATTACCTTTTGTATCTTCAACATAGCCGAAGTGAACTGGGACAACGTAGCTCCCATGGTCATTGGTTAAACCTAATCGAAGAATTTGACAATGTTCAAGAATCCAAGAAATTTTAGCATGGTCTGTAATAATATCCTTTCTCATAAGAAGGATCCTCCTTTTTTTCTTGATAATTGCGTCTACTTATATTTTATTTTATCATTTTAGTAAGCGATTACAATAAAATTAAAATTTGTTATGCTAAAAAATGCATTTCGGCCAAACATGGTCATGAAATGCATTGAATTATTTGATATTAAAGTCGTTTTTTAATACTTGGGACTACGAGCATTGCAACCACGGCACCAACGATGCCTTGTAATAGGTTCGTGCCAATGCCCAGTAATCCCGCAACAAAATTATAGAGGACTGAGTCAGCAACCAAATATATAATCACCATCACAATGGCTCCACTAAGGAGTGCACACCACTGACCAATTTTTCGATTGCCAACGTGTTTATAAATAATTCCTGTAACCAGCCCTTCCAAACCATGGGCAATCAAAGAAAAAATCGAATACTGGGTAAAACCAGAAATTAAATCTAACATCATTCCGCCAAGACCGCCAACAATCGTACCATAGGCTGGTCCTAATAACATTGCAGCAATAAAGATGCCGGCATCACATAAATTAACGTTTCCGTGTGTCCATGGAATTGGGATAATAAAAAGTCGGCCAAATACGATTGTGATGGCTAACAATAATCCAGCTAAAATTAATCTCTTCAGTTGACGACTTGAGTTGTTCATCCTAATTATACCTACTCCTTATTTATCATCAGTTATGGCTAATTGTTTCACCAATTGTCCCAACCGCAGTCCATATTTTCGATTAGTAAACGGCTCTTCTTGAGCAGTCTCATTGACTGCAACAGCTAGCAGCTGCGTAGCAGTTCTGACGGCCGTCGTTAATGAGCAATCCGTTAATAACAAACCTAGCAATAGCGCTGCAAAAGTATCACCAGTCCCATAAAAATGTCCATGCAAGCGACGATTACCAATAAATTCTAATCCTTCTTCGCGTGACCGAAAGAGGCAGCCGATTTCAGATCCCTTTGTTATTCCGGTAATCACAACTTGAGCATCGATTTTATTAGATTGCAAAATACTAAGCAGACGCTGGACATTTTTTTCAGTTGGTTTAAGACTAACTGGTTGGTTTGCTAATAAACAAAGCTCAGTCCAATTTGGGGTCAGCACAGTAGCGTGTTGACAAAGTTGCTGCATTGCTTTCAGATAATTATTATTCAATCCAGGGTACAACTTCCCCTCATCCCCCATCACTGGATCAATAATCACTGGTCGATTGCCGAGCTTGGCTAGTAAAATCTCTTGAATTAGCGGAATTAAGCTTTGGTGACCAATATAACCAATCAATGCCCCTTTAAAATCAAGATCTGGAATTAACTGCCAATGGTCAACTGAGTTTTTAATCCATTGGTTAGTTGACAGGCGTTGGAGATCACCAAAACACTCTGTTTGGGTGGATAATATCGTCGTGGGAAGAGAAGCGGTTGTGTAATCCATTGACTGCAAAATGGTTAACGCAGCAACCATTGAAATCTGACCAAGCGCCGAAAAATCTTCGATTACTAATGCTGCTTCTTTAATGATAACCACCCTCATTCGTCTATTAACACAATTCTTAGTATACAGCAACTTCCCCACGACTTCAATAAAAAAGCCGGGAATCTCCCCGACAATCCTTCATTTATGTTTAAACTAAATTCCATACATCCCAATTACCATGGCAATAATTAAAATAATCATTACGATAGTGGTAATCCATACGTACAGGTGATCCTTCATCACTGCAAAGGCATAGATCGATACTAAAACCCGGAGTGCAGGGGTTAATATTAACATAAATAGCCCCAACATAATAATTGCGTACGGCTTTAAAGCAATAATCCCCTGCCCGATCGTACTAAACGAATGGGGGAAGGTTGTTCCAGCATAGCCAGATTGTCCTGTAATGAAGAACATCAATAAGCCAATCACAATTACTAATGCGGAAACTAAAACACCAATCTGCATGATAATGCCAATCACATTTTCAACCTTAGCCATTTCGGAACGCGTTGCTGAACTTTCTTTACTTGCCATTAGTTAATCACCCCACAGCCTTTGAGGATCATTTGAATACCCATAATTAAAAGAATTGGCACAAAAATCATACGCAACAAACGTGGTTGAATTCGCTGCATCAAACGCGTCCCAATTGCCGCTCCAATCAAGATTCCGATTGCGAGCGGTGCGGCAATATGCGGATGAATAGAACCGTTAAAGAAGTAAACGGTTGCGCTCGCTGCCGCCGTTACCCCCATCATCAGATTACTGGTCGCACTTGATGGCTTAAGGGGCATTTTCATGATAGTATCCATCGCAATCACTTTAAAAACGCCACTACCAATTCCGAGTAAACCACTGGCTAATCCGGCAGCGTACATCATTGCAAAACCACCCGGAACCCGTGTTACTTGGTAGTATTTCTCTTGCATAGATAACTGATCATAATAGGAACCTTGTAGCTTTAATTTTCGTGCCCACTTGTCGTCACTGACGTTTGTTGCATCTACTCTAACTTTCCCGCGCAGCTTTTGAATCATATTATAGGTGGAATAGACCAAGAAAATACCGAAAATTACTTCGAGCCATTTACCGTCAATTACTCCAGTCAAAATGGCACCGGTAATTGCCCCAATAGTGGTAGCAATTTCTAAAAACATTGCCACCCGTAAATTCAACAAATCATCTTTCAAGTACGCAATTGTGGCCCCAGAACTTGTTGCAATTACTGCAATCACACTGGCGCCAATTGCATAGCGCATTGGCAAGCCCATTAGAATGCTCAAAATTGGGATAATAATCATTCCACCACCAATTCCAAGCAAAGCACCTAAAGAACCCGCAAAAACGCCAATTAATAATAAAATGGCTGCTTGTGTAACCAAGACTCAAGCCCTCCCTTATTAAAACGTTATTACGGGTTCTTATTCTACTACACTTATTAAACTTGCAACAAGTTAATCTTTAAAGAGCTGTGCATATTCGCCATAACCTTTTGCTGCCAGCTCAGTTACCGGAATAAACTTGAGCGCGGCAGAATTGATACAATAGCGCAAACCGCCACGATCCACTGGACCATCGGAAAAGACGTGTCCTAAATGAGAATTAGCTTGTGGACTTCTAACTTCAGTCCGTTCCATGCCAAAAGATTGGTCACGTTTCATTTTTAACTTATTTAGTGGTTTGCTAAAGGCCGGCCAACCACATCCTGAATCATACTTATCCAGAGAAGAAAAGAGGGGTTCCCCACTTACAATATCAACATAAATACCAGGCTGGTCAAAATGATCATACTTCCCACTGAATGGTGGTTCAGTGGCCGCATGCTGGGTGACTTCATATTGTAAAGGGGTTAATCGCTGCTTTAAATCATCATTATTCATTGAATTCACTCCCAACTAGCAATCATGGGCCTTCGTCATTTGGATCTGTTGAGGTTGTTTATCACTAACGTCCAAGATTTCTAAATCATCAGTTAAAATTCCCTGAGGAGACTTTAACGGCATCGTAAAAACGTGGGCGTTAAAGCTAACCGTCATTTGATCAGCCAATTGCGGTTTAGTGTAACCCTTATAGTAAATCTTTCCGAGGTTCGAATCGAAGCTTGCATCAAAGTCCTTAAATGACTGATTCTGATTAACAAAAATTAATTTAAAGTTATCATCAAGAGAACAATTGCCAAGTGCTGAAAATGGGCCGACACCATCATCGTAATCTAAAAGCATCTTTTTAGAAGTTCCCAAGTAGCGGCTAAGCCGTTGTTTTGCGTCATCAGTAAACGTTAAATACATCGTAATCCCCTCCTCGTTATTGTTGATTTAATTATATCTCATTTTGTTTCAACTTACAATAAGTAAGCGTCACTCTATAAAAAAACCTCAGACTAAAGCTGAGGTTTTAAAGTTTAACATGTAATTAGCCTTCAAAAGCGTCCGTCAATGGAGGAACCACTTGCTTCTTCCGGGAAACAACGCCAGGAAGATTCATTCGGTGAGCATCATTTAGCTTCTTACCAAAGGCCTTTTCTACCTTATCAGTGTTGTCACCAACAACTAACAAGTCAGAATCACTATTTAAAATGTTGGTAGCAATCAAAATGAAGGTATCATAACCATTTTGGTCCATCAATGATTGCATTTCTTTTTCTAAGTCGGCTTGACGAGCAAAGACATCATCCAAGTCTACTGTGTTAACTTGACCAATCCGCACTGTCGAACCATTTAATTCAAATGACTTAGCATCGCCATCAACAATATCGTTATCTGACTTAGCATCCAGATTAGTGCCGGCCTTCAACATCTTAATGCCATAGTCTTCGTAGTCCACATCAGCAATCTTAGCTAAGGCCTTAACTGCTTCCCGATCATGATCAGTCGTGGTTGGGGACTTCAAAAGCAAAGTATCTGAAATAATTGCTGAAAGCATCATTCCGGCTAAGTCAGCAGGAATAGCAATGTGCTTGCTTTCAAAAAGTTCATAAATAACGGTACTTACACAGCCGTATGGACGAACTGTTGCCCATAATGGTTGTGCAGTGTTGAAGTTGGCAATCCGGTGGTGGTCAACCAAGTGGGTTACTTGAACTTTATCAATATCTGAAACACTTTGTTGTGGTTCGTTATGGTCAACTAACATAACTTGGTCAACTTCGTTAGCAACGGTCTTAACCAACCGTGGTGCTTCCATATCAAAATGCTTGAGGGCGTACTTAGTTTCATCGTTTGGTTCACCAAGTGCAACGGCTTCTGTTTCGTAACCTAATTGATTTTGTAAGTATGAAAATGCCATTGCCGCTGTAATGGCATCTGTATCCGGATTTTGGTGTCCAAAGACTAATTCTTTACTCATAATATTGGATTCCTCCTCAAAATAGTGATGTTAATCCATCTCACATCTTTAATCATATCACGACTTTGGCAATTCTCCATAACTTTTTTTGACAGAATTTCAAAAACGATCAATTACTTAATATCCAGGCTTTCTTGCTGTGCCCCATGGCTTTGGGGATTAGTTTGAGTATTATTATTGTCAGAGCCTTCCTTAGCTGGATTTGCCATTACTGTAATTTTACGGCGGAGAGTCACTGGTGTTCCCTGTGTATCAGTATCAATCACAAAGGTTCCATTAGACTTAGCCGTTCCCAAATGATGATCATCAACTAAGATATCTTGGAATTCAGGACGATTGGTAATAACTTCCAACGCACCATGATAATCAGCAGGATATGCTAAGAAATCAACAATTTCGTGCGGATGTTTCTTCAATTTATGCAATACCAGCACACCGCGTCGTGCTCGACTACCAACTTCTAGTTCGTTGGCACGCATTTCTTTAAAGGCTCCCCGCTGGGTCATAATTGCAAGGCGGTCGTCATCAGTCGTCTGGACTAGATTAACCAGTTCATCATCATCTTTCAAATTAATTGCCCGCACTCCAGCAGTCCGCGTACCTTGAGTTGGCACTTCAGCAACGTCAAACCGTAATCCATAGCCGTGTTTACTAATTGCCGTCAGACTAACATTTTTGGCCTGTGGTTCATAGTATTCAGCATTAATCATTCGTGCACTAGCATCCTTAAGCTTCATAACAACACTGGCCCGGCTCTTATATCTAGACCCAGGTTTCAGATCCTGAATAGTAGTCTGCTTGACTTGACCATCACTAGTGGAGAAGATCATTGTTCCTGGTAATTCCAGATTTTCAAAAATCAGTGCTTTGATAATTTCCTCATCGTCCGCTAACCCAATCGACTGTGATATATGCTCACCAGTTTCTTTCCATTTAGCATCCGTCAGTTCATGCACCGGCCGATAAATAACGTGCCCCTGGTTTGTAAACATAAACAAATGGTTAAGCGTCGAAGCCCGTTGAATCAACAGTGGGTAGTCGTCTTCACGGAGCCCATTCTCTTCTAACACTGAAGCCTTAAAGCTCCGTAAACTGGTGCGTTTGATATAGCCAGCGTGAGAAACTAAGACAACAACTTCTTCATCCGGTACCGTCACCTTAGTATCGACCGTCAGTTTTTGGATGTGTTTTTCAATTTGAGTTTTCCGATCAGAGCCAAATTGCTTATCAATGGCCTTAAATTCCTTAACCAGCACTCGATTTAACTCGTTTTGGTCATTTAAGATCTTGTTATATTCTGCAATTGAATCATTCAACCGTTGCTGTTCGTCACGAAGATCAGTCACATCTGTATTCGTTAAACGGTATAGTTGCAAAGCCACAATTGCTTCTGCTTGTGGTTGGGTGAATTGATATTCATTAACTAAATTTTGGGTTGCATCTTTTCGATTCTTACTTGCTCGAATCGTCTTAATAACTTGATCCAGAATGGAAAGCGCTTTAATCAACCCTTCTACAATGTGCAGTCGAGTTTGAGCCTTATGGAGATCAAATTGCGTTCGGCGCGTGATGATTTCTTGCTGGAAGGCAAGATAAGATTTCAGATAGTGTTTTAAACCAACCCGCATTGGCCGTTGGTTATCAATCGCCACCATGTTGAAGTTATAGTTGATTTGCAGATCCGTATTTTTCAGTAAGTAGTTCAAGATTCCATTGGCATCCGCATTCCGTTTCAGTTCGATGGCAATCCGCAAGCCGCTCCGGTCAGTTTCATCACGGGCCTCTGAAATTCCTTCAACTTTTTTATTTAAACGTAAATCATTGATCCGCTTAACCAGCTGAGCTTTATTCACTTCATAAGGAATTTCTGTCACAATGATTTGTTGGCGCCCGCCACGTAATTCTTCAATGGTGGTCTTAGCACGTAAAATAACCCGCCCTCGACCGGTTTCGTATGCTTTACGAATACCACCAACGCCTTGAATAATTCCTCCGGTTGGGAAATCTGGTCCTGGTACGTAAGTCATTAAATCATCTAAAGATGCATCCGGATGTTTGAGTAGGTAAATCAACGCTTGAATCAATTCCCGCAGATTATGTGGTGGAATTTCGGTTGCGTAACCAGCAGAAATCCCGGTCGCCCCATTCACAAAAAGGTTGGGAATTCTAGCGGGGAGGACGGTCGGTTCTTTTTCGGTATCATCGAAGTTTAACGTCATTTCAACAGTATCTTTGTCAATATCCCGAAGCATTAAACCGGCAATCTTACTTAACCGTGCTTCGGTATACCGCATCGCTGCGGCTGGGTCTCCGTCCATTGAACCATTATTACCGTGCATTTCAATTAACGGTTCACGTAATTTCCAGTCCTGACTCAGCCGAACTAACGCTTCATAAATGGAACTATCCCCATGTGGGTGAAAGTTACCCATAACATTACCGACCGACTTAGCGGACTTTCGGAAGCCCTTATCATAAGTGTTGCCATCCTTATTCATCGCGAACAAGATCCGGCGCTGAACTGGTTTTAATCCATCACGAATGTCAGGAAGCGCCCGCTCTTGAATAATGGACTTTGAATAACGGCCAAACCGTTCACCCATTAACTGTTCCAGCGTTAACTCTTCAATTTTGTTATCACTCACTTGGCACAGTCCTTTCTCATTTTACTATTGGTTATTCCATGTTTTAATGTGCGGATCGGGAGTTGCAGTCGCTTGACCCTTATGCTCAACTAATTCATCGGATTCTTTATCATCAGTCATTGTAAACTGGACGTTTTTTTCAATCCATTCACGACGTGGTTCGACCTTATTTCCCATTAACGTTGTAACCCGCTTTTCTGCTAACTGGGCATCATTGATTTGTACCCGAATTAACGTCCGCGTTTCCGGATTCATCGTTGTTTCCCAAAGTTGCTCGGCATTCATTTCACCAAGCCCCTTAAACCGTTGTAGAGAAGCCGTTTTACCCATCTTCTTGGTTAATTTAGTTAATTCTTCATTAGTCCATGCATAGGTGATTTTATTCTTGGCCCCCCGTCCTTGTTGCAATCGGTACAATGGCGGCAATGCAATGTAGACTTTACCAGCCTCAATCATCGGTCGCATATACTTGTAGAAGAATGTCAACAACAAAATTTGAATGTGGGCGCCATCATCATCAGCATCCGTCATAATAATGATTTTATCATAATTAGAGTCTGCCACGTTAAATTCAGAACCAACGCCGGCTCCAACGGTGTAAATAATCGTATTTAATTCTTCATTCTTTAAAACGTCATCTAACTTCGCCTTTTCAGTATTTAATACTTTTCCTCGTAATGGCAGGATGGCTTGGAATTTTCGGTCCCGCCCCTGCTTAGCTGAGCCACCGGCAGAATCCCCTTCGACCAGGAATAATTCGTTCTTTTGGGCATTCTTAGATTGCGCAGGAGTTAATTTACCAGATAGATTTCGTTCTTTGCGACTCCGCTTTTTGCCGTTCCGCGATAAGTCCCGGGCCTTTCTCGCAGCTTCACGCGCTTGACGTGCTTTAACTGCCTTGCGAATAAGCATTTGAGCAAAGTCACCATTCTCGAGAAGTGCATAATTCAATTGTTCACTAACAATGTTATCAACAATTTTTCGTGCTTCTGGTGTCCCCAGTTTATCTTTAGTTTGTCCTTCAAATTGCAAAATTCGTTCTGGGATTCGAACCGAAACGACAGCCGTCAATCCTTCACGAACGTCGCTCCCCTCTAAATTCTTATCACGGTCTTTGAGAAGATTTGTCTTTCGTGCATAATCATTAAAGCTCTTGGTCCAAGCGCTGCGAAAACCAGCCTCATGGGTCCCACCATCTGGTGTTCGCACATTATTTACAAAGGAGAGGACATTTTCGGAGTAGCCATCATTGTACTGAGCAGCAACATCGACTTCCACACCATCTTGCTTACCAGTAAAGGTCAATATTTTGCCTAACGTATCCTTGTCTTCATTCAAATATTCGACAAAGTCCTTAATTCCATTTTCATACTGGAACGTCTGACTTTGTTCTTGTCCTGGTCGTTGATCAGTTAAGGTGATCCTCAACCCCTTTAGCAAAAAGGCTGACTCCCGTAAACGTCGTGCTAAAGTATTGTAATCATAGACCGTCGTGGAAAAAATGGCAGGATCAGGTTTAAAAGAAACGGTGGTCCCGCTGGAATCCTTAGTTTTACCTAGTTTCTTCAGAGTACCAACTGGCTGACCGCCATCTTTAAATTTTTCTTGATAGCGCACATGATCACGAACAATCGTTAGCGTTAAGTTAGTTGATAAGGCGTTGACTACCGATGCCCCAACACCGTGCAATCCACCGGAAGTTTTGTAACCATCGGCTTGACCAAACTTCCCACCAGCATGTAAGACCGTCATAATTACTTCCGGCGTCGGTTTCCCACTAGCGTGCATCCCAACGGGCATTCCCCGACCGTGATCTTGAACAGTGATTGAATTATCAGCACCAATGGTTACGTTAATCTCATCACCATACCCGGATAGTGCTTCATCCACGGAATTATCAACAATTTCATATACGAGGTGGTGAAGTCCATAGGTATCCGTTGACCCGATATACATCCCAGGCCGTTTTCTAACGGCTTCTAACCCCTTTAAAATTTTGATCGAGGATGAATCATATTGATATTCTTTTTTTGCCACTGTTGGGCCTCCTCACTTTTGAAAAATGTAACATTACTAGTCTACTCGAATTAATTCATCGGTGCAAACGATAATTTATGGTAGCCACTGATTGGTAAACCATGCTATGATAACAAAGTTAATGCATAAAGGAGTTTTGAAATGACTACCATTATAATGATCATAATTGCCTATTTATTAGGCTCCATTCCATCGGGATTATGGATTGGCCGCTATTTTTATCACCAGGACATCCGCAAAGAAGGCAGCGGCAATATTGGAACCACCAATACATTTCGCGTACTCGGTCCAAAAGCCGGAGTGGTTGTGTTATTAATGGATATTTTAAAAGGAACGTTGGCAGCCAGCCAACCATATCTGTTCCATTCTCCAGTTAACCCGCTACTGATTGGATTGGTAGCTTCGGTTGGCCACACATGTTCGATTTTTGATCATTTTCATGGTGGTAAAGCTGTAGCAACCAGTGCAGGGATTCTCTTAGCATATAACCCCATCCTCTTTTTAATTGCCTGTGTCCTTTTCGTAAGCATTATTCTGTTAACTAGCATGGTCAGCTGTGCAAGTATTATCACAGTAACGACTATTTTTATCATCGCTTTGGTAATTCATGACCATATTCTAGCAATAATTGCTGGAATCATTACTGTTTTAATTATTTGGCGGCATCGTAGTAACATCCAACGAATTCTGCATGGCAACGAGTCAATGGTTCACTTTGGACTTGGAAATTATCTGCGTCACCGTCATCAGTAGCTAAAAAGGCCGCCTCAAAAGGCGGTCTTTTTTTATGTGATTAGAATGGTTGAATTGCAAAATGATATTGTCGTTGCTGACCAGGTTGTAAACGATCCATCAGCTGTTTATGGGTTAGTTGGTCATCACTGTTAATTCCATCCGCAATTCCCCACCACGATTCAATGCAAAGTAAATTAGCTTTTGCCGGGAACGGCGACCAAATACCAATCAATTTATTATTATCCGTAATAACGTGTACACCATGCTGACCATCAGCATCACCGATTGTTACCGTCACTGGTTGTTCTTTTGCATCCAAAATTAAGGCATCCTGGTTAAACAAGTCATGACGTAATTGAAGCGGTGAACGAAAATCGATTGTTTGTGGATGTTCTAATTCGTTCAATGGACCTGGTGCTATTAGTTTAATTTGAGAATAGACTTTAGCTGGATTAACTGTTACTCTCATCTCCTCAAACCGCTCTTGATCAGTTAATGGAACGTTAAATCCCGGATGAGCACCAATGGCATAAATTAGCTGCTGATCATCGCTCGGGTTTGTAACTTGATAGGTTACTGATAGTTTGCCATTTGTAACTTGGTAAGTTACTGCTAATTTGAACGCAAATGGGTATGCTGCTCGAGTACGATTGTTATCCTTTAAAGTAAACGTGACTTGGTCCGCACGCTGGTTTAAAACTTCAAACATTTCATCTCGTGCAAAACCATGTTGAGTTTGATGATAAGTAATACTGCGATACTCATACTGGTCATCCTTTAAGCGACCCACAAACGGAAACAGAATGGGAGCTTGCCGTTTCCATGAATTGGGATCGCCCTGCCATAAATATTCTTGCCCGGCATGAACTAAGCTGTGAAGCTGAGCGCCTAGTGGATCGATTTTAACTGTTAAATTGGTATCTCGAATTGTAATCATGATTGATCTTCCTTTGTCATTTTGGCACGCGGAAACAGTTTCATATAGGTTTTCTGTAGATTTTCCCTTGTAACGTGCGTATAAATTTGGGTAGTTGAAAGACTAGAGTGCCCCAATAATTCTTGTACTGAACGAATATCAGCACCATTATTCAACATCGCTGTAGCGAAACTATGCCGTAGCATGTGTGGATGGATATGGACATTGAGTGAGCTTTTTTTAACCACCTGGTTCAGAACGTATTCAATCCCCTCGCTGGTGATGGGTTTACCATAATGATTGATAAAAACCCGGTGATGTTCTTCATGATACTTGTCCATTAACGGCTCTCGACATTCATGAAGGTACCTTTCTAAGGTCACTTTAGCATAGTGACCAAAGGGAACATAACGCTCTTTGTCTCCCTTTCCATGAACCAGAATCATTTGAACATCCCAATTAATCTGTTCTAGTGAGAGATTAGCACATTCGCTAACCCGCATTCCCGTGGCGTAAAGAAGTTCAATGATAGCTCGGTTCCGAAAGTCAAGTGGTTGACCGTTTCCATCAGCTGCTTTAAACAGTGCGTTCATTTCTGGTTCATAAAAATAACGCGGTAGCGAACGAGAATGATGTTTCATTCTGACTTCATCGAATAGATTAGTAACCACTAAACCATTCGTTAATAGAAAGTTATAAAAGGTTCTAAGACTCGCTAATTCACGATTAATTGTCGTCCATTGACGACGGAGATCATTTAAGTGGGTTAAATACGCCTGAATATCTTGACGATTAATCTTTAGCCATCCCTGCCAATGCTTTTTAGCGGTCAAAAACTTTCGAAACATCCGGAGGTCATTTTCATATCCCAGAACCGTGGTTGCAGCTAATTGGCGTTCGCCAGTTAGATAAATAGCAAAAACGTTTGCTAAATCAAATGGGTTTTTAACCACCACTTGACTGTCCTGAAGTAGCAGCCCTAGTTGATCTAGCGAAAAAACTTGTTGTTCCAATTGTGGATTGGGAGTGCGTTGTTGATTAAGCACGCTTAAATAAGCCGCATAATCATTAGCCGTGACTTTTGACCACCCTGGGAAGCCGCCCGCAGTCAGTAAGAAGTCTTCAAATTCTTGGCCGCTATGAAGAAGCTTCTCTAATGGCATGGATAAATGGTTAAGTTGGTACTGTTGATCTAATTTATTTTTTAAACTCTGATCCATCAACTCACCGTTCCTTAACTATTTCTGTACTTCTTCTTCGTAGTCACCATTCGGACAAATAACCTGCTTGCCACCCTTAACTTTCTTTTCAACTAAGAAGTGACCATCCTTTGGACAATTCCGTCCCACTGGCTTATCCCATGAAACAAAGTCACAATCTGGGTACCGAGAACAACCATAGAAAGTGCGGTTTCGTTTGGACTTTCGTTCGACCACGGTCCCTTGACCACATTTAGGACAAGTAATACCAGTGTCCTTGACAATTGCCTTAGTATTTCGACACTCTGGGAAACGTGAACAAGCAATAAACTTCCCATAGTGACCCATTCGAATGACCATTGGAGCACCACAGATATCACAATTAATATCCGCCAGTTCATCCTTCATCGGGATTTTTTCAACTTTTTCTTCTGCAGTCGTAACTTCTTTTGCAAATGGCCGATAGAAGTCATCAACGACCTTAACCCATTCCTTTTTACCTTCTTCAATCTTGTCTAAATCGCCTTCCACATCCGCTGTAAACTTAACATTAACGATTTCTGGGAAGTTTTTTTCAATCAGATCATTGACAATTTCGCCTAGTTCCGTTGGTTCAAAGTGACGTGAAACCAACCGGACATAGTAACGACGTTGGATAGTATCAAGGGTTGGTGCATAAGTTGATGGTCGGCCAACACCATTTTCTTCCAGCGTTTTGACTAAGGCCGCTTCGGTAAATCTTGCTGGTGGTTGCGTAAAATGCTGAGCTGGATCATCATTGACCATTTTAACTTGGTCGCCAACTTCAAGATTTGGTAGTAAGTTATCCTTTTCGGTCCCCCGCTTGTAGACCTTGGTAAAGCCCTTAAACTTAACTTTCGACCCATTAGCACGGAAGTTAACATTATTTTGGGAGATCGTAACGGTCATCGTATCGATAACTTCTGCAGTCATTTGACTAGCCACAAACCGACACCAAATTAAGTTATAAAGTTTATATTGATCAGGAGTCAGATACTTCTTCATCTTAGCTGGTGTTCGGAAAACAGAAGTTGGACGAATCGCTTCGTGAGCATCCTGAGCGCCTTCAGGGAGCTTCCCTTTGATTGGCTTAGTAGCTGCGTATTCGGCACCATATTCTTCATGGATAAACTGTGAGGCTTCGTGCTTAGCGATTCCCGCAATTCGTGTTGAATCCGTCCGCATATAAGTAATTAGACCAACGGCTGCTCCTTCACCAATGTTAATCCCTTCATATAACTGCTGGGCCGCCATCATTGTTTTACGAGTTCGGAACTTCAACCGCCGGTTAGCATCTTGTTGCATCGTCGAAGTCGTAAATGGTGGTTGTGGTTGGCGTCGTCGTTCCTTACGTTCCACATTATCAATGTTAAACATCTTTTGGCGATCTAGCTTGCGCAAGACAGCTTGAACGGCATCATTATTGCTTAAAGCCATCTTCTTACCATTTTCGCCATAAAATGATGCTTTAAACTGTTCACGCCCCTTAGCAAATTCGGCATCAATTGTCCAGTATTCCTCAGGCTTGAAGTTACGAATTTCCTTTTCTCGTTGAATAATCAAATTCAATGCGACTGACTGAACTCGTCCAGCACTCAAGCCTTTTTTCACCTTTTTCCACAAAATCGGGCTGATAGAATACCCAACTAACCGGTCTAAAACCCGCCGTGCTTGTTGGGCATCGACCAGATCCATATTAATTGCCCGTGGTTCTTTAAAGGCTTCTTTAACAGCGTCCTTCGTGATTTCATTGAATGTGACCCGATTTTTGGCAGTATCATCCATTTTTAACAAATTGGAGACGTGCCAAGCAATGGCTTCCCCTTCACGATCGGGGTCAGAAGCCAAGTAAACCGCCTTCGCATTCCGCGCATCACGCCGAAGTTCCTTAATTACGTCACCCTTACCACGAATCGAAATGTAGTCAGGTTGGTAATTATTATCAATTTCGACTCCCATCCGACTCTTAGGCAGATCACGAACGTGGCCAAGACTAGCAACGACCTTGTAAGTCCGCCCAAGATACTTTCCAATTGTTTTCGCTTTTGATGGTGATTCAACGATCACTAATTTCTTTTTATTACGATTTGCAACGCGCTTGCGGCGTTTAGTAGTTGTTTTTTTAGTTTGTGTTGTTTTAGTTGCCAAAATAGTGGCTCCTATCTTTGATAATTTTAATTCAACATTCATTATTAAGGCATAACCGCCTGGCTGTCAAATTAAAAATTATTAAATGAAGAAAAAATTCAATTATTTTGTAATTTGTAGAACCGGTTACCAAGTTCTTCCAGAATATCATTTGCATTTAAAATTGGTCGTGCTCCACTCGCAATTAATTCATTGCAGCCAAGTGATTGTTCACTATTAATTGGCCCAGGAACTGCTAAAACATTCCGATTTTCTTTTAAAGCTAAGTTAGCCGTGATCAAACTGCCACTCCGTTTTCGTGCTTCCACTATTAAACAAGCATCCGCTAATCCTGCAATAATGCGGTTCCGCTCGACAAAGTGGTGGGGCAGCGATGGTGTATCTAATGGATATTCAGAGATCAATAATCCATGCCGCTTAATCTGTCGTTGCAGTCGATCGTGTTCCGGTGGATAGACCCGATTTAAACCATTCCCCACCACCGCAATGGTTTGGCCGCCATGCTGAAGGGTAATTTCATGGCTTAAGCCATCGACACCACGTGCTAAACCACTCACAACCGTAATATGACGTTGAATAACGGGCGGCAGTAACTGCTGCAGACTTTGTTGAGCATAACTGGTCATTTGCCGTGCTCCTACCACCGCTAAACATGAAGATTTTAACAAATGACAATTCCCCATAAAGTACAAAACTAGTGGCGGACAATAAATCCGCTTCAGTAATTCTGGATAAAGCGCATCAACTATTGTAATTAACGGCATTTGACGATTACGTTGATAAGCTGTTTCGGTCTCCTGCGATGACCAGGCACTTAAAAAGCGGTCTCGGACCTTACCGTTAATATTCGCAATCCTTGTGAGGGTCATCATATCATCAAATTCGTAGCGTTCAGCAGCAATTTCCCAGAGGCGATATTTAGAGATAATTCCTAAACCTCGACAAACGTTCAGTTTAATTAAAAATTCTTTCGGTTGCATGTAAAAAACTCCTTTCACTACTTAAAGACGAAAAGGAGTTTAATTTGTATTTTTTTAATTTAATTTTTTGATAAAAATCGGGGAACGGGAGCAAAAGTTCGTCGGTGAATCGGGGTTACACCATGCTTTTCCAAACCAGCTAGATGCTGCTTTGTACCATAACCCATATTGTTTTCAAAGTCATAACCCGGATACAAACGAGCATAGTCTGCCATCAAATGGTCCCGATATTCCTTAGCAACAATACTAGCAGCAGCCACACTAATACTTTTTTGATCACCTTTAATTAAGGTTGTCTGCGGAATTGATAAAGATAATGGGACAGCATCAACAATTAAATGGCTCGGTTGATGGTGTAATTTGTGAACCGCTCTAATCATTGCATCCTGCGTAGCACGATAGATATTTAATTGATCAATTACTGCTGGTGAATTAACCGCAATACTTACTTCTACTGCCTCATCAACAATCCGCAAATATAAGCGTTCCCGTTCACGCCGTGATAACATTTTGGAATCTGTAACTTCAACTAAGTCAAAGCGATTATCTAAAATTACTGCACAGGTCACCACGGGACCGGCCAAGGGACCACGACCGACTTCATCCATCCCGACCACATATCGATTGCCAGCCTGCCACAATGCCCGCTCGTACTTAAATCGTTTTTCAAAGGCTGATTGAGCTGCTTGCCGCTTTGCAATCCGCTTTTTCAATTGCTGAAGTGCCGTCTGGACTCCCTTCCGTGAATCTTCTCGTAAATTTTGAACAAGTGGGTCGCTAAAACTAGTAACAGCTTTTAACTGTTCTTTGACCTGCTGGACACTTAATCGATCAGTCATTTTCGTGCTCCGTTTCCAGATCCGCTGGCGTTTCTAAAGAAATTTTACCCAACTTTCCTTTTCGTAATTCAAAGATTAGCCGTTCACTAGCCCGATCATAGTCATCTCGAAAACCCATTTTTTGCGTAATTGTTAATAACAGGTCTGGATCACTCACTGTTTCATCGACATCCGCTTTAGATAATCGGTAGCGCGACATAAGCTCTGCCAAACGATATTTTCGTAAATAATGTAAGGCAAATAATGCGACATCATCCTTAGCAAAGAGGCTGTCCTTGATTGCTCCCGTTAAGGCTAATAAGGTTCCTTGCCGTTCCGTTGCAAACTTAGGCCACAATACCCCGGGGGTATCCAACAACTCCAGCTGAGCGGATGAACGCAGCCATTGCTGCCCTGTCGTCACGCCAGGACGATTTCCAGTGGCAGCAACATTTTTCTTAACCAGGTGGTTTAGGAGGGTGGATTTTCCAACATTTGGTACCCCTACACACATTGCTCGAATTGCGCGCTTTTTCATTCCCTTTGCCTGCTCAGCCGCCAGTTTATCTGCCAAAATGGACTGTGCCTTTTGGGTTACCACTTTAGCAACGTTTCGCCCACGCGAATCTAAAGCCAGCACTGGTTGATTATGCTGTGCAAAGAAATCTAGCCATTCTTGCGTGACTTGCGGGTCTGCTAAATCGGTCTTGGTTAGAATTAATAACCGGGGTTTATCTCCAGCCGCTCGTGCAACTTCGGGATTTTGACTTGAATATGGGATACGTGCGTCAACTAATTCAAAAACAATATCTACAAGCGACATTTGTTCACGAATTTGACGCAGTGCTTTGGCCATATGACCTGGAAACCATTGAATTGTTGCCATAATTATCTCCTACTCCATTTTATTCAAATATAATTGCCAAGCATCATCAAAGATGGTCATTGATGGCAAATAATTAGCATTTTCTTCTAAATATTTTGAAATCTCAGCAAAATTTTGGGACTGCTTTGGGAAGGTTGAATCCAAAAAAGCGTTGTTAGCAAATTGTTCCACAGATGTTGGCGAATCCGGTTGACGAAGAGTCATCAGGAAATGATAAAAACTAGTACGATACATTTTAAAAGCCTCCGTTCTTCGGAATTGAGATTAAGAACCTAAATTGACCATTTTTAATATCAATTTGTTCAGCAGAATAGTGAAGAGCGTGGTTCTTGCTATATTTATTCAGATCCAGCAAAATAGTTTGCTTCTTTTGGTTTACATAAACCCAATTTGGGAGCTTATATTGCTTCTTAATGTATCCCATCACGTACTTAATTGGCAGATTTAACCGACCAACTGATAATCCTTTTGCCCGCAGTAAAACATTCCCATTAGTTTGCCGCTCTGGAATAAAATTAATTGCAAACTGAACCTTGGAACCCAGAAATTTAGTAGTTCCAATTACTGTCGCATATTCCTTACCAACAATAAAGCGATACTTAATGTTATTGCCCTTTAGTAACCGATCAAGGTAGTTACTAGAAAGCGCATTTACTTGCTTGCGATTTAAGGTTACTTCAAAGGAATTGGCCGTCTTAGCTGGCGCACTAACCTCAGTGGGAACAGTAACTGGTGCAGTCACACGACTGTAAATAAAACCACCAGTAAGCACTAATATAATTACAATTCCCCAGAAGGCCCACTTCCAATAATTGCGTTTTTGACCTAATTTCTTCATAACTATCCTTCCTATCGTTTCTGATATTCAAAACCGTCATGTTTAACCATCGTTTTAAACAGTCGTTGTGTCATTTGACGATACCCTAAATGGTTTGGATGAAAGTTATCATCCGTTGAAATGTATTTATTGAGGTTCTGATCACGTTTGTTCATAATTGACACCAATTGCTTTTGGGATGTCTGTCCGCTATTAGCTTGCTCAGAAGACTTTATCAACTGTTGTCGTTGACGCTTTGTTTTGTACTGTCCATATGACATTAGATGATTAATATCTACAAAGTAGGCCGGTCCATATCCTTGAAGGGTCGATTTAGTAATATGGTTCCATTTACTGATAGAATTATTAATACTATCCACCTGCGGAAAATATGTGTAAACCGGATTATAAATACTCATCACAAAAATTGGCGCAGTCTTGTTCTGCTTACGCACTGTACTAAACAACCGCTGTAGCTTTTTTTGATAGGTGTTACCAGCGTTGTTAATATCCCGATTAAGTGACTTTGTCGAATTGGTGGTGAGATTTTTTTGCAACGATTGCATAAGGTCATTGCCGCCAACCGTCATCACAATTACATCTGCTTGATGCAAATGTTGACGAATGGTCGCTTGCTGGTTGATACGGTCTAAAATTTGGTCAGAACGATCCCCACTTACCCCATAGTTGACAGTTGTAACTTGATTATGAAATTTTTTCTGTAATCGTGACTTAATGATTCCTACATAACCGCCATTTTTATCTTCATCTCCCTGACCATACGTCAGTGAATCACCAATTGCAACCAGATGAACGTTCTTTTTAATTACCCGTGTCGCTCGAGTTCCAGAACTGGATTGATGTTGATGGTAATATGATCGCCAACCAAACCAGCCCCCAACCAATAAGCAAACAATGACTAAACTGGTAATAATGACATTTCGTTTTGCCTTTCCCAAGTTGTAACCTCCCATCCTTAATCATCAACTAGGTATAAAGAAAGGCCCAAAGTTCGGTACGACCGAGCTACAGGCCTCGTTGATACACATTCAATCGAGATTTAGTTAGCTACCTTTTAAGCTAGTAGCCCTCCCCAATCTATTCAGTGTAATAATGTAGACTATTAGCCCCAATTCCAGTATGTGTGGCGATAATTGGAACAGTTTCACGCACTACAATGTTAATATCAGGGAAATGTTCTTTCAAGCGTTCTAATAACCAATTAACTTCCTTGGTTGCTTGCACATCAGAAATTCCAATTGCTTTAACTTTGGGTCCTTCAACCATCTGTTGTAAAATGCGTTCCCACGTCTTATGTAAGTATTTGGTTCCACGACCTTTACTGTCAATCGTGATTTCACCATTTTTAATTTCTAACATTACTTTAATATTTAATAACTTAGAAAGCGTTCCAGAAAACCGGTTCACCCGTCCACCAGCAACTAAATTATCTAATTTATCAATTGCTAAAAATAGCTTGGATTTAGCAAAAACATCGCGCATTTTAGCTACAGCTTCGTCCATCGTGCCCCCACGCCCGATTACTTTAGCAGCTTCGATAATTTGAAAAGCCATGCAACGGTCCGTCGTATGACAATCAACTACAGTAACGGCCGTTTTAGTCATTTTGGCAGCCTGTTCTGCAGCATGAACCGTCCCACTGATGGATTCCATCATGCATACACAAAGAACTTCGCTCCCATCCGCTCCCAATTGATCAAAAGCTTCAACAAATTTGCCGATTGGTGGTTGAGAAGTCTTTGGCAAACTTTGGGCATTCTTCATCAGTTCCGGAAACTGATCATTAGTAATGGTTTCGCCTTCTGTATAGACAGTTCCATCAATCATTACCGTTAATGGCACAATCGTAATATCATACTTTTTAATTTCTTCTTCAGTTAGCCCCGCCGAAGAATCACAAACAATTTTGATTTTTGACATGGTTTTGCCACACTTTCTAAATAATTTGCTATAATATATCTAGTTATTAAAACTAGATGTTGCCATATTAATACTATTTGGTTGCTTGTTCAAGTAATAATCACATGAACTACACTTGCTACGTACTTAATTAGTATACCAAAAGTTCCATGACAATGCATAACTTCGTAATTTTTGCTTAAAGGAGTCCGATGATTAATGAAAAAAGAACATACAATCCACAGTGATTTAACGATTGAGATCATGAATGCCATTTCACATGGTATCGGCACTCTTCTATCAATTGCCGGATTGGTCCTCTTAATTATTATGGCGGTTCACCGTGGTGGTGCTTTACGAATCGTTACCTTTACCATTATGGGAAGCGTAATGGTATTGTTTTATTTAAGCTCAACCCTGTTCCACAGCCTGATCTACACAAAAGCTAAAGCTGTTTTTCAACGACTTGACCACTGCTTTATCTACGTGCTAATTGCTGCTAGCTATACCCCATTTTGTCTTGTGGCAATTAAAGGCTGGCTTGGCTGGACACTCTTTGGCATCGAGTGGGGAATGGCCGTTTTAGGAATCATCTATAAAAGCATTTGGCTTAAACACAAAAGTAATTGGTCCACGTTAATTTATGTCGTCATGGGATGGCTGTGTGTCATTGCTTTCTGGCCACTTTGGCACCATTTAGGAACGGTTGGCTTCTCACTTCTTGTGGCTGGTGGTCTTACTTACACCATCGGAGCCATTATTTATAGTTTTCCCCGGAAAACAGCTCATTTAGTATGGCATTTCTTTGTGTTAGCTGGTTCCGCGTTCATTTACTTTGCCGTTCTATTTTTTGTCTAACACCCATTCTTCAAAATAGCAACTAAGCACACCAGTCTTGGAGTTATAGACTGGTGTCTTTTTAGTTAGTTGCCACTGCTGATAATCAATTGGAATCATTTTGACATCACCATGGTGGTTGCCCATAACGACTGTTCGATGAAGGCAATTCACATGAGTAACCATTTGGGTAAATAATCTTGCCCCTCCAATAATACAAACTTCTTCCTGATCAGCATACCGTTCAAAAATCAAGTTCATTAAGTCTTCAATATTTGTAACCGTAATCACTTGATCTGCGGCGACTGGATGATGAGAAACAACAATATTGGGGCGATTTGGTAATGGCCGCCCAATCGACGCAAAAGTCCGTGCTCCCATCACAATAGGGTGATGATCAGTAACCGTTTTAAAGTGTTTAAGATCAGCGGGCAAGTGCCATGGTAACTGACCATTTTTGCCAATCCAGCCAGCTTCATCTTCTGCCCAGACAAATGAAATTTTCATATTTAACCTCGCTAAACTGCTACCGGTGCCTTAATTGCCGGTTCATGCTGATAGCCATCTAACTTAATATCATCAACCGTGTACTCATCCAAACTCTTGGTCCCGTTTGGAAAGACCAGTTTTGGTGCGGAATGGACCTGACGCATCAGTTGTTCTTTAACCTGTTTAATATGATTGTTATAAATGTGCGCATCCCCTAATGTATGCACAAAGTCGCCCACTTCCAACTGACACTCGCGAGCAATCAAATGAGTTAGTAAAGCATAACTGGCAATATTAAATGGTACTCCTAAGAAAATATCTGCTGATCGTTGGTAAAGCTGACAGCTTAATCTCCCATCGTTAACGTAAAATTGAAACATTGTATGGCAAGGTGGTAACGCCATTGATGGCACATCCTCTGGGTTCCAAGCGGACACAATTAATCGTCGAGAATTAGGATTCTTTTTAATTTCATTGATTACATTCTGAATCTGGTCAATCGTATCGCCACGTGAAGTACGCCAGCTGCGCCATTGACTCCCATAAACTAACCCTAAATCACCATATTTCTTAGCAAACTCATCATCATTCAATATCCGTTGACAAAACTGCTTTTTTTCTGCTAAGTACTGTTCTTTAAATTCTGGATCAGATAACCAGCGATGCCCAAAATCCGTCATATCCGGTCCATGATATTCATCACTAGTGACCCACTTTTTAAAGGCCCATTCATCCCAGATATGGTTATTGTGTTGTAATAGGAAACGAATATTAGTGTCCCCACGTAAAAACCACAATAATTCACTCTTAATTAAACCAAACGCCACTTTTTTGGTCGTCAAAATCGGGAATCCTTTTTGCAAATCAAAACGCATTTGATAGCCGAAGATTGAATGTGTTCCAGTCCCCGTGCGATCCCCCTTTAAATGGCCATTCTCTAGCACGTAACGCGCTAAATCTAAGTATTGTTGTTCATTCTCGTTAATTACCATGCTATCTCTCCTTACTCAACGTAGTTACTCAAGTATTCCCAACGAGCCGTTTTATCATCTATCTGCTTCTGAACAGCATTAAGTTCTTTTTGCAACTTGGCTAGTTTTTCGTAATTATTGTCACTATCATTCATTTGTTTTTCGATCGATTGCTGCTGTTGATCCAAATCATCTAATTCGCCATCAATCCGATCCCACTCTAGTTTTTCCGCGTAGGTTAACTTGGTTTTCTTTTTAGGTTCATTTGTTACTGGTTTTGCAGAGGACGCTTTGGAAGGTGATTTTTTCGGTGTCGGCTTTTGAGTTGCCGTTCCTTGTTGTGCTAGGTAGTCGGTAAAACGTCCCGTATAGTCTTGAATAACACCATTTCCTTTAAAAATTAATAATTGGTCAGCGACCCGATCAAGGAAATAACGGTCGTGGGAGACAGTAATCACCGTGCCTGCAAATTCATCTAAATAATTCTCTAAGACCGTTAAAGTTGAAATGTCCAAGTCATTCGTAGGTTCATCTAGAAGCAAGACGTTGGGCTGCTGCATTAAAATCTTTAAAAGATACAGGCGACGTTGTTCACCACCAGATAATTTTCGAATCAAAGTACCATGCATAAACCGTGGAAAGAGAAATTCTTCCAATAGGTTGGTAACACTAATTCGTTCACCATTGGCGTTTTGCACAGACTCAGCAACTTCAGATAAATAGTTAATTACTCGCTTATCCTTATCGATTGGCTCTGTTTGTTGAGTGTAGTACCCTAATTTAACGGTCTCACCAATTTTAATTACACCACTGTCTAATGATTGTTGACCAGCAATAAAGTTTAACAACGTTGATTTACCAGCTCCATTTGCTCCAGAGATTCCGATTCGGGCTCCAGGTTGGACAAGCCAATTGAAGTCTTTAAGAATCGTTCGCTTATCAAATTGTAGGTTCGCATGCTCAACTTTAATGACATCCTTACCCAGTCTCTGGGAACCAAGACTAATCTGCACATCCTGATCCTCTTGTAGTTTACCGATCGAATCTTTTAACTGATTGAAACGGTTAATCCGTCCTTTTTGTTTAGTGCTCCGTGCCTTTGCCCCATGACGCATCCAAGCTAACTCTTTTTTATATAAGGACTGTCGTTTACGCTCCCCTTCGGCAGCCAATTCTACCCGTTCTGCTTTCTGCTGTACAAAAGCTTGATAATTACCATCATAATGATAGAGTTTGCCAAATGATAATTCCCAAATGTGGTTGGTAACTTGATCTAAAAAGTAACGATCGTGAGTGACAACTAAAACTGCTCCCTTATAAGTTGCTAGGAAATCTTGCAACCAAATAATTGACGGAATATCTAACTGGTTCGTAGGTTCATCCAGCATCAAAAGGTCTGGATGTTGGATTAATATTTGTGCCAAACCAACCCGTTTTTGCTGACCACCAGATAGCTCCTTAATGGGTTGACTTAATTCGGTAATTTTTAACTGAGTCAAAATCGTTTTAACTTGACTTTCGGCTTCCCAAAGATCCTCTTGATCCATCTTTCCCTGCATTTTAGTGAATCGATCTACCAATTGCGGGTTATCCGGGTGTTGACTGTAATTATTCAGCGCTTCTTCGTATTGACGAATGGTATCGAAAATGCGCTGATTCCCAGCAAAAATGGCATCCATCACCGTTTTATCGGGATCTAATGCTGGTTTTTGGCGTAAATAACCAATAGTATAGTTATGGGGTTTAGTAATTTCACCAGCATCGGCGCTCGTCAATCCGGCGAGCACATTTAGCAAACTGGTCTTACCGCTACCGTTAGTCCCAATCAGACCAATTCGGTCACCTTCATTAATCATTAGTGAAACGTGGTCAAATAACGTTTTTTCACCGTAAGTGCTTGTTAAATCATCTGCCCGTAATGTCTGCATTCGTTAATTACCCTTTCTCAATTAAATTTTTGGCTTCCTGGAGAAGTGCTGGTCCTTCATTAGCGACTTTTCCTTCAACAACTAAAACTAATAATTGATTGATTACATTACCCAATAGCGGTCCCGGTTGGATTGAAGTATGACGAATCAATGCGCCACCATCAATTGCTAAATCATGTCGATCATGAATTGGTAGTTGATCATTCATTGCTAATAAGTCAGGATGCTGTAATTGTTCAAATTCAGCAACCCGACTAGCCGTCAAGATTGCTTTACGACCTGCATTAAAAAGTATCATCGGCTTGATTTGATCTTCTTGAATTGCCAACAAAACTGTCATCGCATGACGGACATGACTAATCATCGCGTTTGATAATTTCCAATCTTTCATAAAATTACCGATTGCCGTTTGACCAGTAATCTGTAGTGAATATAGTAATGCTAACCACGCTTCAGCTTCATTCGTAATTGACGACCAATCTTGGTGCTGACTCAATTTAACCAACTCCTGATAATGGGGCTGTAAACGAGGACAATAACGATACAAATCGGTCGTCAAAAAATAGTCTAACCCTCGTTTGGGATTGGTTCCCAGCAACAGCTTGGAAAATTCTACTTCAATTCTTTCTACCGCAATTTTGGTTAACAGTTCACCATGATCTTCAATTCCCCGTTGCGTTGCTGGGTCGATCACAAAATCCAGTTTAGCCGCAAACCGGACTGCCCGCATCATTCGCAAGGCATCTTCATGAAAACGCTCCTCAGGATCACCAACGGCCCGAATTAAATGCCTCTGAAGGTCGCCGAGACCGTCAAAAAGGTCAATAATTGTGCCATCCTCCTTCATTGCTAAGGCGTTAATTGTAAAATCACGCCGTTTCAAGTCATCTTTTAAAGACCGAACAAACGTTACCTGATCAGGACGGCGGTAGTCCTGATAGCCACTTTCGGTCCGAAACGTGGTGGTCTCATAACCAGTTCCGTGATCCAAAATCATCACTGTTCCATGCTGAATCCCCGTATCAACTGTCTTTTTAAAAATTGCTTTAATCTCACTGGGATAGGCAGATGTGGCAATGTCAATATCATGAATCGCATCACCAAGGATAGTATCACGCACACTACCGCCCACAAAGTATGCTTCAAAGCCAGCCTGCTCAATTTTTTGCAAAACTGGCCGGGCGGGCTCAAATAATGATGGTAACTTTTTAATCTGCATATTATCACTCTTCATTTTAGAATTACTGCACTAATTTTAACAAATTTTCTTGCTTACTGGTGACTTTTTATAATTAGGAACAAAAAATGAGACTCAGAACGTCAAAATCTGTCCTGAATCTCACATTATAGATATGAAACCTAATCAAATTTTAGAAATCGCGGTATGAATCTAGTAAATCAACCATTTCTGTATCCGTTGGTACTAATTCAACATACCGTTCTAATTCATCAATTAATTGATCCCGTTGGCCACTTTGTTGGTAGTAATCAATTAGCTGCCGCAAAAAGGTCGGGTTATCTTGATAGGCTGGCAATGCGGTTTCAAATGCCTGTCCAGCTTGATCAAATTTTTCTAGTGCTAAATATGATTGTGCTAAATTCCATTCCACTTGGGGGTCAACTTCATGTTCTTCTTCAATTGGCTTTAATAAGTCAATATTATCCTGATAACGATGCTGCTGCAGCAAATAATTACTGTACTGTAAAGCAATCGTTAAATTATCAGGTGCCAATTGATGCGCTGTCGATAGATACTTTCCCATCAATGGATAGTCACCGAGATGACTAGCAATTTCCGCGGCCAGTGTATAAAGTTGTTCATTATACTGGTCAACTCCAAGCCCTTCTTGAGCTGCCTTTAAGGCCTTTTGATACTGATTCTCTTTTAAATAGGCACTCGCCAGCGCCGGATAGGCGGATGCATACTGATTATCGTAATCAATTAATTCTTGCAGAGTACTAATCGCTTCTTTGACCTTCCCCAAATGTAACTGAGTCATCCCAGTTTGAAAACGAATATCTGAAGTTTGGTAATGGGGATCGACCTGGTTTAAATAACCCAAGGCTTGATCAAACTTGCCACTTTGTGCGTATGACATTCCCAAACGCCCAGCAATGTCGACCTTAGCAAATTCTAGGTACCCTTGTTTAATTAGTGAAATATACAAAGGAATTGCCTGATCAAACTTACGAACCAGATAATAATATTCGCTCAAAGCAAACAAAACTGCAGGTTCTTGAGGAGCCAAGCGAAAAGCTTCGCGGAGTTTCTCTTCAGTGACTTCAAATTGTTCCTCAGTTTGATATAGATCCGCTGCCACAAGCAATGATTGAACATAAGCTGGTGACGATGGTGCAATCTGTGATAAGTATGCTAGTGCTTCATCATTATGACCACCATCGATTGCAATTTCAGCTAAGGAAGCTTTGATTTCATCTTCATCTGGATATTTATCAAGGAGCTTGAGATAGATCCGTTGGGCCTGGTGTAAAAAGCCTAAACCATATAATTGCTCTGCCAAATTAAACAAAGTATCATCGTCATCTTTTCGTAGTGCCCACGCAAAAGATTTTTTTGCTTCCTCCAGCTGACCACTATTTAACTGATCTAGCATTCTTTCTGAATAGCTCATTCGTTGCCTCCCGATAATTGTTGCGTTACATGAAAAACAAAGTAATAAAAAAAGGCTGAGTAATACTCAAGCCTCTTCTTGCGTCATTAAAGTAATTATTAATTACTTAACAGCGTCCTTTAAAGCCTTACCTGGTTTGAATGCAGGTACTTTGCTTGCAGGAATTTGGATTTCTTGACCAGTTTGTGGGTTACGACCCTTCCGGGCAGCACGTTGACGTACTTCGAAGTTACCAAAACCAATCAATTGAACCTTTTCACCCTTAGCTAAAGATGCTTGGATTGAACTAAATACTGCATCAACAGCAGCAGTAGCGTCTTTCTTGGTTAAGCCAGTTGCGCTAGCAACATTGCTTACTAATTCAGCTTTGTTTGCCATGTATTTTCACCTCCCACATTAGTGAGACCATCACGTCACACCAAGCGTTGTTAATTTTGAGTGGTCCAAAATTAACGAAATAATAACGCAACAACGTATCATTTCAAAATTAAGATTAGCATAGAGAAACCGCATTGGCAAGGCGTTTTGACGATAAAATCCGATTATGTTGCGATTATTTAATAAATTCGGTGATTTCCTTCCAGATTTTACTTCCGCGCTCGCTTTATCAAGTGAATTGGGGTTCCAGAAAAATCAAATGCCTCCCGAATCCGGTTTTCTAAATAGCGTTCATATGAAAAATGCATCAAATCTGGATCATTAACAAAAATAACAAACGTTGGTGGTTCCACCGCTACTTGAGTCCCATAATAAACCCGCAACCGTTTTCCATTGGTACTTGGGGTTGGATTGGCAGCAATCGCATCCATTAAGACATCATTTAAGGTTGATGATTTAATTCGCCGCCGGGCATGATCGTAAACTTCTTCAATAAGTTGAGGAATCTTAATCAACCGTTGCTTTGTAACAGCTGAAACAAAGATAATTGGGGCGTAGCTCAAGTACTGGAATTCATTTCGAATCAAAGTGGTGAAATCAGTCATCGTCCGATGATCACGATTCTTAATTAAATCCCACTTATTAACGACAATAATTACACCCTTACCAGCTTCATGAGCATATCCTGCAATGTGTTTATCTAAATCACGAATACCCTCATCAGCATTTAATACCACTAATACAACATCACTGTCATCAATAGCTTTCATTGAGCGCATTAATGCATAGCGCTCCGTATTTTCGTATAGTTTCCCCTTCTTTTTGATTCCTGCAGTGTCCACCATCGTAAACTTTCGATGATCCGCCACAAACTGGGTATTAATGGCATCACGAGTAGTCCCAGCGATATCTGAAACAATTACTCGCTGCTGTCCTAAAATTGCATTTACGAGGGAAGATTTTCCAACATTTGGCCGACCAATCAAACTAAACCGAATACTATCATCTTTTTGATTATCCGCAGTATCAGGGAAATTTTTGATAACTGCATCCAGCAAATCACCAAGTCCAATTCCATGAACACTAGAAACTGGATAAGGTTCGCCAAGACCCAATGAGTAAAAGTCGTAAATGTCACTCCGCCGTTCAGGGTTATCCACTTTATTAACGGCTAGCACTACTGGTTTATTTGACCGGTATAATAATTGGGCAACTTTTTCATCTGCGTCAGTAATCCCGTTTTGCACGTCAACTACTAAGACAATTACGTCCGCCTCATCAATTGCAATCTCTGCCTGCTCACGAATCTGAGTCGTAAGGGGTTGATCAGACATATCAATCCCTCCGGTGTCAATCAAATTAAAGTTTTTTCCGAGCCATTCGGCATGGGTATAAATCCGATCACGGGTAACCCCTGGAGTATCCTCAACAATTGAGATTCGTTCACCTGCAATTCGGTTAAACAGCGTTGATTTCCCCACATTCGGTCGGCCCACAATTGCAACAATCGGGTTTGCCATCATAATCCCTCCTTTATTGATTTGAAAAAAATAAGGCTGCGAAGAACCTACCTCTTCTCAGCCTTATTAATCTAAATGAAAAGCTTATTTACCAGCGTTCTTCAGTTCATCACCGATTAAATCACCAAGGGTAAAGCCGTTTTCTTCTTCTGGCGCATCTGCAGCGAAGTTGTTCCGCCGAGAGCGACGGTTGTTACGGTTATTACGCTTGTGGTTGTCATCACTATCAGCTGGCTTTTCTTCCAATGCTTTGATTGAAAGACCTAACCGTTGACGTTCTGGGTCAACATTGATGACCTTAACCTTAACCTCTTGACCAGGCTTCAAAACGTCAGCTGGCGTAGCAATGTGCTTGTGAGAGATTTGTGAAATGTGAACTAAACCTTCAACACCTGGGAAGACTTCAGCAAAAGCACCGAAGCTAGTTAAACGCTTAACTGTACCAGTTAAGACAGTGTCAACAGCAGCCTTTTCTTCAATATCATCCCATGGTCCAGGTAAGGTTTGCTTAATGGATAATGAAATCCGTTCACGTTCAGGATCTACGTTAAGAACCTTAACCTTCACGTCTTGACCAACTTCCAAAACATCAGAAGGCTTGTCAACGTGATCGTATGAAATTTCAGAAACGTGAACAAGACCATCTACACCACCAAGGTCGATGAAGGCACCGAAGTTTGTCATCCGTGCTACCTTACCTTCAACAACATCACCAGCAGCCAATTCAGAGAAGATCTTCTTGGCAGCTTCTTCGTGTTCCTTCTTCACAATTTCCTTGTGAGAAAGGATCAAACGATTTTCACTTGGTTCAATTTCGATAATCTTAAATTCAAGTTCTTGACCCTTGAATTGGTTCAAATCTTCAACATAATGATCAGTAATCATTGATGCTGGAACGAATCCACGAACACCAGCATCTACTACTAAACCACCCTTAACAGATTGGGTAACCTTAGCAGTAATTGTTTCACCGGCATCGAACTTCTTTTGAATATCGTCCCATACCTTCATGGCTTCTAAACGCCGATGTGAAAGTAAGTAACTGCCGTTTTCCTTGTCAGATCCGATCTTTGAAATAACTACTAAATCAAGAACATCTCCAACCTTAACAACGTCATTGATGTCTTCAACTGGCTTAGTAGTAAGTTGGTTTGCTGGAACCACCCCTTCTACACCAGCGTCTTCGATTCCAACGATTGCTTGACGATCGTCGTCGATTTGCAGTACTTTACCCTTAACAACATCTCCAACGTTAACTGTCTTGATGCTGTCGAGCGCTTCTAACATAGCGTTATTGTTTTCATTTTCAGCCATCTAAAAAAATCCTCCTTGCAACAATCAACTCTGGCTACTATTCTACTAGATTTCAACCGAATTTACCAGCATTAACTTTAATTGTTGCACTTTTTTTCAATTATTTTTGAAATTTTCGAAACCACTTGATCGATAGTCAGATGAGTACTGTCAATTTCAATGGCATCCTGAGCTTTGGTAAGCGGTGATACCTTTCTAGTCGAGTCTTTTTGGTCGCGCAGTTCAATTGCTTTTTGTAACTCTTCTAAAGTACTAGTTGCAATCCCCTTGGCCTGGTTCTCTTCAAAACGACGACGTGCTCTTTCATGCGCACTGGCCACTAGAAAAATTTTTACCGGTGCATTTGGCAAAACGGTTGTTCCAATATCACGACCATCCATCACGATTCCACCTTGAGTGGCAATTTTTCGTTGTTCTTTCACCATTTCACTTCGTACTTCAGGAATCGCTGCGACCGCGGAAACATTTTCCGCGACCTCGTTTGAACGTATTGCCTTGGTAACTTCATGACCATCGACAAACACCCGTTGTTCTTCAGCACCTGGTTCAAAACTAATCGTGATTTCTTGGGCCAATTTAATAATTGCCGCAACGTTATCTAGTGCAATATTCCTATCTAATGTGGCCCACGTCACTGACCGATACATTGCTCCAGTATCACAATAGATATAGCCAAACCGTTTTGCAACGAGCTTGGCTACGGTACTTTTACCAGCGGAAGCCGGTCCATCAATTGCCACTTGAAGTGCCTTTGTCATTCTTTTTTCGCTCCTTTTAATTACCTAACCCGCAGTCGTTGTCCTGGCTGTAAGGCCGTATTAGGTGAAATATTATTTAACCGCGCCAATTCACTAACCGTTAATCCATTGTTAGCTGCTACCCGGTAAATTCCCTGACCAGCTTGAACCGTAGCGTACTTATTATCACTGCTGCTCATACTAGAAGCAGATGAAGAATCACTACTAGTTACCGAACTGGCTGTCATTGATTGACGATCTACAGTTTTATCGCTGATAGAACTTGATTGTCGACGAGCTGTTTTGGCGTGATGGTCTTTTGAATGTGTTTTTCCTTTACTCTTACTCGCCACTTTTTTGGTATGTGATTGGGCGACCCGTTGCTCACGGACTGGATGATCAAAAGACTGTTCGTGCCGCACCCAGAAGAAAATTGGTGCAGCCGCTAAAATAATAATTAACACGACGAGAATTGTCGTAATTCGCGAATTTTGTGAATCCTTCTTCCGGCGTTTAACACGGGAAAGATTACCCTTTGAATCCGTTTCTTCATTATCTTCAAAGGTTTTATCCCACAATTTTTCATTTTCTGGCCGTTGGTCTTCACGTCTTTCACTCATGTACTAACCCTCCTTAAATTACATACATAAAATTGTAGCGCATTTCTATATTAACTGTCTACATATTAGTCTAGTTAATGGAATAACTGTTTAATTACCTGTTGCCAATCCTGCTGGCTAGCTTCTTCCTTTAATAATTCAACAGCGGGTAATCCCAAATTCTGGACTTGCCAATCTGGCTTGTCAATAGAACAACACATCTGAGGTTTCTTAACCATTTGCTCACCAAAATATTCAGTAATTATTTGCCGCAAACATTTGCCAGCATTAATGTAATTCATCATTATCTTTAATCGTTGTTTACTTAATCGGTTTTGTTCTCTCATAATCGTTTGAACATCATGAACGGAATAATGATGATTAAAATAAAATTCAAACAGCTCTTTTTGATCACCTAATGAATTTGAAGATAATTTACCATCATGAATTCGCTGTAAAACACTGTTACCTGGTAGTTCAATTTGTCCCAACACTTGCTGCAGATACTCGTCTCCTGGGCAATACAGTAACAGGGCTAACGCTGGTTGCCCGTCACGGCCAGCCCGACCAAATTCTTGAACATAACTTTCTAAACTCCCCGGTAAGTGATAGTGAATTACATAGCGTAAATCATTCTTGTTGATTCCCATACCAAAAGCACTAGTGGCACAGATAAGATCTAACTGATTATTCATAAATTGCTGTTGAATCTGAAAGCGTTCTAAATTATCTAGGCCTGCATGATAAACACCAACACGTAATCCACACTGTTTACTAATTAATTGACTAACTTGATTAGCAACTTTCTTGCTAGAAAAATAGACCACCCCGCTCGACCCGAGTTGATGAATGATTCTAATCAAATACCGCTGCTTATCTTGGTCATCCGTTAGTTGCTTGACCGCTAAAAAAATATTGGGCCGGTCAACAGACTGACGAATTATTTTAACCCCGTTTCGATTAAGACCGAGTTTTTCAATAATATCGTTTGCAACGGTAGCAGGAGCCGTGGCAGTCAATAGTAGCAGTCGTGGCGGTTGAACATCCGCGATCACATTCTTTAAAAGAAGATATTCTGGCCGAAAGTTAGGGCCCCACTGTGAAATACAGTGTGCCTCATCAACTACCATCATGCTTAACGCTACCTGACGCAAACGAGATAAAACAGCCGGCTTCACTAATGTTTCTGGCGAAGTAAAAAGAAACCGGTAATCATTTAACGATTGTAGAATTGCCCGTTGTTCTTGATAATCCAAACGAGAATTTAACATTGCAACTTTAAAATCACCCTGTTGGCGAATCCGGTCAACTTGATCCTGCATTAATGAAATTAACGGCGAAATTACGACAATCAGCCCTTTGGTAACGTAAGCTGGTAACTGGTAAAGCAAACTCTTTCCTGCACCAGTCGGAAGAATTGCCAATGTGGGAACGCCCTTTAGAGTACTTACTAAAGCTTCTTCTTGTCCAGGACGGAACGCTTTGAAATGGTACTTTGATAGTAAAATGTTATGTAAAGTTATTTCAGATTGCTCCATGACTTTGCTGTAACTCCTTAATTTGATACAGACGAAAAGAAAAAAAGTCTGCTGCCGAATCCGTAGTAACGGATTTAAAATGCCATTCTGCTACCGGTCCTAAATAATGATCACGTAACTGCTGCTCAACAGGCCACGGTAATAAGCGGTTCCAGTCAATCGCTTGGGGAACAATTATCGCCGCCTCTAATAAATGCTCCCGAACAGTACTAACTTTCAGATGACGACGTCGCGCAATTGTTTGAATTGTTACTCCTTCTTGAAAATCCTGCAAAGTTTGCCAAGCACTATTACTAATTGGAACTTGTGAGATTAAACTTTCCATCAATCGGTAAAGATTACATTGGGAATGCATCTTAAGATAGCTGGCAACCCCCAGCCAAACATCCCAATTTAGAATTTGAATTTCATCTGCAGAAAGTTTCAACGTCAACTGTGCCTGCTGATTAGTCCATCCTGTTGTCCGGTAGCCGATTAGACGATCAGCAAAAAATTCTGCTAGACGAATATCCTGCCGTGCTAACTTTTGACCGATCATTTGGAGTTCTATTTCCAGCTTATTTGTTATCTGAGGATTGGCTAGCCATCTCCGCACCATGACCATTTCAGTGGGCGAAATATTTAACGGCACATAATGACGATGTCGATGAACTAGCTCAGAGACTGCTTGAACCCCAAGTAAAAAGCGGTCAGCAAATTTCTGCTGGTTAATTAGCCATGACCATTGACTATTATGTGGTTGATACATTGACTGCAAATAGGACTGTTTCAGCTGCATTCCAGCATCGGTCAACCATGCATAATTGCCTTCAATCATGAGTGAGCCAGCTCGTTGTTGGCTACTCAACCACTGGTCAAATTCCTGGCGTGAAAGATGCGTATTACTTCCCGACCAGTTCAGCAGCTGATAGTTTAAACCCCAAAACAAGTTAGCCTGGGTCCTTTTATTCCGCACGATATTTTCAATTACGCGAAACCGTCGCGGCTGGTCCGTAAACATTGTCAACAAATATTGATCCATTCTTTCACCGTCCTCAACAAAAAAAGAGGCCGCTAAAATTGGGCCTCTTCTTTCGTAAATTTCATCACTGGGTTTGTGATTGAAGCCAGGTCCGTAAATGAATTAAGACAAGGCTAAAGATAATCCCAACCGCAATCCCTTTAATTAAGTTAAATGGTAATACTCCAATTAACATCATCTTATCAATTGGCAGCGTTGGATGCCAGTTAAACATCTTCATATATGCTGGGGTCAAAACATAATAATTAAAAATGGTCATTACAATGGTCATCACAATTGTCGCTAATCCAGTCCCAGCCAATAACAGATTTTTCAAGGACCACTTAGACCGGTGCCAGATAATATTAAATGGGATAATTAATGCAATCGACGTGCATAAATTAGCAAACAACCCCAGCATTTCAACAGGTGAAAAGCCCCGAGTTAAACCGTGTAGTAAGCATTTTAATAATGCGATTAAAATTCCCGTCCATGGTCCATAAATAAAGGCCCCTAACAATACCGGAACATCCGAAAAATCCAATTTAAGATACGAAACCACTGGGATAATTGGAAACTCAATAAACATGAGTAAAAAAGCAACTGCTGCCAAACAAGCAGTCATAGTGAAGCGCTTGGTACGTGAATATGTTTTGTACATAAAAATCAACCTCCATTATTTGAGGTCATCTTCGAGTAATTGTGATAAAAAATGGGAACAAAGATTATTTGTCCCCACTTACCCCATCAAAATGATGAGGCGAATCTTCTATCTACCAGACTTTACTGTCGGCACCCAGAATTACACTGGATTCCACCGTTTTCACGGGTTGCGGGCTATACCGCCGGTCGGGAATTGCACCCTGCCTTGAAGACAAACCACTATTAAATTTTGTACCAACCACATTATAACCAATCTTTTGACTGACGTATAGGGTTAGTTCAGATTTTTCAATTGCTTTACTTCATTCGGTTTTAATTCACGCCATTGACCGCCACTAGCTAAACCATATAAATTCAGTGGGCCATAACTTTCCCGATGCAATTTAATGACAGGGTGACCAACGGCTTTCAGCATTCGTTTAACTTGATGATAATGGCCTTCATGAATCGTTAAACGAACCCGCGAAGACTGCCGGTTATCAGCAACTTCTAATAGCTTGCTTTTTGCTTCCCGTGTCTTACGTCCGTCTACGATCACACCCTGCCGCAGCTTCTGTAAATCATGGTTGCTAAGGACCCCCTTCACCTTTGCAATATAGGTCTTCTCCACTTCGAATTTAGGATGCATTAATTTATTTGCTAACGCTCCATCATTCGTCAGCAACAAGATTCCAGTCGTATCGTAATCAAGTCGTCCAACTGGATAAACCCGTTCTTCAACATCGTCATCCTTTAAAATATCAACTACCGTTCGTCGTCCTTTATCATCATGGGCAGTTGAAACCACACCACGCGGTTTATTTAATAAATAGTATTTAAGTGGTTCGCGCTTAATTGGTACGCCATCAACTGTGACTTGGTCGCCCTTGGTAACTTTCGTCCCCAGTTCAGTAACTACTTGGCCATTCACCGCCACGTGACCAGCTGCAATTAATTTTTCTGAGGCACGACGGGATGCCACTCCCGCCTCGGCCATAACTTTTTGCAGACGTTCCATAAATTTACTTTCCTTTCTTTTCTGCTTTTTTCTGTCGTGATTGAAGAGCACGCAGAAAAATATCGCTATCCATATCTTCTAAAGACATTTGCTCGGTTAACGGCGGTAAATCTTTGATCGTTTGCAAACCAAAATAATCCAAAAAGGCATCCGTCGTAACATATTTAAAGGGCCGACCCGGAACATCTAACCGACCATGAGTCTCGATTAAACCACGGGCAACTAGTTTTTGAATCGATCCTGAGCTTTGCACACCACGCAAATCATCGATCTCAATCCGCGTAATTGGTTGCCGATAAGCAATAATTGCTAGTACTTCTAATAGTGCCTGGGTTAGTGGCGAAGTCAATGGTTTTTCAAAGTATGCTTTCATGACCGGCGCTAATGCAGCCTTAGTGGCTAATCGATAGGTTTCCCCACTTTGGAGAAGCGTGAGCGCACAAGTGCCATCCTCTGCGTAATGTTTTTGTAGTTTCTCAAGCATTCCCAAAACTGCCGGTTTCATAAAGCCCGTAATACTACTCAAGTCGCCGAGACTAATTCCTTCATCGCCGCTAATAAAAAGCAGTCCTTCAATTTTAGCTAGATTGTTCATTTCGATATTCCTCATTTCTCGGTCCCGGGATGACAATCATAGGGCCAAACATCGTTGTCTGGCTAATCTTGACTACCTCGTGACGGGTTAATTCCAGCACGGCCATAAAAGTAGTAACCAAATTATCCCGACTCACATCATCCTGGAAAAGATCAACAAAGCGGACCGGCTTAGTTACCTGTTGAACAACAGCTTGAATCCGTTCAGCAACAGTAATCCGTTCTGGTCGCACATTTTTAATTTCCGGTTCTTTAAAATTATACCGAGCTAATATTTTGGCAAATGCAGCTTGGAGTTGATCAATCGTGACTCCGGGAGCAACTTGTTCTTGCACAAAGCCGTCTGGAACCCCCGCTGCTTCACGTGTATATTCCATCTGGCGCTGTTCCTCTTTGCCTTTCAGATTTTCCGCTGCTTTTTTATACCGTTGGTATTCCAGCAGCTGCTCAACTAATTCTGCTCGGGGATCTTCTTCTGGTTCGGGATTATCTTCTTCATCATCTGGGGCTGATGGAAGTAACATTTGGCTCTTAATCGCCATCAAAGTCGCTGCCATGACAAAATAATCACCAGCAATTTCGAGGCGGTACCGTTGGTTTTCAGCAAGGTATTTCATATACTGATCAGTAATTTCAGCAATCTTGATATCATAAATATCCATTTTGGATTGTCGAATCAAGTGAAGGAGTAGATCTAATGGTCCCTCAAATTCATTTAACTTTAGGGTGGGCTGGTATGGTAAATTTGCTAATTCTGCTTTCGCCATTCGATCAGTTCAATCCTCCTCATCCTTTACCGTACTGATTACTACGTTGCCAATTAGTGACTAATGATTGGGTCTTAAGCGTCCCCACCACTTGTTTTTCCGGAGCTTGGTTTGCAATCGCCGTTAGAAATAGGTACATATTTCGCCCTGAACGTTCACTGGGCGTAAACGACATGCGCCGTAATAAAATGTAGTCATCGCCATCCTCAACAATGGCAACTCCACTGAATTGATCAATATTAGTATTTTTCCATAAAACAATTTGCCGTGGCCGTTCATTTCCCCAACTAATTTCATCATCTAAACGATCATACTCACGCCGATCAGGAATAAACGAAAGAAGGCCCATCACAATCTTTTCATAATCTTTTCGATAATTTACTAGCATTGTTATCTTCCCTTCTATGCACGCGGATGGGTATTTTTGTAAACCGTTAAAAGTCGTTTCTGAGAAACATGCGTATAAATTTGGGTTGTCGTAATATCACTATGACCAAGGAGCTCCTGAACTACCCGTAAGTCAGCGCCATTTTCTAATAAATGTGTAGCAAAACTATGGCGCATGGTGTGGGGCGTAACATCTTTATCAATCTGAGCTGCTTGGGCGGTTTTCTTTATTAATTGCCAAATGGCTTGGCGCGTTAATTGTTTTGCCCGTGCATTTAAAAATACGAAGTCACTAGCTGGCTTATTCAATAACTGGAGCGCTCTAACCGATTGTAAATAGCGATTAAGCCAACTTTCAGCTACTTCACCGATCGGGATAATCCGTTCCTTATCGCCTTTCCCACGAGGTTGAACCAGATGAACATCCAAATGGAGGTCATTCAAACGTAGATTGGTTAATTCGCTAACCCGCATTCCAGTAGCGTACATCACTTCTAAAATGGCTCGATCCCGAATTCCCATTTTTTTACTGGTATCAGGAACTGCCAACATTCGTCGTACTTCATCCTGAGTTAAAACCGTTGGTAAATGCCGCTGCCCTTTTGGAACTGTTACAAGTGCCATCGGATCATTCATCACCCGATGTTGCCGTAATAGATATTGATAGAATTGACGCAAACTAGAAACTTGGCGGCCAATTGTTGTCCGACTTTGTCCTAAATTAGTTAAGTGCGCCAATAAATTTAACACCGCATATCGATCAATATCATCCCATGATGGTAAATTTTGACTAGTAAAATACTCCGCTGCCTTTTTCAAATCATTCTGATAGCTTTGAATTGTATTGTTGCTCAATCCTCGTTCTACTAAAAGAAATTGGCTAAAATCTTGCATATCTTGCTGCATTTGTTGATTAATCATCAAAAGCAACTTCCTTTAACAGAATAAGCTGACCATTTACCTGACTAACTAAGCGTTCCTTCAACAAGTGACCAATCGCCCGTTTAAATTGTCCTTTACTCATGCCAAAAACTTCCTTAATAATGGCCGGTGAGCTTTTATCCGTATACGGTAACTGCTTATTTGGTGCATGTTTTAATAATTCATATATTTGGGTGGCATCATCGTCAATGGCTTCAAAAGCTCGGGGCTTCAAAGATAAATTCAAGCTACCATGACTAGATAGACCAATCACTCGTGCATGAACCCGTTCTCCTAGACGGGGTTCACGATCCCGTTCTGAAGGATGAATGAACCCGAGTTGAAAATTGTCCGTTAACACTAACGTACCAGATAATTTCAGGCGGTAAACAGTGGCGTTGACATTCCAATTTAACATTTTTTTAGATGGCTTGACCGCCATTGTTTGGAAAATTTGCTCATCGGCTAGCTGTCCCCAGATCCGATCATGGTCATCAACCCGTAACGAAATCAGCAAACGATCGCCTTTTTGGGGCCAAAGATTCTTGAGTGTCGGTAAATCATCTAAAGAAACCGCGATATCTTTATTGGGCAGTCCAATGTTCACAAAAACCCCTAAATCACGCCGAACACTCACAACTTCGCCAAAGTCATAGTGGTCCACCTGTACGGTTGGAATGTGCTGACACGTCATCTGTAATTGGTGGTCTTCATTTTCATATACAAACCCCTGCACTGAACCACCAATATGTAATACTTGTGGTGACTCATCCTTTGGTAAACGATAAGTTTGACCATTCCGTGCCGGCTGGACAAAATAATATTGATCATTTTCATCAATCATTACTGCACTAACAACTTTTCCCAAGTCTTGGTTCATCTTTTGTTCCTCACTTTTTGCTCAGCATCATAACCATTCTATTTTACATGGATTTTATGTAAAGTAAAAGAGGCTGGAACTAATTCCAACCTCTTTTAGGATTAACTAAGAACATTACTTAACAGTTTGGATCCGCATCATGTTAGTGGTTCCCTTTTTACCAACTGGTAAACCGGCAATTACGATAATTTGATCCCCTTCGTTAGCAAAGCCTAACTTCTTAACTTCATCATTAGCTAACTTAAACATTTCATCAGTATTAGCTGGCTTTTCAACAACGTATGGTTGAACACCCCAGTTAATCATCAGACCCTTTTGAGTCCGTTCATCAAATGTCAAAGCCACAATATCAGCATTTGGACGGTACTTTGAAATCATCCGCGCAGTGTAACCAGAAGCAGTAGCCGCAACAATCGTCTTGATACCAAGATCACGCGCCGCGTTAGAAACTGCTGAACCGATCGTTTCAGTAACGTCTGACTTATCGAAGTTGAACGTTTCAGTACCGAATTGATCAAGGTTATTTTCAGCCTTAACGTCAATCCGAGCCATTGTAGCAACAGATTCAACTGGGTAGTCACCATTAGCACTTTCACCAGAAAGCATCGTGGCGTCCGTTCCATCAAAGACGGCATTAGCAACGTCAGAAACTTCAGCACGAGTTGGCCGTGGATTTTCTTGCATGGAATCCAACATCTGGGTAGCAGTAATAACTGGCTTACCTAAAACGTTGCAACGACGAATCATCCGCTTTTGAACCAACGGAACATTTTCAGCTGGAATTTCAACCCCCATGTCACCACGAGGAACCATCAAACCATCAGCAACTGCAATGATTTCTTCGAAGTTGTCGATTCCTTCTTGTGATTCAATCTTTGGGAAGATTTGGACATCTTCCATATCCTTTTCCTTTAAAAGTTCCCGAATATCAAGAACGTCTTGAGCCTTCCGAACAAAGGAAGCAGAAATGTAGTTAATGCCATTTTCCAAGCCAAAACGAATATCACTGGAGTCCTTTTCAGTAATTCCTGGTAAATTAATGGAAACTCCAGGAGCGTTTACACCCTTCCGGGAGCCAAGAACACCGTGGTTAAGAACCTTACATACTAATTCCTTATTAGCTTCGTCCTTCTTTTCAACGACCATGTCAATCAAACCATCGTCAAACAGAACGTGTCCACCTTCATGAACGTCATCATAAAGTCCTTCGTAAGTAACCGCGATCTTATCGTGAGTACCTTCGATACTGTCATCCATTGAGATCCGAACTTCATCACCGATGTTGTATTCGATCTTACCGTCCTTTTGAACGGTCGTCCGAATTTCAGCACCCTTGGTATCGAGCATAATCCCAACCTTTTTACCAGTGATTTCTTCAGCCTTGTGGACGTTGTTCAAACGACCAAGGTGTTCAGGATGATCACCATGTGAAAAGTTAAAACGGAAAATGTTTGCACCCGCGTTAATTAACTTAACGATTGTATCTACGTCCGTACTTGCCGGACCCAAGGTACTAACAATCTTGGTTTTCTTCATAACAGAATTCTCTCCTTTTGCAATACCACCTCAATCAATCTTGATTTAGCAGCTTTGATAGTACAGTGCTATAATAACACGTTTTAATTTGAGTGTCTGTAAAATTACATTAATTTTCTCGTGAAAATCATCATTTTCCAGACACTTTTATGATGGCGCTTACTTGTCAAACGTTTGTAGAACAACGTTGTTACTGCCAAACACCTTGTCCAATATATCACGAACTTCATCTTGCTGACCGACCCACTGCTGCTGAGGTAATGTTGTTGCTTGTTGAGCGGCCACATTATAAATTACCACCGGCGTATTGCCATGTAGATTCTTAGTCATATCAAGCATCTTTGGTAGCAGTTCTTTAACTGATGAATTTTCACTGATTCGAACGACCCATCGTTGATGGCTAACCTGACGGTGATTCTTCAATAGTTTTTCGACAGGAATAATTTGATTTGCAATAACCTGTAACCGCTCATTGCGCTGCTCAACTGATCCCTCAATCATTACAATTGTGTTCGGCTTCAAAGCATCCACAAACCGCTGGTACTGACGAGGGAAAATGGTAATATCCATACTACCGGTTTCATCAGAAGCAGATGCAAACGCCATTGGTTGATGCGTCTTTTTGGTATTAATTTGACGAATTTGGTTGAGCAAGACTAAGAGTTTTACTGAAGATCCTGGTTTGAGATCCATAATCCGCTGCATATGCTGTTGCTGACGGACTCGCTGGTACTGTGTCACTGGATGGCCGGATAAATACATTCCCAAATATTCCTGCTCCTTTTGCAGACGATAAGTTAAGGAGTACTCCTGACGACGCTTCATAATTGGCTGTAAATCCGCGCTCTGAAAACTAAATTCATTTCCCGCAAAGACTCCAGCCAATCCTTCAATCATTTCCGCCCGATTGTAGCCAAGCTGATCAAAAGCGCCGGCATAAATTAGCGGTTCAATCAATGCAGCTTTTTGCCATTTTTCGCCCATTCGCTGTACAAAATCTGGTAGATTTTTAAACTGTCCCGCTTTGCGCTCTTCAATAATTGCTTGGGTAAAATCACGACGCATTCCTTTAATCATCGAAAATCCCATCACAATTTGCCCATTTTGCAGTGAGTATTCCGTTTGGCTCTGATTAATATTGGGGCCGATAATACTAACTCCAAATCGTTTAGCATCCGCCAAGTGAAGACGAACTTTATCCATGTTGGGTTCGATTGCTAACAGTGCCGTAAAAAAAGCCGTTGTGAAGTGACATTTTAAGTATGCCATCTCATACGCCATTTTAGAATATGCAACCGCGTGTGACCGGTTAAAACCATAGTTAGCAAACTGATCAATATAGTTAAAAACTTGCTCTGCGATGGACTGGTGATAACCATTCTTAACCGCTCCACTAATAAATCGTTGCCGCATACTTTCCATTGTTGCTTGCTTTTTCTTACTCATTGCTCGGCGCAGTAAATCGGCCTGGCCGAGTGAAAAGCCGGCCATTTGTGAGGCTACCTGCATTACCTGTTCCTGATAAACTAAGATCCCATAGGTCGGACCTAAAATAAGCTGTAAGCTTTGATCTGGTAATTGGATTGGTTCCTGACCGTGTTTTCGGGCAATAAAATGCGGAATATTTTGCATTGGTCCCGGTCGATACAGCGCATTCACCGCAACTATATCTTCAAAATTATCTGGAGCTAATTGCTGGAGTGTTTGACGAATCCCAGTCGATTCAAACTGAAAAATACCGTCCGTTAACCCTTGCCTAAATAATTGGATGGTTTTATGATCATTCAACGGTACTTTGGTAATATCAAAGTCTGGCATCGTCTGGTGAATAATTGCTAACGCCCGATCCATGATGGAAAGGTTACGCAATCCCAAAAAGTCCATCTTTAACAGACCAACTGATTCCACGGTTTCTTTTGGAAACTGGGTCATCAGCAAACCCGCTTCATCATTCCCTGGTTGCAAAGGAACGATCTTTTTTAAAGGTGTTGCAGATAGCACCACTCCTGCCGCATGGGTAGAATAGTGCCTTGGTAACCCTTCTAGTTTTTGAGCTACTTCAATCACTAATTTATTAATTGGGTCATCCGTCATCAAGTTGCGCAGTGGTTGCGACTGCTGAATTGCCTCTGCCAAGGTAATTGATCGATGGCGACTAAGCACCCGCAAAGTATCAATGATCTGCTCAACCTGGTATTTAGGCACACCAAACACCCGGCCAACATCACGAACGACCTGACGCGCCGCTAACGTCCCAAAAGTAATGATTTGTGCCACCCGTTCATGACCATACCGTTGATGAACGTATTCAAGAACCTCCTGCCGCCGATTATCTGGAATATCTAAATCAATATCTGGCATTTGTGCACGTTTCGGGTTTAGAAAACGTTCAAATAGTAAGCCATATTCAAGTGGATCCACATCAGTAATGGCTAACGCATAGGCAACTAGCGAACCGGCTGCAGAACCCCGGCCAGGACCAGTAGTAATTTGTTTACGGTGAGCAAACGCGATGATATCCCAAACAATTAAAAAGTAATCATCAAAACCCATCTGATGAATAACTGTCAACTCGCGCTCCAATCGATCCCGATATTGTTTAATCGTGGTGTTTGGCGCCAAGTGACGTTTTTGTAGACCGCTGATGCATAGTTGACGGAGATATTGCGCTGTACTCATCCCTTCTGGAACCGCAAATTTGGGTAAAACTGGCTTCTGAAAATTAATTTTAAATGAACTCTTTTGTACTAACGCTTCATTGTTTTCTACGGCTTCAGCTAAGCCAGATCGTTCATAGGCAATGGTCAGATCTTGAGCATTTCTTAAATAATGCTGACCAGTATTATGGGCGGTATTTAATGGTGACTCGATTTGTCGACCGTCGCCAATTGCTCTCAACACTTGGGTTGGGAAATATTGATTAGCCTCTAAATATTCAACAGGTTCATCCGCAATTAGCTTCAGACCATTTTGCAAGCTGAGATCTTTTAAAACTTGCCGTTCGGTTGGATCTAGCACTAGATTAATCCCCATAAAGATATCTCCTGGTTGATTTCCAAACCAAGATAATAATTTTTGAATGGTCGGATCCCGATGAGCAGTTAAAATCGCCATTGTCGGTTTTATAATAATTGCACAATTATCAATTTGCTTCACAAGATTCTGAACCGTCATCCCGGCTTTTGACGTCATTTTCTGGGTGGATAATTGCATTAACTCCGTATAACCCTGCTGATTTTTTGCAATAACGGTGACAGTTATTTTTCGTTCATCCAATTCTGCAAATGTCAGCTGTAATTTCAAACCAATAATTGGGCGGATACCAGCCTGTTGAGCAGCATTATAAAAATCTACCGCACCATACAAAACATTCTCGTCAGTTAAAGCAATTGCTGAATAACCCCGTTGACGAGCAGCTTTCACCAAATCACGTGGTCGAATTGTGCTTTGCAATAATGAATATGTACTTGTGACGTCTAATGGCGTTACTGACATTTTTCTCACCCATCCTTCTCGTTCAAATTATACCAAATCTGGGTTCATGTGTTCCGAAGATTTTAATTGCGTTCGCGATCAATTGTGAATTATGCTAAAATAAGCTTGTGATTTTAAAGGGGTGATAATAAATGAAAAAACTTATGGGTAGCATCATGGCAATTATTTGGGGTGGTATTTTAGGAATGCTCCTCGGCTATATCGGTAGCCAATTGGAAGCCACTTCCATTAACTTTTTACATGCTGCAATCACAGGCGCAGTTTTTGCAGTGATTGCAACTAATTGTGTTTACGCGATTACCACCAAGGCCAACCCCGCACGACAAAAGTAATCAAATTATTTGAACTCAAAAAGTTCGCGAAACGTTTATATCTCGTTTCGCGAACTTTTTTCTTTTATCAACTAGTTATTTATTATTAACAACGTTTAACTTGTTCATCTCAAGTAAGACGTCAATTACCCGATCCATAGTTTGAGCTGAAACGTATTCAAACCGACTATGCATGTTTTCCCCACCAGCAAAGAGGTTTGGCGTTGGCAATCCTTTGTAAGAAATGGTTGAACCATCAGTACCACCCCGGACAGGATAGATGTCAGGCTTGATGTCTAAGTTTTCCATTACCTGCTTGGCCAAATCGACAACTTCCATATGATCCTTGAGTGCATCACGGAGGTTGTAGTATTGATCATTCATCGTTACCTTTATCCGGTCTTCACCTAGTTGGGCATTAATATCATCGGCAGCTGCTTGAAGCGCGTGCTTGCGTTCATTAAAGATATCCTTATCATGGTCACGAATCAGGTATTCCATCTGGGCACTGTCAACCGTACCACTAAACTTGTAAAGGTGGAAGAACCCTTCCCGACCTTCAGTCCGTTCTGCGCGGTCATGGTCAGGAAGACTATTATGAAGATCAATTCCCAATTGGAGAGCATTAATCATTGTTCCCTTGGCAACCCCAGTGTGAACATTCTTACCCGAAATATCAATTACCGCATGGGCTGCATTGAACGTTTCATATTCCAATTCGCCAAGTGGTCCACCATCAACCGTATATGCAAAATCCGCACCAAATTCATCTGGTTCAAAGTGTTCAGCCCCAATGCCAATTTCTTCATCAGTTCCCAAACCAATTTGAATTGTACCGTGCTTAATTTCAGGATGCTGAAGTAGATATTCGCAGAAAGTGATGACTTCAGCAACACCAGACTTATCGTCAGCTCCTAACAGAGTTGAACCATCAGTAGTAATTAATGTATCACCTTGGTACTTCTTTAATGATGGGAATTCCTTTTGAGTCAAAACATATTTTCCATCCGCATCTAATTGAATGTCAGACTTGCCATCATAATCTTCAACCACTTGGGGATTAACATTATGCGCATTGAAATCTGCCGTATCAACGTGTGCAATCAACCCCATTGCTGGCACATCATAATCTAAATTACTTGGTAAGGTTGCTAACAAGTACGTATTAGCCTTATTAAAGCGAACATTGGATAAACCAATTTGCTTTAATTCCTTTTCCAAATCCTTAAGAAAGGCCATTTCTTTGGGATCAGAAGGCAGTGTATCACTATTCGGATTAGAACGTGTCTCAACCTTAACGTACTTTAAAAAACGTGGTAATAGATTTTCATACTTTAAACTTGCCATTTGTTTAACACCTCATTTTTTCGTTACGAACTCGAACGGCTCTGTGTTTATTCTAGACTGAATTACTTCCACTGACCAGTTCTTTTTTTGTTTCCATTGATTTAGGAGGTTACTTAACCCTTTAATCGCCACTGCTTCAATGTGGTGCCCTGGATCAACAACGACCAACCCCGCCGCTTTCATATCATGTGCAACATGGTAGCTAACGTCACCTGTAACGTATGCATCTGCTCCCTTGGCAATTGCCTCATGATAAAATTCTGAACCAGCACCACCTAAAACAGCAACCCGCTTAATTTGCCGTGGATCATCAGCGGGAGCAATCAACCGTAAACCAGGAATTGAAAAGACCTTCAGACAGTACTCAGCAAATTGGGCAACTGACATTGCTGCAGACAACTCGCCAATTCTCCCCATTCCCCGAGGCATTCCAGTGATCGGATGAATATCTTTATCAACCAGTGGTACTGCATTTTGAAGTCGCAATTGATCGGCCAGCCAGTCATTCATGCCACCATTCACACTATCTAAATTCGTATGCGCCGCATAGACCGTGATCCCGCTATTTAAAATCTTTGCGTACATCGCATTTTGGGGATTACGAATATCTAGATCCTTGGCCGGATGAAACATGACCGGATGGTGAGCAAAAATAAAATCTGCTTGCCTTTCAATTGCTTCATCGACTACTTCCGGCCGAACATCCAAAGTTGTCATAATTCGTTGAACAGGTTTATCAGGATCACCAATCTGTAATCCGACATGATCCCAAGATTCCGCCAATTCTGGTGGGCAAAACCGTTCAAATTGGTTGATTATCTCAGTTCCCGTCACCATGATTTAACACCTCTTTGATTAAATCTATCTTTTGCTGCATTCGCTGCAATCGCTCCACAGGAACGGTCGTCGCTTGGTGCATTTGATTCACCGCATTTTGGCACCGTTTAAGTTCTTGTTGCCATTTGGTAATAAAAATTGACGTTGGCTTTTCTAAAAGAAGCGGACCGAAAAGTAACTCTTTGGCTCCATATCGCACTGGGCACACAGTGGGCTCAGCCACAATCACTTCATAAACGTGTCCATCTTCCGCCAACATTTGCTCAGCTATAATTTGGTACTGATGATTCATTAACCATTTCCGAACCTGATGTTCACCCACATTAGGTTGTAAAATCAAACGCTGCACTCCAGCAAGCTGTGCTTGTCCTTCGTCTAAAATACGGGCAATTAAGGAACCACCCATCCCCGCAATTGTCACTACGTTAATTTGGTCATCATGTTGAACGGCCGCCATGCCGTCCGCTAGCCGGGGAATTAATTGCTTTTGAAACCCTAATCGCTGAATTTCTTTTAGCTCATTTTCAAACGGCCCTTTTGCGACCTCTCCTGCAACCGCATAGCGAATCCGGTTTTGAATTAATAATGCCGCTGGCAAATATGCATGATCAGAACCAATATCTGCCAGGCGAGCTCCGTCAGGAACGTACTGGGCTACCGTCGCAAGTCGTTTAGAAAGATGGTTTTCATCCACCTTGATCATCCCTTCTTCAATCAAATTCTTTTCAAATTTATTATAACAAAAAAGACTGGGGTCCTTCCCAGCCTCTTTGTTTTCTATTCCAAATTATCAAGGTAGGATTCGATGTAGTCCATCGCCTTTGCTAACTTCTCATCAGAAGCAGCATATGAAATCCGAATATATCCTTCACCACCGGCACCGAAGGCACTTCCTGGAATTACCCCAACTTTTGCCTTCTTGGCAAGATCTAAAGCAAAATTGAAATCATCATTGCCAAATTGTGCCGGAATTTTGGCAAAGACATAGAATGCTCCTTCAGGTGTAGCAATGTCGAAGCCCATCTTTTCCATCCGACTAACCACATAGTCACGGCGCTTCTTATATTCCGCCCGAAAAGCATCTGGGTCTTGACGACCATTATTCAAAGCCTCAATGGCTGCATCCTGGGCAATGTCGTTAACACAAGTTACCAAGAAGCCATGGATCTTGTAGATTTGACTAATTAGAGCTGATGGTCCCGCAATGTAGCCAAGCCGCCAGCCAGTCATTGCATGGGACTTGGATAATCCAGAAACCAAGAGCGTTTGTTCTGGATAAATCATTGCCAAAGAGAAATGCTCCTGATCATAAGTTAATTCACTGTACATTTCATCAGCCACAATTAAAACATTATGATCATGCAGGATCTTACCAAGCTTTCTGAGCAAGTCTTCTGGGTAAGCACGACCAGTTGGATTACATGGGTAGTTTAAGATAATCATCTTAACGTCGCCGTGTTGATCAAGTTCACTTTGTAACTTTTCTGGAGTCAGCACAAAATCGTCCGCAGACGTATCAACTTGGATACATTCTGCTCCGGTTAAAGTAATAATTGGGAAGTAGAGTGAAAAAACTGGTGTTGGTACCAGAACTTTATCGCCAGGGTTAAGGAGGCTAAAAGTAATCGCCGTCAATGCTTCAGTACCACCATTTGTAATCAGCACTTCATCCTCTGGATTGTAATCAACATTTCGTGTGTCCTTTAGGTAGTTAGCCACTGCTTTCCGTAATTCTAACTTACCAGCAGCAGGCCCATAGTGAGAATCATTGGCTTGAATTCCACGAATTGCCGCCTGCTTCACGTGTTCAGGAACGTTAAAATCTGGTTCCCCAAGGGTTAATTTAACCAATCCCGGAATGGATGAAATCTGCATATCAAAATCCCGGATGGCAGAAGGACGAATTTCCTTAACATCCTTGTTAACATAGTTTTCCATACTCTTTGCAAGTTCTGGCATAATCCATCATGCTCCTTTTTTAAACAATGTTTTCTAATCCAACGACTAATTCATCAAGGGTGTCGACCTTTTGAAGGGCAACTTTTACCCCGCTCATAAAGGAACTCCGGTCAAAGGAGTCTTGGCGAATCGTAAGGGCTTCCCCTTTACCACCAAATAAGACTTGTTCATGAGCAACGTATCCAGGTAAACGAACAGAATGAATCTTGATTCCTTGATAATCGCCACCCCGAACATCCGCGAGTGTTTCGATCGTATCTGGTGCGGTTTGGTGTGGTTCACGATTTTCAGCAATTAATTTAGCGGTACTAAGGGCCGTTCCTGAAGGAGCATCCTTTTTATCTTCGTGATGCATTTCAATGATTTCCACATCAGGGAAGTATTTAGCTGCCTCTTTAGCAAACTTCATTAATAACACTGCTGACATCCCAAAGTTAGGGGCGATTAAACCACCTAATCCATTCTGCTGAGCTAACTTTTTCAAATCAGCTTCTTGGTCATCCGTTAGTCCTGTAGTACCAACAACTGGACGCATCCCATGGCTTAACGCATACTTAACATCAGGAAAAACTGCGGCTGGTGCAGTAAAATCTAACCAAATATCAGCCACATCTTCATCAATTGCATCTAATGATCCATATAATTTGGTATCAGTAGCCACATTGTACTTTGCTTGATCGCCATCTTTAATTCCCAGGCCGAGTCCGGCAGCAACTTCAAACCCATCGAGATCATTAATCATTTTGGTGGCATATTGTCCCATTGCCCCGTTAATTCCTGCAACTAATACTCGTTTCATTCTACATTTCCCCCAAATCTAATGGTAAATCGCCGTTTAAGGCATCAACCGGCAAATCTAGTGCTGCAGCTAATTGTGATTTTTCATCATCATTTAAAGTCATAATTGGTAAACGGCATCCGCCCACTTTAAATCCTTGGGCATTTAACAATGCCTTAACCGGTGATGGTGATGGGAACATAAATAGTGCGGCCATCTTTGGGGTCAACCACCGTTGTAATTTAGCAGCGGTTTGGTAGTCACCCTTATACAAATGATCATACATTGATCGCATCTGAGGAGCATAGCTGTGTGATGCTACAGAAATAACCCCGTTAGCACCCAGAACCCGCGCCGTCAGTGCCTGAGCATCTTCTCCAGAGAAGACACAGAAATCATTCGCTTTATGATCAATCACATATTCCATTTCTTCCAATGAAGCACATTGCTTAACCCCAGCAATGTTTTTATGTTGCGACAACTCACAAATGGTTTCCTGACTCATTTTCGAGCCAGTCCGTCCCGGAATATTATAGATAATAATTGGTAAGTTCACATTATCCGCAACGGTCGTAAAGTGAGCAATCATTCCCCGCTGATTTGGCTTATTATATGGTGGAACCACTACTAATGCATAGTCAATTCCATCAATTTTAGCCACTTCATTTGTAAAGGCAATTGTCTCTTTAGTGTTGTTACTTCCCGTCCCTGCGATTACGGGCACCCGACCATTAACAATTTGACCAAATTTTGTATATAACGCGATTTTTTCATCATGAGTCAATTCTGGCGTTTCACCAGTTGTGCCTCCAACTACAAAACCATTACTTCCTTGATTGATTAATGAATTAGTCAATTTTTCAAGCATTGCAAAGTCAATTTCATTATGATCATTAAATGGTGTAATAATCGCCGTCAGTAAATCTGCGTCTGCTAATTTCATTATTGTTCCTCCTTAGCATTCATCCGGTAGTCAAGAAAACCGGTAATTGCATCCACGCCGCGCTGGATGGCAGCTTCGTTTGGCGTTAAAGTTGCCGAGTGGAGTTGTGAATCATCATCAACCCCGAGCCAAAACATCGTTCCGGGAAACTTCGCTAATAAGTAGCCAAAATCCTCTCCCGTCATGGCCGGCTTCGTTTCAATAAAGTTAACCGTTGGCGTATCATGCATATACTTAATAAAGCGTTTTGTTAATTCAGGGTTGTTTTCAACTGGCCAATAGCCACCTTGATTCAAGCCCAGCTTTACCTTTACACCAAAGCTGGCTTGAATACCGTTACAAACTTCTTGTAATCGTCGATCAATTAAAAGGATCATGTCCTGGGTTAATCCACGAATGGTTCCCTCAATTCGGGCATGGCCAGCAATTACATTTCGAATGGTCCCCGCTTCAATCTTCCCCAGTGTAATCACTCCGCTATCAATCGGATCAATGCTTCGTGAAATAATGGTTTGCACTTGAACAATTAGATTAGCTGCAGCAACAACTGCATCCTTGGCATCCTGTGGGAAAGCGGCATGGCCACCCTTTCCTTCAATATCAATGTTAACTTCGGTGGTTCCAGCAAACAACGTCCCCATCCGACAACCAATCGCACCAGCAGGGAGCTCTGGATTATCATGCAGTCCATAAAACTCATCTGGACACCATTTGCCTTCAAACAATCCTAATTCATAGGCTCGCTTACCACCCGCTTCACTTTCTTCAGCAGGTTGGAAAAAGAACAGGAGATTATCCACTGGTTGATGCTCACTAAAGTAGCTTAGGCCGCCAAGAGCAACTGTCATATGGATGTCATGTCCACAGGCATGCATTACTCCCGGATGAGTTGATTGGTATGGGAGTCCGGTTTGTTCAGTGACGGGAAGAGCGTCAATGTCCGTTCGGTAACCAATCGTCCGACGTGGATTCTTTCCATGGACGAGTACCATGATGGCGGTCGGTAATTCATCAAATTCACGAACTTCTAAATATTGCTGATTCATTTCACTAATGATCTGCATTAGATAGGCGTGCGTTTCCGTTTCTTGAAGCGCTAGTTCTGGAATTTGGTGTAAATGGCGACGAATTTTAATTAATTGATCTTCATTTAATTGTGTCATGATTAAAGCTTTCTTAAATCGTCCTCGAGACCCGTCTTACTATCCGTTTGTGCATCAACCTTCTTCACAAACTTTGCAGGGACGCCGGCTACAACAGTATGAGGCTCTACATCGTGAGTAACCACTGCTCCAGCTGCAACCACTGCTCCTTCACCAATGTGAACACCTTCAAGTACAACGGCATTAGCGCCGATTAATACGTTATCATCAACCCGAACTGGTTCTGCTGAAGCAGGTTCAATCACGCCCGCTAAAACGGTTCCGGCTCCAATATGACAATGCTTGCCAACAATGGCCCGACCACCGAGAATCGTTCCCATATCAATCATTGTGCCCTCGCCAATGTCAGCTCCAATGTTAATGGTTGCTCCCATCATGACAACTGCATTATCACCAATTACTACTTGATCACGAATAGTCGCACCAGGTTCAATCCGGGCATTTACATTCTTAAGGTCCAACAATGGTACGGCTGAATTCCGTGCGTCATTTTCCACGTGCATTCCAGTAAAGTCAGCTTGATGTTCATCTAAGAATGGCTTAAGAACTTCCCAATCACCAAATACCGTTGCGGTATGTTCTTCTACGTAAGGATCTACTCCCTTGGGAAAGTTTAACTGTGATAAATTATCACCACGTAAGTAAACCTTTACTGGCGTCTTTTTGGGGGCATTGCCAATATAGTTAATGATGCTTTGTGCGTCTAATTTTGCCATGTTATTACCTCTTCCTTAATCATTTAATTGATAATCAAGATCAAGCTTAGTTAGATCATCATAAGTTTCACGCTTAATTACAAGTTGATCATGACCATTTTCAACAAAAACAACTGCTGGCCGGGGGTTCCGATTATAATTGGAAGCCATTGCGTAATCATACGCTCCCGTATCAAGCATAACCAAAATATCTCCTGGCTGTGTAGCAGGTAAATCCTGTTGTTCACTCAAAATATCACCGGATTCACAATATTTACCAGCAATTTTGACCGTCTCAACAGTCGGCGCTTGCGGATCCCGAGCCAAGACACTTTCATACTTAGCATTATACAAGGCTGGCCGAATGTTATCACCCATTCCTCCATCAACACTGACGTACGAAAGCAAACCAGGAATATTTTTCCTTGAACCTATAGTATATAACGTATAACCGGCTGGTCCAACTATTGAACGTCCTGGTTCAATCCAAATCGCCGGCATTACAAGCTTTTGTTCATGAATAGATTTTTTGACCACCTGAACAATGGCGCGGACAAAGTCTTCTGGATTGATGGGATGATCTTCACTAGAGTACTTAATACCAAACCCACCACCAACATTCAGGACTTCTGCGGTAAAATCATACTTTTGGTGCCAATCAGCCGCAATCTCAACTAATTTTCTTGCAACTCCTTCAAAGCCCTGCACATCAAAAATTTGTGATCCAATATGAGCATGAAGACCAGTCACATGGACCTGTGAAATGGATAATAATTGCTGGAGTGCTTTGTCTGCCTGTCCAGATTCAACATCAAAACCAAATTTACTGTCAACTTGTCCCGTTGCGATATACGAATTGGTGTGTGCAGCAATTCCTGGAGTAATTCGTAATTGCACATCCACTGTCTGGGTCCGATCAGCTAATAATTCCTTTAACAATTCAATTTCATGGAAATTATCAACGACAATCGTGCCAACTCCATGATCAAGGGCCATTGCTAATTCATCCCGAGATTTGTTATTACCATGGAAACTGACCTTAGCAAGAGGGAAATTTGCTTTAATAGCAGTTGCCAATTCACCACCAGAAACAACATCAATATGCGCATGTTCCTGCTTCATCACTTGATAGATGGCCACGGAAGAAAAGGCCTTACTAGCGTAACTCACTTCATACTGGACCGCTTCCTGGTTAAAAACATCTCGAAACCGTTGCATTTGGTTACGGATCTGGGCAACATCATAAACCAGTAATGGTGTTCCATATTTATGTGCCAGGTACAGAGTATCAACTCCACCAATTTGGAGATGCCCTGCCGCGTTGATTTCACTGGAACTAATTTGATCATTCATTGTTCCCATCGCTCCTTTTTATCCCTTTTCGTTTCGAAGAGAAAAAATCCCGGTACACTGCGCGCATACCGGGATAGTGATTAATCATAAAAAATCCGATAGTCGATAGCGCACCGCAAGCTCTTCTGGTCTTGCGACAGTCCGTAACTTATTTAGTTACGCCCCAGCCAAGCAAGTTATTACCATCCTTACCGCTTCGGCAGCCGCCCCTTTCACGATTATTCACTGTCTGGTAAAAACTCCTAACCGCTACTAATGTTGGTTGCTCCTCTTCGATTTGATTTCTACTATAAAGCTTGAACAAGTCAGCGTCAATAGCCTAGCTAAATCTTTCTCATCATTTTCACATTTTTCAGCAAGTGTCTAAATTGTTGTTTCTTTGTTTAGTTTGCAAGGTTCGTGATTAATGGTAAAATCCTAGATAATAAACTTTTGATTAAAGAAGGTAGCAATCAATGAAAGTTGTAAAGTTTGGTGGCAGCTCACTGGCTAACGGCGATGCTTTTGAACAGGCCATCGCGATTATAAAAGATGATTCCACGCGGCAAATTGTCGTAACTTCAGCTCCGGGTAAACGATTCAAGAACGATATTAAGGTCACCGACCTGCTCATTAATTATGCCAATGCCGTTATTAATCATGCAGATTATAGTACCATTCAAAATGAAATTTTTTCTCGCTATGAAGAAATCGGTGCTCACTTTGGTGTCCAACGCGATCAGCTTTCCGTAATTCACCAAATCATCGTTGAATTACCAAATGGTGATTATCCAGATGATGATTTTTTGATGGCCGCTTTTAAAGCCCACGGTGAGCGATTAAATGCTCGCCTAATGGCATTGGTCTTGCAGAAACTAGGGATTAATGCCCGCTTTGTCGACCCTAAGGAAGCTGGTTTAATTGTGGATGGTGAACCAAATAACGCTATTGTTGACCCACAAACGTACAATAACCTGGCAGCATTCAATTACTCAGCTGATGAAAGGCTGATCTTCCCAGGCTTCTTTGGCTTTACCATTGATGGAAATATTGCGACGTTCTCTAGAGGAGGCTCAGACATTACTGGTGCAATCTTAGCACGTGGTTTTCATGCTGATCTCTATGAAAACTTCACAGACGTTGACGCCATTTTCTCTGCCAACCCTTCAATCGTTAATGATCCCCAACCAATCAAGCGAATGACCTACCGCGAAATGCGGGAATTGTCATACGCTGGATTTTCTGTATTCCATGATGAAGCCTTAATTCCAGCGATTGAAGGTAATATCATTGTCAACGTTAAAAATACCCACGCACCAGAAAAGCCGGGAACGTTGATTGTGCCTGATCAGGGCTTTCATCCTGAACAAATCGTTACCGGAATTGCTGGTGGTAAACATTACGCAGCCCTTTATCTGCACAAATACTTGCTAAATCGTGAAGCCGGGTTTACACTAAAGATTCTCGAAATTCTGAATAAGTATGGGCTGCCATACGAACACATGCCATCTGGGATTGATGATATTACCATTATTTTCGACCGCAAGCTCATTTCTGATGATTTAGTGCAGAAATTATGCGATGAAGTTCGGGCAACCGTTAATCCAGACAGTCTGGAATGGATTGATGATTATGCGGTAATCATGGTGGTTGGTGAAGGAATGTTTAACCGCGTTGGTGTAGCTGCTGGAATTTTCACTGAACTAGCCGAACATAACATTCGGATCTCCATGATCAATCAAGGGGCATCCAGAATTTCCATCATGATCGGAACTTATAAAAAAGACGCTGATAATGCCATTCGGGCAATTTACCAACACTTCTTTCCAGAAAAATAATTAGGAGGTAGCGATCCATGGTCCAATTATTAAAAGTTCATGGTTCCCAAAATAAGTTTTTTATTTTAGATCAAACCACATTGCAGCAACAACTTACCGATTCTGAGTTAGTTGCTTTAACCAAGCAAATTACTAATCCGCAAACCGGGATTTTGCATGGAGCTGATGGGCTCCTGGTGGTTAACAATTCAAACCATCCAGGTGTTACTGCCCAAATGCGCGTGATCAATGCCGACGGGAGCGAAGCCTCCATGTGTGGTAACGGAATTCGAACGGTTGCTCGTTACGTTTCCGAAAAAACTGGGCAAGACTCCTTTGAAATTGAAACCATGAAGGCAGATTTAAAGGTTGCAAAACATGACGAATTTGCTGACGGCGTGCCAGCTTATGCAGCTGAAATTTCACCAGTACTTTTTGATAAACATGACCTTCCTTTCGACAATTTAGGTCATGAGCGGATTATTGATGATTATGTTCCTGAACTCGCACCCAAGTTAAAGTTCACTTCGTTAGCTGTACCTAACCCGCATTTAATTGCATTCATGGATGAAAAGACCATCACTGGTCCCCTGCTCGGGAAATTAGGCCGCCGTTTAAACGGTCAAAACCCTTATTACTCAGATGGGGTTAACGTTAACTTTGCCAAGATTATCGACCATAATCAACTTTTTGTGCGGACTTTTGAACGAGGAGTCGGATTTACTAATGCTTGTGGTACTGGAATGTCTGCAACGACATTAGCCTTTGCTTTGACTCATCCTGACATGGCTGATTTTGATCAACCAATTACGGTTTATAATCCAGGTGGCATGGTAAAAACAATCGTCCACAATGATGATGACCAATACTGGATTGAGTTGATTGGCAACGCCACGGTTACGGAGGAAATTGACGTTTCAGAGCAAGCCCTCCACGAAGCCAACGTGACAGATTCTAACGTTTCTGTCCACCATACTAATGAACAGGCCGCTTATGATAAGTTTGTTAATAATTTACCAAAGCCTGTTCAAATTGACGTTTTACAATAGCTATCACTAATTGTTAGAGATAGTGAAAAGGCGTAGGATACTGGATTAAACCGTATCCTACGCCTTTTCTGTTTCGTCGATCTATACTTACTCTAAGAAATCTTTTAGTTGTTTTGAACGTGATGGATGACGCAGCTTGCGTAACGCTTTAGCTTCGATCTGTCGAATCCGTTCACGAGTGACACCAAAGACCTTACCGACTTCTTCCAAAGTCCGGGTCCGACCATCATCTAAACCAAACCGTAATCGAAGGACATTCTCTTCACGATCGGTTAATGTATCTAAAACATTTTCCAATTGCTTCTTCATCATCTCGTATGCCGCGTGATCTGCAGGGCTCGTGGCATCATGATCTTCGATGAAGTCCCCTAAGTGTGAATCATCTTCTTCACCAATTGGGGTTTCCAAGGAAACTGGTTCTTGAGCGATCTTCAGAATATCCCGCACCTTTTTAGTTGGCATATCCATTTCCGCACCAATTTCTTCAGGAAGCGGTTCCCGACCAAGATCTTGGAGTAATTGGCGTTGAATTCGAATCAACTTATTGATGGTTTCAACCATGTGCACCGGAATCCGAATCGTCCGTGCTTGGTCAGCAATTGCCCGCGTAATTGCTTGCCGAATCCACCACGTCGCATAAGTTGAAAACTTGAATCCCTTCCGGTAATCAAATTTTTCAACAGCTTTCATTAGCCCCATGTTTCCTTCTTGAATGAGATCCAAAAATTGCATGCCCCGACCAACGTAACGCTTAGCAATTGAAACCACCAACCGCAAGTTAGCTTCTGCTAACTCTTGCTTGGCCGTTTCATCGCCCTTTTCAATCCGCAAGGCTAATTCAACTTCTTGGTCCGCCGTCAGCAAGTTAACCCGACCAATTTCCTTTAAGTACATCCGTACTGGGTCATTAATTTTAACCCCAGTTGGTGCAGAGGTATCCCGATCATTAACCGCTTTTTGTGACAATTTTTCGGTAGCTTTCAATGCACGTGGATCTGGGTCACCATTTTCATCAACCACACTGATCCCGGCATCTTCAATATTTTGCATTAAGTTATCTAAACCATCAGCATTTAAATCAAACGGAGCAGCTAGTTGTTTACTTAATTCATCGTATTGGATTGTCTTAGCTTTTTTGTACTGACGAATGAGTTTACCAACAGCTTGATCATATTTCTTTTGGTCAAAATTTTCATCATTTGAAATTACAAGTTGCTTTTTTGCTTTTGCCATATTAGTTAATTTCCTCCGTTTTCATTTGTTGTTGTTGCTGGTAGAGGGTTACCAATTCCGTTGCTAACTTAGTGGTTAGTTCTTGATCATTCATCATTGCCGCCTCATTAAGGGCTGCCCGCTTCGCAGCTATCTGCTGATCCAACGGCGCCTCATTAATGATAACACGAATACAATCATTTACCGCATCATCACTAATATTTTCATCAATCGATAATTCCGCCATTTGGGTTAAGATTTGCTGCTGTTCTGGATTATCAATTCGATCCAACATGGCGGCAGTAGAAAACTCTGTATGATCAACAAAGTACTCAGTAATCTTTTGGTACAGCTGCTGATACGCAACATCAGCAAAGGCAAAGACCTCCTGACTATGTAACCTTTTTCTCACGCCTTCATCTAAAACATAGTATTTTAAGAGGCGTTGCTCAGCACTCTGAAGTTTTGATAATAACGGCTGCGTTGCCATTTGCACTGGTGGTTGAGAACGGCTCACTTCATTTTGTCCTGGCCGTGATTGTCTACTTGATAATTGATGGGATCGAACTGGTCGAGCAGGTGGTTGAATTTTGGACAGCTGATTCACTAGGCTCGTCTTATCTACCTCAAATTTAGTAGCTAGTTTTTGTAGATATAAATCCTGCGCAACTGGCTCACTAACTCCGGCGATTACTTGTAAAGCAGCATTCAAATACCCCATTAGTTCATCTTGATTTTTCAGGTTAAGCCCCCGTTGAAGGTACTTTAAATGAAATTTAACTGAATTTTCGGTATTTTTACTTAAATAATCAGAAAACTTAATGCCACCATACTTCTGAACGTATTCATCCGGATCAATTCCTGCTGGCAATTGAATAATCTTGACACCTAATTGTGGAGCATTGTCTGTGAACATTTGAACTGCCCGATTAATAGCGTTTTGACCAGGATCATCACCATCGTAGCAGATGTTGACCTGACTGGTTATCCGCTGAATAATTTGAATCTGATCTTCAGTCAGGTTAGTTCCCATGGAAGCAATCCCATTTTTCACGCCAACGCCAAAGGCAGCAATTACGTCCATAACCCCTTCAAAGAGGGTTAGTGAACCAGCTTGTCGAGCATTCTTTTTAGCAAGATCCAAATTAAAGAGTGTCCGCCGCTTATTAAAAATTGGTGTTTCTGGACTATTCATATATTTGGGCTCGCTCTGGGTCGCTTTTGGTGCTAATATTCGGCCAGAAAAAGCAATGACATGCCCATTTTCATTTTTTATCGGGTACATTACTCGACCATGAAAGCGATCATGCAGATTACCCTCCCGGTCTTCTGTAAAGAGTCCAGATTGACGCAAAAGTTGGTAATCAATTTGCTGCTTTTGGGCGTATTCTAATAGCACTTCTTCATTGGACTGTTCAACAGCATATCCAAGATCAAATTGATCGATTAGTTCACGACTGACACCCCGCTTAGTTAAGTAGTGAAGAGCTTTCTCACCTGCTTCAGTATTGACCAAAAGGTAGTGATATAATTTGGCTGCCTGATCATGAAGCTTGGTCAATTGTCCCTTCGGACTATTATCGACCGACTGATGATTTTCACTAACATATTGCGTTGGCAACGTAATATTACTCATCTCAGCAACCTGACGAACCGCATCTGGAAACAACAGATTATGCAGCTGCTGTAAAAAGCCAAAGACATTTCCACTTCGGTGACAGCTAAAACAATAAAAGAATTGCTTTTGTTCATTCACCGCAAACGATGGAGTATCATCCCGATGAAATGGACAATGTCCCATTAAATTTTTACCTTGTTTTTTTAATTGAACATCTTGACTGATGACATCAACAATATTCACTGAGTCACGAATTTGGTCAATTAATTCATTTGGAATTCTTGCCATTTTGTGCCCCCTGTCATCAAAGATATAGTTACGAAAGGTCGCTTTCCAAAATGGATTGCGACCTTTCGTAACTTAACACCTAATTTAACTAAATAACATGATATCACATTTTAGATAAAAAGCCAAGTAACTATTTAACAATTAATTGGTTAAGGTCCCCAAATACTTGGGTCATGTGTGCAATTTGTTGTAACTGGGCTAAGCGATTATTTTGCACTTGCGGATCCTTATTCATAATCATATTTTCATCAAAGTATTCGGTAATGGTTGGTGCCTGTGACCGAAGTTGACGCAGTGCTTCTGCAAGCGATAATTCAGTAAATTTACTTTGGAGCTGTTTAGTAGCTTCATGTAGTTTTGCTTCTGATGGATTTTGGAACAATGCTGGATTAACTTCACTTGAGGTTGGTTGACCCTTTTGGGCAAGCCGAATTACCCGGGTGAGCGCTTCAATATCATCCTTAAATTCAGCGTCACTCTTTTGATCATTTATAGCCGCTGCTGCTTCAATAATATTCACGAGATCCGCTTGGTTGGTTTTCGTCACCGCGTCAACAATGTCATGACGGAGGTTTTCACCCGCAAAGAATTGCTTAAGCCGGTCAATAAAGAAGTTGTTGACTTGATCAGCATTCTTCAAATAATCGAACTTGAGTTGCATCCCTGATTGTTGAATCTGTTCAGCAATCGTTTTTTGCATAGCAAGCAATGGTAAGTGCCATTGACGATCGGCAACGATTCGAACAATTCCATAGGCCTGACGACGCAGTGCATATGGGTCATTAGAACCGGAAGGAATCATTCCAGCACCAAAGAAGCTAAAAATACTATCAAGCTTATCAGCAATCGCTAAAATAGCACCAATCTTTGTTTGGGGAAGCGCACCTTCGGCAGAAATTGGCATGTAATGTTCACGCACAGCAGCAGCAACATCTGCTTTTTCACCAAATAATTTAGCATAAATTTCACCCATAATCCCTTGTAATTCAGCAAATTCACCGACCATTTGAGTAGTTAGGTCAAATTTATAAATCTGTGCGGCTCGTTGTAAATCAGCTTGTTCTTGGTCAGTTAAGTTTAGCTTTTCACCTAACAGTTTAGCGATAATTGCCGTCCGGGCCATCTTATCAGCCATCGAACTAATTTGATCATGGAAGCTAACCTTCTTTAAACGTTCGACGTATTGACCAATTGTTAATTTTTGGTCTTCATCATAGAAGAATTGGGCATCTTCAAGCCGTGGTACTAATACTCGTTCGTTTCCTTTGATAACGTTTTCTAGATGTTCACGATTACCATTACGAACAGAGATAAAGTGTGGTAAAAGTTTGCCATCTTGATCACGCAAACAGAAGAAACGTTGATTATCCTTCATTGAGGTGATAAGAACCGGTTCCGGAAGAGCCAGATACTTTTCATCAAAGGAGCCTGCAAAAGCCGTTGGCCATTCTACCAAATTATTAACTTCTTCTAACAGGTCAACGTCCCAATCAATTTGCCACTGATGTTGGTCAACAATTTCGGTAATCTGCTTCTTAATTAAATCTTTTCGTTTTCCCTGATCAGCAATTACAAAATCATTGTGCAACGTTTGTTCATAGTCATCTGCTGTAGCAATGTCAACAGGATGACCAAGGAAGCGGTGGCCCTGGGTTTGACGGCCAGCAGTCACATCTAAAATGCTAAATGGAACCACTTCATCATTCAGCAATGAAACTAACCAGCGAATTTGCCGGATAAATTGGAGGTTGTGATATCCCCATTTCATCAAAGTTGGAAAATTCATTGAAGTAATTACATCTGGCAAGCCCTTTAACACTTCTGCTACTGGTTTACCGGCAATGTGCTTTTCTACAAACACATATTCAGTTCCTTTAACTTCTTTAAATTCAATGTCATCAACGGTTGCTCCCTGACCACGAGTAAAACCGATCGCAGCCTTTGTCCAATTACCGTCTTGATCCTGAGCAATCTTTTTAGCCGGTCCCTTTACAGATTCATCAATATCTGGTTGCTGATCGCTGAGTCCATGAATCAGTAGTGCTAATCGACGCGGGGTGGCGTATTCTTTAATTTCTGTAAAATCAATCCGTTGATCTTTTAAATACTTGGCTACCCGGTCATGCAATTGATGGATACTTGGCGTTACCACGTGAGCTGGCATTTCTTCAACCCCAACTTCAAGTAAGTATGAATTTTCCATCTTATTTGTCCCCCTTTGCTGCTTTCTTTGCTTGCTTAGCCGCTTGTTTAGCTGCCCGTTCTTTAGCCTTCTCTGCTTTTTTGGTGTATTCTGCAACGGTCGCTTGTCGTTTCTTTTCATCATGAATTAATGGGAAACCACGCTTCCGTTGTTCTTCAACAAATGCCTTAGCAATTGACTTTGCCATAATCCGAATTCGGTGCAAGTAACCAGCTCGTTCAGTAACTGAAACTGCGCCCCGGGCATCAAGTAAATTAAAGGTATGGCTACATTTCAAAACGTAGTCGTAGGCTGGATGTACTAACCCTAACTTAATTAAGCGTTTTGCTTCACGTTCGTAATCGTTAAATTCATTGAGCAGCATGTCCTGGTTGCTTTCCTCAAATGAATATTTGGAGTGTTCATATTCTGGTTCTTTGAAAATATCACCATAAAGCACGCCATCAGCCCATTCCAAATCATAGACTGAATCAACATTTTGAATGTATTCAGCTAACCGCTCCAAACCATAAGTAACTTCAGCAGCCACAGGGTTCATTGTCAATTCACCAACGACTTGGAAGTAAGTAAATTGGGTAACTTCCATTCCGTCAAGCCAGACTTCCCAACCAACTCCGGCACAGCCCATCGAAGGGTTCTCCCAGTTATCTTCAACAAACCGAATGTCATGTTCTAATGGTTCAATTCCTAACTTCTTTAAACTCCCCAAATATAGTTCTTGAATATTATCTGGAGATGGCTTCATCAACACTTGAAATTGGTGGTGTTGGTATAGCCGATTGGGGTTCTCACCATAGCGCCCATCCGCCGGCCGCCGTGATGGCTCAACATAGGCAACGTTCCATGGTTCTGGCCCAATTGCCCGCAAGAAGGTATAGGGGCTCATCGTCCCAGCACCCTTTTCATTGTCATAAGCCTGCATCAGCATACAGCCTTGCTCTGCCCAATATTGTTCCAGTGTAAAAATAATTTTTTGCACCGTTAATTTTTGTGTCATCATCCTAACCCCTTTCAATGCAAAAAGTCCCTGCAATGGCTCCACACCATCACAGGGACGAAATAAATCGCGGTTCCACCCTGCTTTTCCGTACCTCATACGGAACAGCTTAATTTAAATTCACTGCTAGAGTGCCACTTAACAAGGTTGTTTGTGAAGCTTCCACCATTCTTCACTCGCTGGATAAACATCACTCATCAGTCTCTCCGTCATCGTTAAATTCATTTAATTACACTTGTTAATGATACAACCAAGATCTGAAAAGTCAATAATTTATTGACGCCATTTCTTCAATTCATCGGTCCACTCGCCCATTTGATCAATAAATCGTTTACTCTTTAAGCGCAGGCCAACCTGGTCACCGTAAATTTTGTCCAATGCCCACCGCAAATTACGCTTCACTAACTGCTCAACCTGCACCTGATCAACCTTTTGCAAATTTAGGGTTGCAAAAAAGCGCAAATAATTAACTGTTTTGGTATCTAAATGAAGGCGATGTGGGGCATGGTTCCAATGGTTAACACATAATAAACCACCATAAGCTTCAGAATAATCCATCAGCTTTTGATTTTGACCACAAATTACGCAGTGCCGCCACTCTGGCATAACACCAAAGCGACCTAACAGCTGAACTTCGAGCACGTTAGCAATGACTTGGGGATCCTGACCATTATTAATCAAATGAAGGGCCGCAAGAATTTGCCCATACCAAGCGCCAATATCATGGCCGTCTTCAAATGCACGGTCAACTAATTCTAAAATAAATGTGGCATAAGCATTGGCAGTAATATCATCGCCAATATTACGGAACTGATGCGTTTCTTGGGCAGCAACAATGTAATTTAAGCGGTCAGAAGAAAGCCAACCAACATACCGGCCATGGGTAAATGGCAAAATATCGGCTGCCATTTTGAAGTTTTTCCGCCGTGCTCCCCGCACCAAAAACATTGATGGCCCTTGCTTATCAGTTAAAATTTTAACAAGCTGATCACGTTCTCGATAATCACGGCGATTCATAATAATCCCGTTAAAAGGTTCATTAATGCGCGCCAATCAGCTCACCCCATCTAATCAATAATCTGTCTTTCGGTAACCATAATCTTTCAGCATCGCTGATTTATCACGCCAACCTGGCACAACCTTAACCCATAGTTGCAAGTAAACATGATCACCTAATAAATGTTCAATATCCCGGCGAGCCATTTGTCCAATTTTCTTTAACATTTGGCCTTTTTTACCGATAATAATTCCTTTTTGACCAGGGCGCTCCACGATGATATTAGCATTGATATGCACAGTTTCGTTATCTTCCCGCTTAATGGAGGTTACATCAATTGCAACTGAGTGTGGAACTTCCTCCCGGGTCAATTGGAAGACTTTTTCACGAATCATTTCCGCAATTACAAACCGTTCCGGATGGTCAGAAATCTGATCACTAGGATAATATTGTGGACCGACTGGCAACTCTTGGACCAATTCATTCATAAGGGTATTGACGTTGTTTCCTTGTAATGCAGAAACCGGCACAATGTCTTTGAAAGGCAGTGCATCCTTATATTGATCAACAATTGTTGGCAATTCATTTGGGTGAACCGTATCAATTTTATTCACTACCAAATAAATTGGTTGTTTAACATCTTTCAAGTGATTGATGATGTAATCATCACCTGGCCCGCGCTTTTCGTCATCGGCTACAACGTAGAGCACCGCATCAATTTCCGCAAGTGCAGACATCGTTGAGCGTTCCATAAAATCACCAAGCTTAGTTCTTGGCTTATGAACACCTGGCGTATCAATAAAGACAATTTGTGCATCATCGGTGGTATAAATCCCCTGAATTTTATTGCGGGTGGTTTGTGCCACATTACTCATAATAGCCACTTTTTGTCCAACAATGTAGTTTAAGAGTGTGGATTTACCAACATTCGGGCGTCCAATCAATGCTACAAATCCTGAATGAAATTCTTTATTCTCCATTTTTTACCTCCCAATCAGCGCCAGCAGACGGGGTCCGAAGATGATTAACCCAACTACAACGGCAAAGAGTGCAGCAATTAATACTGCCCCCGCTGAAACATCCTTTATTTTTTTTACATTCAAATCAAACCGGTGACCCACCATTAAATCACAGAAAGTTTCCGCGACCGTATTCATAAATTCAGCAGAAAAAACCGTAAAAATAGCTAAAAATAACCATAACCATTCCCACGGTAATAATCCTAGCCAAAGCCCTGCAATAACAACCAAGACACTGGCTGCAATATGATAACGCATATTCCGTTCTTGAGATACCACCATCCAGATTCCATGAACGGAATGGCGCATTGCCTGACAGAGGCGATGATTTTTGCTAGTTTGTTTATCTGGCGAGCCCATAGTCATCTAAGATCTTCTCCTGTAAGCTGAACATTTTCTTTTCATCATCAGGTTGCTCGTGATCATAACCGTTCAGGTGCAAAAAGCCATGCACCACTAGAAAGCCCAGTTCACGATCTGCTGAATGCCCTAAGAACAATGCCTGTTCCTTGACCTTATCGACAGAGATAAATAAATCACCTAAGTCATGTGGTAATTCAGCAGCCAGCGCGTCATCCATCACAATTTCTTCATCGCCATCACTCATCGCAAATGAAATCACATCAGTAGCACGGTCGACGCCCCGATACTTCGCATTGAGCGCTTTAATTTCAGGATTACGAACAAACGTTAATGACATTTCGTCGTTTTCTTTCAGGCCCAATTGGCGAGCAGCAAATGCCAGCAGTTTTTCCGCCACTTCTTTTTGATGATCTGTCAACTGACCATCGGTATGATCATATATTTCCAATTCCATGATTACTTCTCCTGATCAGCGTGTTCTTCATATGCAGTAATAATTTTGGCAACAACTGGATGGCGGACGACATCTTCCGCACTAAAACGAACAAACTCAATGGAAGGGACCTCTGCCAAAATCTTTTGTGCGCTAATAAGTCCACTGCGTGATCCATGTGGTAAGTCAATTTGCGAAACATCACCATTCACGACCATCTTGGAGCCAAAACCCAGTCGTGTTAGGAACATTTTCATTTGGGCATTGGTGGTATTTTGTGCTTCATCCAAGATCACAAAAGCGTTATCCAGGGTTCGACCACGCATGTACGCAAGTGGGGCAATTTCAATGACATCGCGTTCCATTAACCGTTCAGTATGGTCAGCGCCAAAAATACTATTTAAGGCATCATAAATTGGGCGAAGATAAGGATCAACTTTCTCTTTTAAATCACCCGGTAAGAATCCTAAGCTTTCACCCGCTTCAACTGCGGGCCGCGTTAAAACAATCCGTTCGACCTCACCACGTTTTAATGCTGCAATTGCCATCGCCACTGCCAAGTAGGTCTTCCCCGTCCCTGCAGGGCCGATTCCGAAAGTAATATCGTTATCCTTCATCGCATGGACATACTGCCGTTGGCCAAAGTTTTTTACCCGAATAGGACGTCCTTTACGATCATTAATAATCTTTTCGTTATAAAGGTCACCAAAATACTGAAGCGTGCCACGATGAGCCATTTTCATTGCACTCACGATATCTGCACTGCTAATCATGATCCCTTGGGTTAACAAATCAACTAATTCTTGAAGGACCTGAATCGTAAGGTGAACATCTTCCTGCTCACCACTGATCTTTAATTCGTTGCCAAAAGGATTGACGGTAACATTCATTCCTTCTTCAAAGAGGGCAACATACTTATCCTGAGTTCCTAATAATCCTACTTCTACTTGAGGATTATCAATTTGAAAACTCATTGTAATTTTCTTTGCATCCGCTGCCAAAAACATTGCTCCTTTACTTTTTTTCTAATTATATCATCATTATTTGAAAAATAGTAAAGGGCGGGTAAAATCCCCGCCCCATGATAAATCTGATGATCTGACTACTTGCTCTGTAAGACTTTCTTAACAGTTTCGTTAACAACCTTACCATCAGCCTTACCTTTAACCTTCGGCATAATTGCGCCCATTACCTTACCGAAGTCCTTCATGCTCGTTGCATTGACTTCAGCAATCGTTTCTTCAACAACTTTTTCAACTTCATCCGCACTCATTTGTTTAGGCATATACTTAGCAACAACCGCCATCTCTTTCTTGGTAGCATCAACTAGATCTTGACGGCCACCCTTTTCGAATTCCGCCATTGAATCTTTCCGTTGCTTATATTCCTTTGCCATTAATGCATTCTCTTCATCTGGGGTAAGGTCATGACCGAGATTGATTTGTTCATTTTGAACAGCGGCTTTTAGCATCCGCACGACGCTCAAAGTATCCTTATCCTTGGCCTTCATGGCAGTAATCATATCTTTTTTTTAATTATCCAATAAACTCATCTTATAATCTCCTTTAACAAAAAGCTCCCTGGCCGCATGACCGGGAGCTTTACACTTTTAGTGACGACGCTTGTTCTTACGCTTACGTGCCGCTTCAGATTTCAACTTACGTTTTACGCTAGGCTTTTCATAGAACTCACGCTTACGGTATTCTTGAAGAGTTCCGTTCCGTGAAACCGTACGCTTAAAGCGCCGAAGAGCATCATCTAAAGATTCATTCTTACGAACGACTGTCTTTGACATTTTAAATTCCCCTCCCTCCGAGCTTAAAATCGTACTGTGTTTCGACTAATTAATACTTGTCTTTACACTACGCAACTAATTATAGACAACCGCACTTTCAACGTCAACATAAAAGTCAGTTTTTTCTAATTATTTTCTGAATCATCCTTGACATCGATGTGTAGTTCATCAAGTTGTTCTTGATCAACCGTTCCTGGGGCCGCGGTCATTGGTTCAATTCCCTTTGAGTTCTTCGGGAATGGAATGACATCACGAATATTATCTGCCCCAGCAAGTAACATTACCCACCGGTCGAAACCAAAGGCTAACCCACCTTCTGGCGGCATTCCGTTTTCTAATCCCTTAATTAAGAAGTTGAAACGTGCCCGAGCCTCTTCTTTGGTGTATCCTAACGCCTTAAATACCTTCTCTTGAATTTTTGGATCATGGATCCGAATGGAACCACCACCAATTTCATTCCCGTTTAAGATGATATCGTAACTCTGCGCATGTGCCTTATGTGGATCTTCACCATCATCCAAGTAATGCAGATCTTCTTCATTCAACATCGTAAATGGGTGGTGCGCAGCAATCCACTTACCAAAACCTTCATCGTATTCGAACATTGGCCAGTTAACTACCCACAGATAATTCCATTGACCAGGCTTAATCATGTCCATTTCGTGGGCAATTTTTTCTCGTAAATAACCTAGTGAATCAGCAACAACGTGAAAACTATCAGCAACGAAGAGAATTAAATCCCCTTCCTTGGCGTCTAAACGTTTATTAATTGGTGCTGCTAAATCATTAATAAACTTAGCAATTGGTCCATTGTACCCATCAGCAGTGACCTTAACCCAGGCCAGTCCCTTAGCACCATAACGCTTAATGTAATCTTCCTTTTTGGTAATGTCTTTTCTTGAGTAATGCTCAGCACCACCTGGTACACAGATTGCCCGAACAAATTTACCATCAGCAACTGTGCCTGAAAAGACCTTAAAGCTACTGTCCTTCACGATATCTGACAGGTCAGTAATTAACATTCCAAACCGGGTATCTGGTTTATCGGAACCATAACGATCCATGGCTTCTTGCCATTCCATCCGGGGGAATGGAGTTTTAACGTCAACATTTAACGCTTCTTTCATGACCCGCTTAATCAAGCCTTCAGTCATGTCTTGAATATCTTCAGCAGTCGCAAAACTCATTTCGGTATCCACTTGGGTAAATTCCGGTTGCCGATCACCACGTAAGTCTTCGTCACGGAAACACCGTGCCATTTGGTAATAACGATCTACACCGGCTGCCATTAATAATTGCTTAAAAAGTTGTGGAGATTGTGGCAAGGCATAGAAATGACCAGGATATAGCCGTGATGGGACTAAGAAGTCACGCGCCCCTTCAGGAGTTGAACGGGTTAGGTCAGGTGTTTCTACATCCATAAAATCATTATTGTCATAGTAATTATGAATAATGGAAGCAACCTTGCTCCGTAACTTCATATTCTTCATCATTTCCGGACGCCGTAAGTCAATATAACGATATTGCAAACGCAAATCTTCACTGGCATCAACGTGATCCTTAACTTCAAATGGTGGCGTTTGTGACTTTGCTAAAATATTGGCTTCTTTAACTTCCACTTCAATCTTGCCAGTCGGTAAATCCGGATTGATTTCTGCTCGTTCACGAACCACCCCTCGCACTTCGAGGATGTATTCACTCCGGCATTCATTAGCAACCTTAAATGCTGCTGGATCTTGTTTTTCATCGAAAACTAATTGAACTATTCCTTCCCGATCTCGTAAATCAATGAAAATTAAGCCACCAAGGTTACGGCGCTTGGCAACCCAGCCCTTTAAAACAACTTCTTCACCAATTTGGCTTTCATTTGTCCGTCCAGCATAATTTGTTCTCTTCATTTCGCTTACCCCTCAATATGTTCTTCAAAAACGTTGGCAAAATTATTTAATAAATCAGCTAATTTGACGGAGACTTCCTTACCAGTAGCCATTACTTTAAGATGAACATTTCCTTCTTCCAGTTCACGCTTACCAATCGTTAAAACAACCCGCGCATGCATCCGGTCAGCAGTTCTAAACTGGGCCTTTGGTTTCCGTCCCAGAAAATCGCGATCAGCAATTAAGCCGGCGTGACGCGCTGCTTGGACTAATTGTAAGCTTTCGAGATTCGTATCATCACCAATCCCGACAACGTAAACGTCTAAGTGGTCATCAGTTGGCAGTTGAATTCCTTCATCATTTAGCAATAGCAATAGGCGTTCCTCACCAATCCCAAAACCAACTCCAGAAAGATCAGGGCCACCAAGTTGTTCAACCAGGCCACTGTAACGTCCACCACCACAAATTGTCGTGTAGCCATTTCCTAATGACTTTGCTTTAACCATCACTTCAAAAATGGTGTGATTGTAGTAGTCCAAGCCCCGGACCATATCTGGATCAACTACATAGTCAATCCCTAAAGCATCTAGCATCTGCTTAACCTGCTCAAAGCGAGCATTGGCTTCTGGAGTTAAATAGTCCAAAATTGATGGAGCATCGGCAACAAATTTTTGATCGCGCGGATCTTTGCTATCCAATACCCGAAGCGGGTTCTTTTCTAAACGTTCTTGAGAATCTTCACTTAATTCATCATAATGTGGTTTCAAATAGTTAATAAGGGCGGTTCGATAATCATCCCGACTCTTTTGATCGCCTAACGTATTAACAGCAACCCGCAAATCAGTTAATCCTAGCTTCGTGAATAACTGAAGAGCCATCGCAATCACTTCAACATCTGTGGCCGGATTGTCACTGCCAAAGGCTTCTACCCCAATTTGGTGAAATTCACGTTGTCGACCAGATTGCGGACGTTCATACCGGAACATTGGTCCAACATAGTAAACCTTGTATGGCTTTGGATATTCTGGACCATATAATTTATTTTCGTTAAAAGCTCGAACAACCCCTGCAGTTCCTTCTGGACGCAAAGCAATGTGACGATCTCCCTTATCACGAAAATCGTACATTTCTTTAGTGACCACATCCGAAGTATCTCCGGCTGAACGGGCAAAAATATCATAACTTTCGAATAATGGCGTGCGAATTCCCTGATAACCATACTGATGGAAGATCTTTCGAGCCAACTTTTCTACATATTCCCACTTAGCAGAATCGCCGGGTAAAATGTCGGCCGTTCCTTTTGGTCGTTGATAGCGCATCTTGCTTCCTCCTCTGATTTGAACCAACAAAATAAAAAAAGCACCCCTGCAAACAAGGGTGCAAATGCACGGTACCACCTTGGTATCACTCATGGATAACGTCGCATTAACGACGGGCATTGCCGGGCCTCAAAAGTGTCACTTAATAATTCGGTAATGGAGCTTTCACTATCCCCCACTCGCTGAATGCGAATCCATTAATCACTCTTTTTTCATCGGTCATTAATTCTTTATTTACGATTTTAAGATTACTCGCGATTATCTTAATAGTCAATGTTTTTCAGTAAATCAAGGTTAATTTTCTTGCTTTTCAATTGTAAGATTTTTAAACTATTAAATGAAAATCACCTTGGAGGTGGAATGCATCAAACAAGTTGTCAGTAAATCCTTTATCGTTGGAGTCAGTTTTATTGTGCTGGCCATTATTTTACTTACGGCACTAATTTATCAACGAACAGTTGCCATTGATCCGGCCACAATGCCAATTCAAAGTGGCCCAGGAATTAGCTATCAACATATCAGAATCACAAAGCGGAAACGCGTCCTTATTACTGGCGAACAGCGCAATTGGTACCGGGTTCGTCTGAATGATCACGAAAGCGCTTGGGTTCCAAGCTGGCTCATTAACTCCAAAACGCCGTTAAAAAAATCTAATCACCTTGCGGGAGCTATCATTGCGATTGACCCAGGACATGGCGGATCAGACAGCGGTGCGGAATATAAAAATAATTCCGGACAAGCAAAATATATGGAAAAAACTTATACTTTAGCAATTGCCAAACGCCTCGCAAAACAATTACGGGCTTCTGGAGCCCAAGTAGTAATGACTAGATCAAAAGATCGGGCAGTCGGCTTACGGGAACGGGTGCGAATTGCTGAAAATGCCCATGCAGATTGTTTTATTAGCTTACACTTAAACTCGTCACCAGATAAAAATGAGGGATCGGGAATAACGAGTTATTATTACCACCGCGGAAAGTCTAAAAAGCTTGCCCGTAACGTTAGTCACCAATTTAACAACTTACCATTAACCAATCGCGGCATTGATTTTGGTGATTTTTTAGTTATTCGTGATACCTCTTTGCCGTCAATTCTCTGCGAAACTGGCTACGTTAATACCCATAAAGATTTCCGTGAAATCAAAAAAGCCACCTTTCAAGAACGAGTGGCACTTGACATTCGTAAGGGAATTAATCATTACCTAGCAAATCATTAGAAAGAAGCGATTATTATGCAAACAAATGCTTGGTTTGAATCTTTACCCATTGCCCCAATCGCTTCGTGGGAACCGGTCAGTGGCGGTGATATTAATGAAGCATACCGCGTTATTGCAGACGGAATTCCATACTTCATCAAAGTCCAACCTCATCAATCTGCTCAATACTTTGCCCATGAACAAGCTGGCCTCAAAGCCTTAGGTACTGTAATCAACACTCCAACACCGATTGCTTCAGGCGACTTAGATGGCAATGCCTACTTAATTCTAAATTGGATTGATGAAGGACCAGAAGATCAAGCATCACTTGGCCGAGCAGTCGCCAAACTACATCAGCAACATGCTGAACAATTTGGCTTTTCCACTAATCACCGCACTAAGGCGCTTTTAAAGGATAATCACTGGAACAACGATTGGCGTGATTTCTACGTCACTCAACGTCTCCAACCTGAAATTCGAGCTGCACAAAAGCTTGGTCGTTGGAACGACTGGCGTGATCTGCATTTTCAAAATATGACCACTGCTTTTGACCAATATTATGCAAAACATCAGGTCACACCCAGTCTACTTCATGGTGATTTGTGGTCTGGTAACTACATGTTTGATCAAAATGGAACTCCAACTTTAATTGATCCAGATGCGCTCTATGGCGATCGTGAATATGATCTTGCCATGACGACAATCTTTGGCGGCTTTTCACAAGCATTCTACCAAGCTTATAATGAAGTTTCACCACTTAGAAGTGGCTTTGAGAAACGGTTACCTTGGTATCAATTCTATTATTTGTGCATGCACCTAATCCTTTTTGGCGAAACCTATGGTTCAGCAGTCGATAACATCTTAGCCCAATATTAAGCTAATACTAAAAAATATCCCGTTCATTATTCGAACGGGATATTTTTTAGTTAGGAGTAATGATTACTTATTAGAAGTAATAATAATATCGGATGGCTTAACATCCTTGCTAAAGTAAGGCTTTAGTTCATTGTTGTAATCCTTAGTAAAGAAGTCCTGCTTATTCAACTTAGTAATTTCTTGGTTACTCCAGTTCAATAATGACTTATTGCCCTTCTTGACTGCTGGGGCAATGTATTGCTTTGGTCCAATGCTCTTAATACCAACGGTATACTTTGGATTATTCTTTACCCAGGCATACAGGTAGGAATTATCATCAGCTAACGCAGCTCCACGGTTATTCTTAAGGGCATTAAATTGTTGCGTCTTTGAATCAAATTTCAGAAGGGAAACGCCTTTTTGCTTACTAGTAAAGTAATTTTCAGCCGTGGTTCCCTTTGTGACAATCACCTTTTTACCCTTGAGTTGACTAACTTTAGTAATCGCCTTCTTCTTTGGTGAAACAACTCCAACTGAAACCTTCATATATGGCTTAGCAAAGTCGACCACTTGCTTACGTTCGGAAGTAACCGTAAAGTTAGCCAAAACGATATCGGCCTTGTTAGAATTTAACGTATCCACCCGGTTATTCGCATTCACTTGCACAAACTTCACCTTTACACCAAGATCTTTGCCCATTTGTCGAGCCAAGGCAACATCATAGCCGACCCGTTTACCATCCTTATTTACCCAACCGTATGGTGGCAAGTCGCCAAATACCGCCACTTTTAAGACGCCACGCTTTTTAATTGCGCTCACTGAGCTTGGGTTAGAAGCTGCATTCACGGTGGTTGGCCGGACTGCCGCAGTTGCTGCCAATGCAGCGATACTAATGGTTACTAATGCACCCGCAATCAACTTTTTCCAATTAAATTTCATTTTCATAATCTCCTTATATTAAAATTCCATACTTGATAAGAATTCAGCAGCCCGCTTGGTTTGCGGGTGATCAAAAAATTCTTTACCAGCCGTTTCTTCAAGAATACGGCCGTCTTCTAAAAACAAGACTTTATCAGCAATCTTAGCCGCAAAATTCATTTCATGAGTCACAATGATCATTGTCATGTGGTCACGATCAGCTAACTCTTTAATGATTTCAAGAACACCACGAACCATCTCTGGATCCAGCGATGCCGTTACTTCATCAAAAAGCATTAGTTCCGGATGCATCGCTAACGCACGAACGATTGCAATCCGCTGCTTTTGACCACCAGACAACTCACGTGGATAAGCATGGGCTTGTTCTAAGTGAACCCGTTCTAGCAATTCTAGGGCTTCCTTTTTCACCTCCTCTCGCGGTCGTTTTTGAACCTTGGTTGGTGCTAACAAGATATTTTCGATAACTGTCAGATTTGGAAAGAGATCGTAACTTTGAAAAACCATGCCAATCTTTTGTCGCAATTCTTGCCATTCTTTCGGTGATGGATCTACCTTTTTGCCGTGGAAATAAATTTCACCACTCCGGAACGGTTCCAAACCGTTTAAAGTCCGAATTAACGTACTTTTCCCGGAACCCGACGGACCCAATAAGGTCACAACCTCACCTTTATTCAGACTAAAATTAATATCGTGAAGAGCTTGCCAATCACCGTAATACTTATTTAAATGGTTAACTTTTAAAATTTCTTCTGCCATTTTTTCACCCACTTTTTATTAATAATTTTGCTTGGCAGTCAATCGCTTTGCCCATAACGACAACGGATAATCAACTACAAAGTAAAGAATAAAGATCAAACCATAAACCCAGAACACTCCTGTTGGATGCGTCTGATTATTAGCTTCAATAATCTGTTGACCAACATTGATTACATCCATAATGCTAATCGTCATTAATAACGAAGTGGTTTTAATCACCCGGGTTGCCAAGTTAATGGTTGCCGGTAGTTCTAACTGGAATGCTTGAGGAAGCAAAACATACCGGAATAATTGCTAGGACGTTAAGCCCAGTGCTAATCCAGATTCTCGCTGATGTTTAGGCACTGACTCTAAAGCTCCACGAACAATATCACTAAACTCAGCAGCTACCCAAAGGGCAAAGGCGAGCACCGCCATCCAAGTGGCTGGCAAGTCAATCTTAAACTGCCGCGGTAAAATATAATAAACCAAGAATAAAAGGACAATTGTTGGTACAATTCGGAAGAATTCTAGATACAGCCATAGTATGAAACGGATTAATCGGTTTTTCATCGTTCGTAATAAACCAAGAACAGTTCCGAGAACCAATCCAATTAACAATGAAACTACTGCAATCCAAACGGAAGTCCAAAGGCCACCCATCAGCCTTGCAAAATTACTCCCTTCAAGGAGCACGCTAATTCCCGAATGAGCCATAACGAACCCTCCTTTCTAACCAGTCTAAGAATAGGATCAACGGAATTAAAATAATCGCATATGCAATTACTAACACTAATAAGTATTCATTTGATCGATAGTACATTCCGATCAAATCAAGCGCTGTATTGGTTAATTCCGGAATAGCGATGACAGAAAAGATTGACGTTTCCTTGATTAGGAAGATCACATTTGCTGATAGTGCTGGAACACTTAGCGCCAACCCCTGGGGAAGAACTACATACCGAGCTAATTCCCATTGGTTCATTCCTAACGCTAATCCAGCATCAATTTGTGATTTATTAATACCATTAAAGCCTCCAGCAAATCCTTCAGCCATGTATGCACCACCCAGAAAAATCAAGCCAATAATTCCACTCGCTTCCGCGGATAGTTTCATCCCGAGGACAGGGAAACCATAATAAAGAAAGAACAACTGAATTAATAATGGTGTATTTCTACCTACTTCTACATAGGCTCCTAAAATTTTACTAATGATTGGTATTTTAAAATACCGAACCAAACTTACTAGGACCCCAACAACCAGTGAACCAACAATGCCAACGAAGGAAAGCCATAACGTCAGTTGGAATCCCTTAACGAAACTGGGGATGCTTTGTTGGATAACTTCCCAATTCATAAACCTCCATCCTTTCTGAACGCAAAATAAAAGGTCGCTAACCACTGTCATGGTTAACGACCTAAAATTTTATTAGGAAATGAGAGCTCTTTAATTTAGTACTATTCATGCACCCTAAAAGAGCCCAACTGTTACCATGTCAGTTCGACTATTCATTTGAGTACAAGTACAACAAACTAATTGATGTAAAGCCAACATGGTAATTCCTCCTCGTTCTTAAAGTATGCTTATACTATAAAAGCGCACTTACTAAATGTCAATCTAAATGTCAATACTAAAATTAGATTTTTTTAATATTATTTTTCGTACCAGATTGTGACCGGACCGTCATTTTCTAAATCAACTTTCATATCCGCGCCAAATTGTCCCGTCGCGACAGGAATTCCGGTCGCCGCTAGTTTCTGATTAAATTGATCGTAGAGCGGTTCGGCCAAACTTGGTTTAGCAGCCTTTGAAAATCCCGGACGATTACCGTGCTTCACGTCCGCATACAGCGTGAATTGAGAAATTGATAAAATCGCCCCATCGACATCACGTAGCCCTAAATTCATTTTACCCGGTTCACTTTCAAAAACCCGCAAGTTTGTAATCTTGTGCACCATATAGTCGAGGGTTTCTTCGGTATCATTAGGGCCGAACCCAACTAACAGCATGTAACCCTTGTCTATTTTCCCGATTACTTTGCCATCAACACTTACTTGAGCATGATTAACCCGCTGTAATACAACTCGCATCCTTTTTCACTCCTAATGAATTACTCGTTTAACAACATAAACATCCGGAATATTCTTCAGGGCATCCATAATAATTCGCAGTTGTGCTAAGTTACGTACGCCAACCGACGCCGAAATAGTTGCTAACCGGTTATTATCAACTTTTCCATTAACAGAGGTTAGGAACCGAGTGTTGTTATTGATAGAATGTAGTACATCATTCAGCATCCCATTACGGTTATATCCTTGAACTTCAATATCCGCATTATAGTTGGTTTTATCGCCCTCTGGATTACTCCAATAAACCTGGACAATCCGCTGGCCACTTTGCTCAGTAGATTTAATGTTTGGACAATCAACCCGGTGAACAGAAACTCCCCGCCCCTTTGTAATGTAGCCGACAATTTCATCACCCGGAATCGGGCTGCAACAATGACTCAGGCGGGTAAGAAGGTTATCAACTCCTTCTACAACCACACCGCCATTGCCTTTGGCAATCTTTTTCTTATCACTAGCGGAACTTTCCAAGGTTTTATGTTCTTCTAGTAGTGCCCGTTCTTCCTCACGCTGCTTATCGTCTTTTGCCTTTTGACGTAAATCAGCCGTAAACCGGTTTTTAACACCCACCGGCGGCACATCACCAAAGCCGACTGCCGCAAAGAGGTCGTCCGCATCCTTAAAGTGCATTTCATTTGCAACCTTTAAGGTTTGGTCAGTCGTGATAAATTCTGATGGTTCTAGGCCATCATTTCGCAGCTGTTCCTCAATAATTCGTTGTCCTTCAACAATGTTTTTTTCACGATCATGGGCCCGGAAGAATTGGCGAATCTTATTTCTAGCACGGCGGGTCGATACTAAATCAACCCAATCCCGGCTTGGTCCTGCAGACGATGTGGATGTAAGAATATCAACAATATCACCATTCTTGATTTCATAATCAAGTGGCACAATCCGACCATTGACCTTGGCCCCTGTCGTGTGATTTCCAACCTCAGTATGAATTTGATATGCCATGTCCAGCGGACCAGCGCCCTTCGGCATTTCAATCACATCACCCTTCGGAGTAAAAGCGTAGACCTTATCCGTAAAGACATCACTTTGGACCCCTTGCATAAATTCATCGGTACCGTGACTCTCACTCCGCATTTCCAAAATTTCTTTGACAACGTTTAGCTTTCGACTATCCAGCGTTGCTTGAACCCCATCCGTCTTACCTTCTTTATAAGCCCAGTGAGCAGCAACCCCGAATTCCGCCACCTCATGCATATGATGAGTTCGAATTTGAATTTCTAATGGCCGCCCTTCTGGCCCAATCACTGTCGTATGTAGAGATTGATAACCATTGGCTTTCGGCATCGCAATATAATCTTTAAAACGTCCCGGCATTGGCGTCCACGTGGTATGGATTGCTCCCAAGACAGCATAGCAATCCCGAATGGAATCAACGACCACCCGGACCGCTAACAAATCATAAATTTCACTGAATTGTTTATGCTGGGTAACCATTTTCCGATAAACAGAATAGATGTGCTTTGGTCGTCCATAAATTTCAACATTTGGGCCTAAGTTAAGGTCAGCCGTAGCTTTTTTAACTTCCTTAATTGCTTCGTCAATGTAAGCAACCCGTTGATCACGACGAGAATGCATTAAGTGAACAATCCGATAGTATTGCTGTGGATTAAGGTAGCGTAAAGAGAGATCTTCCAACTCCCACTTAATCGTACTAATCCCCAAGCGATCAGCAATTGGGGCATAAATTTCCAGCGTTTCGTTGGAAATCCGTCGTTGTTTATCAGGGCGAAGATGGTTAAGCGTCCGCATATTATGAAGCCGATCAGCGAGCTTTACAATCATCACCCGAATATCCTTACTCATCGCCAAGAGCAATTTACGGTGAGTTTCAGCCATTTGTTCCTTATTCGACTTGTAATGAATTTTACTAATCTTGGTATCACCATCAACAATCATCGCAATCGTTGGGCCAAAGATTTCTTTAATATCATCAAGCGTGGCTCCAGTATCTTCCACAATATCGTGCATATATCCCGCACAAACCGTTTCTGGATCCATTCTTAATTCAGCAAGAATTCCCGCTACCTGAATGGGGTGAATAATATACGGTTCACCAGACTTTCTGACTTGATCATGGTGAGCCACTTCAGCAAAATGATAGGCACGTTCACATAATGCGACATGCTCCTCATTCATATAAGAAGAAATCATTTTCTTAACATCTTCATGCGTTAATTCTTTAACTTTCGACATTCTCACCCCTCCTGACTTTACGATTACTTATTATCACTACGTCCCATTGACCACGCAAGATAGGAAACTCCAAGATAAATAATTACGAAGTACCACATGTAATGGGGAGCAAAAAAGTAACTGCCAATTAAATACATGATCGGAAAGCACAATATTCCCCAAGTCCGGGAACGTTGCACATAATGATGACCTATCCATAAACAATAACCACCATTGATCACAATCAAGTCTAACCACATCATCGTGACCTGTGATATAAACGATAATTTGGCAAAACCTGCTGTTAAAATAATTCCGAAAACGACATTACTAATTACAACTTGCCAATCAATTTTCTTTTGCAGTACTTTCATACTTCTCTCTTCATTCCTTACTGATTTAATGGATTAATTTTAGCACATCTTTGCTATTGATAGAGTTTCAACTTAACTCCGTAGCAAAAGAAATCGCACTCAGCAGATACAAAGGCGCTGTTTCTGTTCGCAAAATTCGTGGGCCCAAGCCCACTGGTACCACTCCAGCTGCTTGCATTTGTGTAATTTCATCTTCTGTTAATCCACCTTCAGGCCCAAAAATTGCTAGCACCCGATCGTCTGGTTTTGTTTGTTGTAAAACCGTGGCGAGTGTACTCGTCTCACCCTGTTTTGCCGATTCTTCCCAGGCAACCACTTTTTGTTCCGCTGACGTTTGCTTCAAAACTGCGGCGAGGTTGGGCAAGTATGAAATTTGCGGTATCCGGTTACGATGTGATTGTTCAGCCGCCCCGTTCGCAATTTTTTGTAAACGAGCAATTTTTTTAGTTTGTTTATTTGTTGTCCAATGGCTAACCGAACGCGCTGCCTCAAAGAAGATGACTTCATCAGCCCCAAGTTCTGTTGTCTTTTGTACAATTAATTCCGGCTTACCTTTCGTTTTGGGTAACCCACAGGCCAAAATTGGGTGAACTGGTAATTCAGCATTTTGCTGAAGATCTTCAAGGACCTCAACTTGTGCTGTTTGGGAGTCAATTAGTGATGCTCGATAAACATGTTCGTTATCAAAGACCAATTCACACTGCGTTCCTGGTTCAGCACGGAAGACGGTAATAAAATGATGGGCAACTGACGATGGCAAAGGCAATTTTTCATTAGTGTGCAGTTGCGCTTGGTGAATAAAGTATCGTTGCATTTATTCGTCCTCCGTCGGTTTATGTGCAATAATGCCATACCAATCCTTCATGCGGAGCGTTTCATCAATCACAAATCCCTGTTCCAGCTCTGCGTCACGAACCGTTGCAAACTTATCCTTAATGATCCCAGAAGTCAAAAATTTACCTCCGGGCCGCAAATTCACAAAGGCCTGCGGGATGAGTGGCAAAATAATCTCAGCTAAAATATTGGCAACAATCACATCAGTTTGTGTTTTGATCCCATCAAGCAAACTGTTAACCCCGAGCTGAATATCAGCTGCTTGCGGGTTTAACGCTACGTTACGCTTAGCTGATTCAACTGCAACTTCATCGACATCATAGGCCACGACATCACCAGCACCCAGCAGTTTGGCAGCAATTGCGAGAACTCCCGAACCAGTTCCAACATCAATTACAGATTCACCACCCATTATTACTGTTCCTAAAGCCTGAAGCATTAGCTGGGTTGTTGGATGAGTCCCTGTACCAAAGGCCATCCCTGGATCTAAAATGATTGTTTTTTCATTTGGGTTCACTAGCTGATAGTCTTCCCATTCTGGTACCACTGTTAGTTGACTGGTAACTCGAACCGGATGATAGTACTTTTGCCATTCTGTCGCCCAATCTTGATTATCGATTGCCGATGAAGTAACTATCGCCGGAGCCGGGTTTAAGCCAAACTGTTTCAGTTGCTCCACTCGTTGTTTAATCTCAGTCACTAATTCGGGAACAAATATTTTGGGTGGGAAATAACCAGTAACCGCTGCACCAGTTTCACGATGCGGTAATTCACCTGGATCAATAATTTCACCATATGGCCCATACTTCCCCCGCTTTAGCTTTGCATAATCAGCTGCATCGTCAATCTTAACGCCTGTAGAACCAGCATCACTTAAAATATAACTAACTGCTTCCACAGCTTCATTCGTGGTTTCGACAGTAATGGCTGTCCAGTCCATAATTCACACTCCTTTAAATGACAAAAAAAGCGACTACTATCGTCGCCCTTTTCCACCCCAGTTATTCTTTTTCAGTATTTTTGGCCTGCTTGCCTTCACGCTTACGTGCCCGTTTCTTTTCGAGATGTTCCGTTAGATATAGGATCAAATCTTTCTCGGTTTTAAAAATGCGCGGATGGTGCTGGTGGTGCAATCGAACATCGATTTCATTAATCTTCAAACGGCCCGTCCACGTGTGAGAGTAACGAATGATTACCCGATTATTTAGCTTATGCTTGCCAAACCGAAAGACATATACATGCTCTGGGGTCATCATCGGCCGAATATATTCCTTCTTATATGTTAAATCATTATCACGCATAAACTGCTTGGTCCGATTTAAAATGGTAATCACCTCCCAGATTCCTTATTGGACAAAATTTGTTAAACTATATTTTACCACAAGGTCTTGCTCTACAAAAGGTACAGAAAATAAAGATCTCTTAAATCTGTTAACTAAAGTGATCCGGACCTTTATAAAAACGCTATAATAGGTTCCACATTTAGAAAGGATGGTAACCACATGAGTTTATTAATCGGCCTTTTGGTCATTTGGCTCCTTTGGAAGTTGCTAAAGTTTTCCTTTTGGCTCTTAGGGGTCTTAATCATCGTTGCCTTAATTGGCTTTTTCGTTAAGGCCTTACTGATTCCCGCCATTATTCTTATTGCGGGTGGATTATTATATGGGTTTGGCTCATTTTTTAATTAAATTACAAATCAAAGATGACGTTAATTAGTATTTGATGTTATAATTCAATGTTGTAAAATGGTTGATCGACATTTGGTCAGCCTAATTTTTTGAATGAAAGAGAGTGTTTCTATGTCAAAGAATCATCAAAAGGTTGTTCTTGTCGGAGACGGTGCCGTAGGTTCAAGTTATGCCTTCGCCATGGCTCAACAAGGAATCGCTGAAGAATTTGCAATTGTTGATATCATCAAGGATCGGACTAAGGGTGATGCATTAGATCTCGAAGATGCAACACCATTTACTGCTCCTAAGATTTTCTATTCAGCCGATTACGACACCTGCAAGGATGCTGACCTGGTCGTTATTACTGCCGGTGCACCACAAAAGCCAGGCGAAACTCGTTTGCAATTAGTTGACAAGAACTTGAAGATTATCAAGTCTGTCGTTGAACCAATCGTTAAGTCTGGTTTTGACGGCATCTTCTTGGTTGCTGCTAACCCTGTTGATGTTCTGACTTACGCTGTTCAAAAGCTTTCTGGTTTCCCACGTAACAAGGTGGTTGGTTCAGGTACTTCTCTGGACTCTGCTCGTCTGCGGGTGGCTCTTGGCAAGCTCTTTGACGTTAGCCCAGTTGATGTTCAAGCTAACATGATGGCTGAACACGGTGACTCCGAATTTGCTGCTTACTCCAGCGCAAATATTGGTGGTGTGCCAGTTCTGGAACTTGCCAAGGAAAAGGGTATTTCAATGGATGAATTACTCAAGATCGAAGATGACGTTCGTAAGAAGGCTTACCAAATCATTAACTTAAAGGGTGCAACCTTCTATGGTGTTGCCACTGCCCTTACCCGGATTTCACGGGCCATCTTACATGATGAAAATGCTGTTTTACCAATTGGTGCTCCATTAAACGGTGAATACGGCTTAAAGGATATCTACATTGGTACACCTGCAGTTGTTAACGCCAATGGTGTTGGCCGAGTAATGGAAGTTCCATTGGACGATCGTGAAAAGAAGGCTATGGCTGATTCTGCTAAGACTCTTGAAGAAGTTGCCAAGAACGGAATGGCTAAGCTTCAAGGAAACGCCTAAGAATTTCAAGTATAGAAAAAAAAGATCTCAACACTTTTGTTGAGATCTTTTTTGTTTACTCTAAACCACATGGTGTATACCCCGCATTACGAGCCTGACTCACCGTCATCTGACTAACACTATGCGATCGCCGCAATGCCCGGCAATTCGGATCATAATGGTACTTGTGCCCACTTGGTGTTACATACACCGTTTGATTTTGATTATCATCAGCCCCTGACTTGGCGGAAACTGAACTAGTGGACACCGCAGTAGTTGCACTTTCTTGTTCGCTACTAGTCACCTGACTTGTCCCATCATCGTAATTAATATTGACACCATCTTGAACGTTAAAAAGGTAGACATTAAAGCTGACCGCATCACTACCGACTGACTGTCCCTGCATGTGAACGCCGCGGGCCACCTTTTCTGCGCCCCGATAAATTGGCGTAACCTGATAACGGACATACTGATTTGGATGACTCTTTAAGAAACTGGCCACCTGATCTTCATACTTCAGCATTGCCGGATCATTTAATGATCGGGTGCCAGTAATTAGATTTTTCCAGTTGTTATTCTGGCCACTGAGCTGATAACCAATCAAATGCGACCGATTGTAAAGGTATTTACCATTCACTTTCTTATTATGCCAGCCACTCGGATTGACGTGGAGCGGTTCTCGCTTTGCAGTTGGCATCATGGACTTGTTTAGTAATGCGTCTGCTCCTGTCGCGCGGTTGTACTGATCCAAGGATGCATACTTTTGCCAACTCCCCTTGCTAGTATCAAGATCTTCATTGGTAAAGGTTGGTTGGTTGATTATTATTTACCACAATCACTTGCTGTCCTTGATAATCAAGATTGGCTAATTGCTTTTCGTCCACCGTTAAATGGTGTTTTTTGGCTGCCAAAGCCGTGACTTGTGATGATGGTCCAAGCTGAGTAGCAACCGGCGCTTGAATACCGATCCCAAACGCTAAGATTCCCACACTAATTTTAGTTAACCATTGCCGATAATTCATAAATTCACTTCCCTAAATTAATAATTTAATGGTAGCATATTATTACAAACGAAACATTCAGAAAGGAAGTTTTATTATGAGTAAATCAAATCAAGAGTTAGCGGTTGAATTAACCATTGCCATGCTTCAACACAACGCGACTGTTAAGACTAGTATGGACAACCCAGAAGCCAAAAAGCTGACCAATGCAGTAGCAGTTGGTCAAAATTATAAGTACTTGCTTGGAGTTTTAAATAACGATATCGACCCCTTTCAAAAATAGTTAAGGAGTCACATCATGATTAAAGAATTTAAAGAGTTTATTAGTCGGGGTAATGTCATGGACATGGCCGTCGGGGTAATTATTGGAGCGGCTTTTACCTCCATTGTTAATTCGCTCGTTAACAATATTATTAACCCGTTTATCGGGATCTTTGTTGGTAAAATTGACCTTTCCAACCTCGCTTGGACGGTTGGCGGTGCCACGTTCAAATTTGGCGTTTTTATTAATGCCATAATTAACTTTTTGATCATCGCCTTTGTGGTTTTCTTGTTGGTTAAAATGGTTAACAAGCTATTTCCTAAAAAACCAGCAAATCCAGAACCAACCCAGCCCAGTGCTGAAGAATCACTTGCGAAAATCGTCAAAATGCTTGAAGAAAAACAGTAGTAAGATTAAATTAGGTCCAAAGCTTTTCGAACTTTGGGCCTTTTTTTTAAATTAAAATTGAATATCCAGCAATAAAAATCACGCTCATCACAAAAAGAAGCAGACAGTATTTTCCATTCCACTTTAAAGAAACGGTGGCTGAGTTAATACCAAGGATATTAGCAATCACGACCACAATCCCAGCAAATGGTGACATCATGTATGCTAATACACTACCAATATTGAGAGCTAAAGCAATTGACAAAGCATTAAATGGCAAGCTTATTCCCATCATTATCTGGCCCAGTAACGTTACCGAAGCGAGTGGATGCACACCAACTAGGGATAAAACAACAACAAGGAGTGGAATTAAGACTAACGCTCCCCATGATAAATGCAAGATGGACGGTGCTAATACTTGGCCGATTATTTTAAATATCTGCGAATGTTCAAAGACATTTGAAAATAAACCAATTGCTACAAAGAATGGTGCTAAACTACCACCGCGTAATAGTCCGCTTTGCATGTATTCTTTACCAGCTTTAACAGTTCGCTGATGACCATGATCTCTAACTTGCAAAACCAATAACCAAAATAAAATGACAACTAGTCCAGCTAACGCCACATCTATCATGGCCTCACCAATTTTAAGATGAATCAAAGTAAAAGCAATCATCAACAATGCCATAACTGCCAATCCAATTTGAAAGACCTTTAAGGTCGCCTTCTTTGTGTTAATTTGGCTTTTAATGTTCTGATTAGCGTTCTTTGTTGAAGAAGACCCATTTAGTTCAATCAACCAAGCTATACAGAGTCCTAATAATCCTAAAATAAAACTGGGGACAAATAGTTTTGGAATTGGCACATGTGTGATGGTGCTGATTAGAAAAATTGTTGCTGCCCCGGGCGCCCACAACGTTCCCAAGGTAAAGGAACGACTAATGGCGACTGACGAAAAGTGGTCATACTGATCACCAAGCCGTTGCTTTATCGTCGGCCCTAAAATCGAATAAACGATTGGCACCGTCCCCATCGAAAGAATACTCGAAAGTAAAAATGTAATTAACATTGTAAAACCGAATAAACTGCGATTCGTTGGCAATTTACCGTTAACAAGTGTCACAATTGAACTCTGGTAATGACCAACCGCAATCGGAATGGTAAACAATTGCATCACGATTAACAATACAATCAGGTTATCCATCGAATTGACAGCATCAATTACTCTGGCTAAGGCAAAATGATCGTACTGAGCAATTACTAATCCAAGCAACAAAAAAATTCCAGTTGCCCACTTAAAAGCGTTGCCTAAATGATGAAAACCACAAATCAGGACTAATACGGAAACGATTGCTAATGTCACCGCAAACTGGTTTGCAAAAATCAAATTGAGAATACTTATAATTACCAACAGAATTAATAAAATTCTTTCACAATTTTTAACTGTCACTTCGATGTTTCCCTTTTTAATCACGCGCATTTACCATTAATTCTGTTTTGGTTAATATCTTCTCGGCCAGTTCATCCCGGAAATCATTATAGAAAAACTTATCTTTAACATTCATGGCCTGACTGAGTGCATAAATGGTTAGAGTATAGCGGTGCGGCTTTTCAGGCGGCATGGGACCAGCATAGTGACTAATAACGTATTCATCATCTTCATCGTAAAACCGTGAAGCCCATGTATTCATTCCTTGAGGGCCTTCAAAAACACTACTAAAATCTTCCGGAATACTTTGAACAGGCAGGTTCGTCGCCAACCAATGAATAAAAGGAAAGCCCGTTCGTGGAACCGCATCATAGTCAATTAGCGATAATGCTAAGCACTCAGTTCCGTCAGGAACATCAGCTATCTTAACGGGAAATGATACTACTGGTTGGCCGGCTCTTTTAATAGTCGAATATTTAAAATACTTATCTGGTAAATACCCATCTTTAGTTAGTGGCACACTTATTTTCATCGATGAATCCCCCTACTTTGACCATAAGAAGTTGATTAATGCTTGATCAACTTGTCGATTACTATGTAATTTACTGTGTTGAGCTTGCTTACCAGAAAATTTCTTTTCTTGATAAGATGTAGCCCGTCCGGAAACTAAATAGCGCATTGTCTTTGATGATTCATTCGTTACTTGTCCATCTGAACCATCGCCGATATCACCATACATATTTAATACCTTGGCTGACTTTGGATAGATGCTACGCAATCCTAGTAACTGTCGATAAGCTGGGCTCATTTTATTAGGTTGGCCAGTATGAGAATTCACTGCTAAGTTACCTGGCAAGTCACGCCCCTTGATTCCATCAAAATGGCCAGCAATTGCTACCTGTTTATTTAGCCGTGGTAACTTTTGATCATGTGCATGATCTAATAAGTAAAAACTAGTTGACATATTACCCATTGAATGACCAACCAAGTTAATTTGTTTAAAATGATAAGTATTTTGAAGCTTTTCAATTACGTTGAATGCATACTTACCATCTTGGTGATAATCACTATTTTTGTTATCTGCATAATTAACCATAACGATTGGATTATTGGCGTGGTGCGGAATCTTTCCGACTAAAGTTACTTGACCTTTCTGATTAACATTAGCGTGGATCACGGTGTTAGTAACTCCTGCCCGTTTAGCCGCATTAACCATATGTTGTTCTGCATGCGCACTGCTTCCCCAGCCATGAAAGAAGATTGTTGGGGTTGAGGACTTAATATATTTATTACTACTTGAATGAATTATTCCTTGTTGGTAACAAATCCCTAAGATAATTGCTAAACCAAGAATAACAATTCCTGTGATTCGTAACTTTTTCATTGTCTTTCCTCCTTGTAGAAAAATAAGGTTGAGCTTTTCACTCAGCCTTATAGGATCTTATGCTTGGTTAGTTGGGTAAATCGTGAATTCGGAAATATCAACGTCTTCTGGTTGGTCAATGGCGAAGTTGACAACCCGTGCAATTGCATCTGGTGAAATTCCATGTTGTTTGTAGAAGTTCTTCATGTTTGAAGCGGTCTTTTCATCACCAATGTGGTTAAGCAATTCAGTATTAATTGCAGCTGGGTAAAGGGTAGTTGTCCGAATATTAGTCCCTTCGTTAGCACTTTCCATCCGGGTAACTTCCATCGCGTTCTTAACGGCAAACTTAGTAGCACCGTAAACCCCAGAGCCAACATAATTCTTAAGACCAGCAACTGATGAAGTGGTAATAATGTGACCATGCTTTTGGGCAGTGAAAATTGGCATTACCGCAGCGATTCCATTAAGAACCCCTTTAATATTAACGTCAATCATCTTGTTCCATTCATCAGTCCGGACAGCACTCATTGGTGAATTTGGCATGATTCCGGCATTGTTAAAGATAACGTCAACCTTGCCAAAACTATTTTGAGCCGCCTTTACTAACGCTTCAACTTCTTCAGGCTTAGTAACATCAACAGTCCGGAAATCTGCCCGTCCACCATTAACGTTAATTTCATTAGCAATCTTGTAAAGTCGGTCTTCACGGCGGGCCCCAAGCATAACCATGGCACCATTGGCGGCCAATAATTTAGCTGTTGCTTCACCAATTCCTGAAGCTGCACCTGTGATTACTACTACTTTTCCTTTAACAGCCATCATTAACTTCCTCCTTAAAATGATTACTTTGTATTATCTCTTTCAACACTATTAATCTTAAATCCTTAGCAAGATTAATAGAATCGCCGATGATTTAATATTCTATTAACTATTAGTTGATACCATTTAAAATGTCACTAACAGATTGTTTAGTGAATTGTGTAGCCACCATCAACAGCCAGCGCTTGCCCAACAACATAACTTGCAGCATTTGAACATAGGAATAATACTGCATCCGCAATCTCGTCTGGTTCTGCCAACCGTCCCTCTGGGATGTCCCGAATATACTCATCCATGGCGTGCTTTTCAGTTTTCATCATCCGATCAACCATTGGTGTATGAATCACTCCTGGACAAACGGCATTGACGTTAATTCCCTGATCTGCATATTCAAGGGCCGTGCTCTTAGTCATTCCCAGGACCCCATGCTTAGAAGCGTGGTAAGCACTCCGTCCTGGTAATCCAACCAGGCCGCCCATTGATGAACAGTTAACAATCTTGCCACCTTCATTTTGCTTTGCCATTTGTCGTAATTCATATTTCATGCAAAGGAAAACACCTTTGAGATTGGTATCCATCACTTTCTCATATTCATCCAAAGCCAGATCAGCAGTATTAGTAATTGGACTCTGGATACCTGCATTGTTATAGGCAAAATCTAATCGACCAAATTTTTCAACGGTGAATTCAACCATTTGTTGAACTTGAGCTTCATTAGCAACATCGACAGCGAATGAGTCAGCTTTATAACCTTGCTTCCGGAGATCGGCTGCTTCATCTTTTGGCTCATGATGTCCCGCTAATACAACTGCTGCCCCAGCTTGGGCAAATTTTTTTGCTGCTGCTAGGCCAATCCCGGTCCGTGCTCCTGTAACAATTGCAACTTTGCCATTAAAATCATAATTAACCTCTGTCATCCTGATTTCTCCCTTCCGAATAGTTTCTTCTAAATTAAGCTTTTAAGCGAAAGGTAACGTCAGCTGAACCCAGCTTACTAAAGAAGCTCACGTCACTATCAATGTGACCAATTGGTTGTTGTTCAAAGATTTCACCATTTTGCTTGTATAGAATCACTAAGCTCCCCATCGGCGGCCAGTAGGAGATGTCGCCAACTTTGTATGAACGGTCCCTGGCATCATCAGTTGGCAAGCCACCGCGACCATAACGGTGACACATTTCACGTGGTGCATAGAGGTTATCCATACTAATCGTAAATGGCATCCGTGAAATTAATTCACGGGTTGTTGCATTATCTTCAAATTGGGCAGTTACTTTAACATCATTATTAATGATAACTTCGACTAATTGTTTACTCATTTTAATCATCCTTTCTTGTGGTTAACGCGGGTTTCTTGTCAAGACGTGATCATAGTTAATCACCGTCATCTTGTGATTGTTCTTACTAAAGCGAATCACTTCATCATAGGGTGCCAAGGTGATTTCATGCTTACCAGTTATCTTCCAAGTACCCTTATAAATATCCTTTTGCCCATGCTGGTTTTCTCGCCAATGATGATTCTTGGTAAAGGTAATTTGTTGATGAATATCCTTATCGTGGTGGTTAACCCAAACACCGACTACATCATCAGTGGTTACCCGAGAACTTGCTGCCCGAGCAACTAGCGGCACACTAGCAAAAACCAACAACATTACTGCAATTACTATTTTTTTCATTAGATTACACCATCCTCTTTTAACCATTTTTCAATTTGCGTGGTACTACTTGTCACCGCATGGGTTTCCAGTCGTAATCCTGGCTTTACGATTGCGGTTGGCAAGAATCTCTTCGTGTCCTTTTCAGTATTTTCAATTCCAACATCGCCAGAAGTTGCAAATGGAATTACTTTCTTGTTACTAAAATCATATGCTTCCCAGAATGACCGAATGACCATTGGTTCCCGGTACCACCAGATTGGATGACCAATCAAAACGGTATCATATTGGTCAATATTAGGAACCTGATTAATTAATTCTGGACGATAATCGGCTAATTGCTCCTTATGTGCTTGAATTGAACATGGATCATGTTCTGCTGGATAGAATTGACTCGTTTTAATTTCAAATAAGTCTCCTCCAGTTAGCTTTTGAATTGCTTCTGCAAACTCCTTACTATGGCCCCAGTGACTAAAATAGGCGATTAAAATATTACTTGCCATTTTGCATGCCTCCCTTTAATTATTCTTTGGTAAAACTACTGAAAGTAAAATGAAACTAATAACGAACGTGATTAATGTTTGCATGTCAATTCCTCCAATCAGTAAAACGATGGTTTAGCCCATTTAGTATTCGGTTCAGCGACACCAACACTCTGGTAAGATGCTTTCGCCGGATTGTTTACGATCTCAGCAATAAATTGCGCAGCGGCCTGACGAGTTAGTTGCGTATCCTGAAACGCTTGGCCAGATGGGATGACTTCGTATTCTTCATTACCATCCTGATCATAAAGCCAGGCCAACCGCATTAAGGTAAAGTTCAGACCACTTGTTTTAATAATATTGGCGGCTTCGATTAGATTTTGGTTATTCCCCATCATCTTTTGACTCCATTTGCCAAACGCACCGGTGACCTCATCTTCAATTCCTAATTCACTAACAGTAATTAAGCGATTAACGTGTTTAGCTTTCATCACGGCAACCACATTTTTATTGGCCTCAATAAATTGACTAGTCGCCATCACGACGATTTGTTGATTTTGTATAGCTCGTTGCAGATCATCGATTTGATTCCAATCACCGTTCATGACGTGAACTTTTGGGTTACTGACTAGTTGTGTGAGCCGCTGTCGACCATGACGAGCAAATAAAGTCAGAAAAACATCTTGATGGAGCAACTTTGGAATCAAATAATGTGAGATATTACTTGTTGCTCCCAAAATCAACACTCTTTTCATCTCAATGCCTCCTTGCTTCATTCGATGGTTTTATTATGCAACCAATACCATTGACAAGGAAGAAGCTCATCGTTAAGATGGTGTTAACTAATGGTTGATAGGAAGGCAATACTATGGAAACCAATAATTTACAGACTTTTATTTCAGTCGTACGCTCTGGAAGCTTCACAAAAACCGCCGAACAGAACTTCATTTCCAGTACTGCGGTAATGAAACAAATTAACCGACTGGAGCAGGAGCTTGATACTAAGCTATTTGATCGTGCCAGTACCGGTGTAACCCTGACCCCAAGTGGTAAAGTCTTTTTGAAATATGCTGAAACCGTGCTTAAGTTAACCACGCAGGTGTATACGGATTGTCACCAATTAGATGGCACCATTCAAAATATTCGCCTCGGTACATCCCTTCTCCATCCAAGTATGCCTTTTATGCCCACCTGGAATCAGATTAAAACCCAACTACCAAATTACCAGCTGCAAATTTTACAAATCCCAGGAGACTTAACCGCTAATAACCGTGAATATTCAATGCTCGGCCGGGAATGTGACATTATGATTGGAACCTTTGATCAAGCCACCACCAGAAGTTTAGTAACTGCAATTCCGTTGGGTACTTACCAATTTGGTATTGCGGTACGAAGTGATAATCCGCTCGCTAGCAAAGAAGAACTGTCAATTACGGACTTAAAGGGACAAACCCTTCTGATGGTACCAACCGGGGTCAGTGAAAAAAACGACCAATTACGCCAAGAGATTCTTGATACTGATCCGGAAATTACCATTAAGTACACCAATGGACGTTATGATATTAATGTCTTTAACCAGGCCGTTGATGAAAATGATGCATTAATCAATGTAACTCCTTGGAAAGATATTCACCCTAATTTAGTCACAATTCCCCTAAAGACTAATATTGAAGTTGAGTATGGTATTCTCGCCCCTAAACATGCTACTGGTAAGGTTAAGAACTTTATGGATCACGTTCGCCAATTAATACAACAATAAAAAAATCCGCTCATTTAGGGAGGTAATTCCTTCAATGAGCGGATTTTTTCTAATTTAGCTTTATTTACGTAAATTCATCACCAAACCAACCACGGCTTCACACAACATGGTACCAGCCATCCAGTACATTCCCATCATCATATTGCCGGTAAAGGTAAAGTAAGCTGTAATCGCGTAAGCAACAACCCAAAGTACTCGCCAAAAGATATTCATGATTTCTCCTTCTCTCAATTTTGATTTTGGCAAACCTAAATTTACTTCTTTTAGTATAACCCTTCAAGAATAAATATGCTAATAATCGGTCGTTTTTATTAGCAGTCTACCTGACTTGAATCCGTAGTTCAGTAATAAAGTTAGTACCATCATTTAAACGGCGATAATCTTGTGGATATGATTCCTCAATCACCATTGGACTTTCGCTGACTTTTTCTCGGTGCATATCTAATAACTGTCGATAGTAACTAAGATACTTAACCCGTGACCAATTAAAAGCAATACATGCATAATATCCTCCCTGCTTAATTGCCCCATCGATATTATTCATAAGGGTCTTAAATTGGAATTGGTAATGAATGTCACTTAGGTTCAAATAATTGTCAGCTTTAAAAATAAAGCCATATTCCAAGTTTGGAACTTGTCCTAACTCAAGCAGCTGCTGGTCAAGTGTTATCATTTCCTGATCTGGTTTATCAACCGGTGTAATAATATCTTGAATTGGCTGTTGATATACCAACTGGTTTACGTGCCGATAGTAAACTCCCGCATCAACTTTCTGTTCCAGTATTTTAACAATCTCAAATTGGTGTTTTTGAAATTGGGCCATTCGTAAGCGTTCTTTTTCTCGTTGAATATTTCCACGAATTACTTGTTCTTGCTTCTCCCAGAAGTCCGATAATAAATCAGGTTGATCCATTACCTGCTTTATTTCTTGCAACGACAATCCAGTTTCTTGCAAATACTTAATCAATTTTAACCTAAATAATTGGTCAGCTGTATAGTATCGATATCCGCTATCAATATCACGGTGGGCCACCTTTAATAAATTGAGTCGGTCATATAAACGAAGTGTCTGAACAGACGTCTGACCTAACTTAGCCATTTTTCCAATCGAAAACATAATTTTACTCCTTGACTCTATTCTTACTATAGACTTTATCATGTTATCCATAGGAAATACAAAGGAGTTGACAATAATGGAAAAAACACTTCGATTAACTGTTCCCGATTGGCAAGCAGGACAAAATCCAGTCTATCGACTTGGTGCAGAAATTCTAACAACAATTGCTCCAGAAAATTCTGAACAAGACTCTGTAACAGTTCGCATTCCTGACCAACCAGCCAAATTAGAAAAAGAAAATGGTGTCTATGGGCAATCAATCGTCAAACAAAACGTGATTGATACAGCTGAAGTCATTCAAAAACATCATCCCAATAAAATTATTACTTTAGGTGGTAACTGTTTAGTATCACAGGCACCTGTTGATTACTTAAATGGTTATTATGATGGTGATCTTGCTGTAATCTGGGTTGATGCTCATCCAGATATTTCAACACCTGAAATGTTTTATAATGAACATGCAATGGTGTTAGGAAATTTACTAAATGCTGGTGATCCCGCTTTAGCTAGTCTTGTTCAGCATCCTATTTCTGCAGATCAAGTCTTTTATCCAGCCTTGTCGGAGCCATTATCACATGAAAAGGACGAACTAAAGCGGCTCGGTATTTCATATCAGCCACAAGTCACCAATACGATCGACTTCTCTACAACTGTAGAATGGCTTGAGAAGCATAATTTTAAGAAGATCTTTGTTCACTTTGACATTGATGTAATGGCCCCAAAAAGTTTTTATGCAACTTTCTTTAACGATCCAGCACTTAGCCAAATTGAAATTCCAGATAATGCAGCAATTGGTAAAATCCCTCAGGAAAGTGCCTGGAACTATGTCAGCCAATTAAGTCAAAAATACGACCTAGTTGGTTTGACGATTGCTGAGTACATGCCATGGAGCGCACTGCAAATGCGGAATTTAATGAAAAATATCAAGATATTCTAAATATAAAAATGCTAGGTAACCTGAAATAGTTACTTTGAAGTGAACCCTGTAAGTTGGACACTTTAATTTAGACAACTTTTTCTAAGGTAAGATTTCGATATTCAATCGGAGT